>DASSVD010000198.1:0-3174 GCA_035706365.1 Nocardioidaceae bacterium
CCGCCTCGTGCCCCAGCGCACGCAGCATCCATACCAGGCGCGCCGCGGTCACGCAGCCGGCGTCGTCGTACGCCACCACGGTGTCCTGGTCGCTGACCCCGAGCCGCCGCATCCCCTCGGCGAACACCTCGGGGTCGGGCAGCGGGTGCCGGCCCGCCGCATCGCTCGGCTCGGCGGACAGCCAGCGATCCAGGTCGACGAAGCGCGCACCCGGCAGATGAGAGCGTTCGTACGCCGCTCGCCCCGACCGCCCGTCGAGGTACCACCGGACGTCGACGAGCACCGCCTCCGGATGCGCGGCGAGCCAGGCCTGGTCCACGAACGGTGCGATCATCTGCTCCTCCTTGTCGCAGAGCAGTGTGTCACCCGGGCGACGTGTCCTCGGCCGATCCGCGGTCCGCGCCGTCCGGGAGCTCCAGCGAGAGCAACCGCGAGCTCAGGCCCTTGCCGTGGGTGTCGAGGGCGAGGGACGTGGTGACCCCGCCGCCCAGGGAGTCGCGGCACACGAACTGCAGCGCACACAGGTTGGGCAGCTCGTAGCGGCGCACCGGCCCCCGCACGTGCGCGCTCAGGTGCGCGGCGACGACGTCGGCGGTCAGGTGCTGCACGAGGAACCCGAAGTCCTCGTCGGCGTAGGGGATCACCGTCAACGTGGAGGTGTCTCCCTTGTCGCCCGCACGCGCGTGCGCGAGATCATGCAGGCGCATGGTCGCCTCCTACCTCGATGATCTCCAGCCGCGGCCGCACTCGCTCGCGTGGAATGACCGTGGACACGATGCCGATCACCTCCGTGGTCTCCGTGCGCACGCCCCCGCCGCCGGCCGGGCCGTTCGTGTAGAGCGCCTCGACCTCGCCGCACACCTCGTCCGCGATCTCCTGGTGAGGGCACAGGGCGGCGACACGCAACCGGATCTCGGATTCCCCGGGGTCGACGTCGACGGCAGGTCCGCCGCTCGCGACCGGCGCAGGCAGCGTTCCGATCAGGTCGACCCGCAGCCGGAGCCCGTGTCCCTTCAGCCGCTCGCTGACGACGTCGCCCGCGAGCCGGGCCCGCTGCGCGGCGTTGGGGCCGACGTACGAGATCTCTCCCTCCGCCCGGTAACCCGCTCGATACCCGACGCTGACCTTGAGCTGGTCGGGGCGGGGGCGGCCGGACGCGCCGCGCACGGCCACCCGGTCGAGGCCGGACTGCTCGACGTGCACGCCGCGAAGGTCCAGGTACACGTCGGGCGTGGCGTAGGCGGTGGGGTCGGTGATCTCGTAGAGCAGCTGCTCGCGCACCGTCGCCCGGTCGATGCGGCCGCCGGTGCCGGGCAGCTTGCCGAACGACGCGGCTCCGTCCGGATCCACGTCGGCATAGGGGAAGCCGAGGTGGGCCAGGTCCGGCACATCCTTCTTGCCGGGGTCGGCGAAGTAGCCACCGGTCAGCTGGCCCGCGCACTCCAGCAGATGCCCGACCATGGTGCCGGCCGCGCTCCGGTCCCAGTCGTCGTCGCGCCACCCGAGCCGCTCCGCCAGCGGCGCGAGGAACAGGGAGGGGTCGGCGACCCGCCCGGTGATCACCAGGTCGCAGCCCGACGTGAGGGCCGGGCGGATCGCATCCGCACCCAGGTAGGCGTTGGCCGACACCACCGGACCGTGGGCGCGGAGGGCGACGCCGTCCTCGAGCGCCGGGGCGTCCAGGTCCAGCTGGTCGAGGACGTCGTCACCCGTGACCACCCCGATCCGCGCTGTCAGGCCGTGCGCCTCGGCCACCGCGCGGGCGACCTGTCCGGCGGCAGTGGGGTTGGCTGACCCCATGTTGGTGAGCAGGCGTACGCCGCGTCGCCGCGCGTCGGGAAGCAGCGCGTCGAGCCGGCGGCGCAGCAGCGGGTCGTACCCCGCCTCGTGGTCCAGCCGGCGGCGCAGCTGCCCCAGCGCGATGGTCCGCTCGGCCAGGCACTCCAGCACCAGGTCGTCGAGGTCACCGTCGCGCAGGAGGGCGACGGCCGGGTCGATGCGATCCGCCGAGAAGCCGGCACCGCTGCCGATCCGGACCCGTGTCACAGCGAGATCGCTCCGGTGAGCAGTGCCACGGCGGTCATCACCAGGGTCGTTCCGAAGGCCCACTTGAAGATGAACCGCTGGTGATCGCCGAGGTCGACGGCGGTCAGACCGACCAGGATGAAGGTGGAGGCGGTCAGCGGGCTGAGCGGGAAGCCCGTGGTCATCTGGCCGAGGACCGCGGCGCGGCCGATCTCGGCCGGGTTGCCGCCCAGGGCCTGGGTGGTCTCGGCGAGGACCGGGACCACCCCGAAGTAGAACGCGTCCGGGGTGAACAGCAGGCTCATCGGCATGCTGGTCACCGCGGTCAGCAGCGGCAGCAGGCTGCCCATGCCCTCGGGGACGAGCTGCACGAGCCCTTCGGCCATCGCCGTGATCATCCCCGACCCGCCCAGCACGCCGGTGAACACGCCGGCCGCGAAGATCATCGAGGTGACCAGCAGCACGCTGTAGCCGTGCTTCTGCAGCAGCTCCTGCTGCTGCGTCCAGCGCGGGCGGTTGACCAGCAGCGCGATGCTGAAGGCGATCACGAACAGCACCTCGAGTGGGAGCACCTGCATCAGCAGGGTGATCACCAGCGCGACGGTGAGCGCGAGGTTGAACCAGAAGCGGACCTGCTGACCGGTGGTCCGGCGGGGCGGGGCCAGCAGCGTGCCCGGTCCGTCACCGGCGATGGCGAGGTCCTGCACACCGACGCGGGCGCGCTCCTTGCGCCCGAACAGGTACGCCGACAGCAGCACCCAGGCGATGCCCGCCGCCATCGCCGGCAGCAGCGGCGTGAAGATCACGCTGCTGTCGGTGTGCAGCGCGGCCATCGCCCGGGCGGTCGGGCCGCCCCACGGGACCATGTTCATCACGCCGGCCCCCAGGCACACGACTCCGGCGAGCACGATCGGCCGCATCCCGAGGCGCTGGTAGAGCGGCAGCATCGCCGAGACGGTGATCAGGAACGTCGAGGCGCCGTCGCCGTCCAGGGCGACCAGCAGGGTCAGCACCGCGGTGCCGACGGTGATCTTCATCGGGTCGCCCTTGGCCCAGGTCGTGATCCGGCGGACCGCGGGGTCGAACAGCCCCTCGTCCATCATCAGGCTGAAGTAGAGCACCGCGAAGGTGATCATGATCGCCACCGGC
>DASSVD010000199.1:0-46343 GCA_035706365.1 Nocardioidaceae bacterium
GGTTGCAGCACCGCCTCGCCCAGGTCGCCCTCCCGGGCTGGGACCTCGCGGGGCGCGGGCATCGGATCAGTCCTTGACGATGTCGTCGAGTGCCTTGGTGGTGTGGACGTCCTTGGCGCCGTGCATGAAGTGCTGCCGGCCGCCGATGAACCAGGTGAGGGTGGCGAAGGCCAGCACCGCGACCACGGCGATCGGGGCGTAGTTGAACGTGTCCACCGTGATCGGCCGCACCGGCGGGAGCACGAACAGGATGCAGATGATGACCACCCACACCACGGCGATCCAGCCGATCACCGGGCTCCACTTGCCGAGGTTCCAGGGGCCGACCTGGAAGTCCGGGCGCAGCCGCCGCAGCAGCACCGGCACCACGTAGGCGATGTAGAGCCCGATCACCGCGATCGAGGTCACCGCGAGGTAGGCGGTGGTGTTGAACAGCGAGGGCGAGGCCAGGATGATCGAGCAGACCACGCACAGCCAGATCGAGTTGGTCGGCGTTCCGGTGCGCTGGTTGACCTTCGCCCACAACGGCGAGCCGGGCAGCGCGTTGTCACGGGAGAACGCGAAGGACATCCGCGAGTTCGCGGTCACCGACGCCATGCCGCAGAAGTACTGCGCCACGCAGGCGATGAACAGCAGGAACTTCGCCATCGTCGGGTTGTCCAGGGCGTCGAGGAAGATCTGCGCCGGCGGCAGGCCCGTGTCGGTCGCGGCCAGCTCGGTCAGCCCGGCCGAGGAGCTGTCCTGGATCGACGCGGTGATCGAGTAGAGCAGGATGAAGCCGCCGATCACCGAGACCACCACGCTCATCACGATGCCGTTCGGCGCGGAGCGTGAGGCGCCCTTGGTCTCCTCGGCCACGTGGGCGGACGCGTCGTACCCGGTGTAGGTGTACTGCGCCATCAGCAGGCCCATCAAGAACACGTACGGCGCGAAGCTCCACCCGGTCTCGTTGTGCCACCCCGTGAGCGTCCAGCCCACCGACTGGTGCTTGTCGGGCAGCACCCACAGCACCACGACGATCACCAGGACACCGACCACGTGCCACCAGGCGGAGACGTTGGACAGCAGGCTGACCAGGTTCACCCCGAAGGTGTTGAGCAGGGCGTGGGTGACGATGATCGCGACGAAGAGCAGGAACGTGTTCGTCGCGGTCGGCTCGATGCCCCACACCAGGTTGCTGAACGCCATCCAGGTGGTGGCGCAGCCGAAGTCGATCGCGGCGGTCACCGCGATCTCGCCGAGCAGGTTGAACCAGCCGACGTACCACGCCCACACGCGCTTGTTCCGCTTGGCCAGCCGGCCCGCCCAGTAGTAGAGGCCGCCCGCGGTCGGGTACTTCGAGCACACCTCGCCCATCGCCAGCGCGACGCAGGTGACCAGCAGTCCGACGATCAGCCAGCCGAGCACGATGGCCGAGGGGCCGCCGGAGCGCAGCGCGATGCCGTAGGAGGTGATCGCGCCGGCCAGGATCGAGATGATCGAGAAGGAGACCGCGAAGTTGGAGAACGCGGACATGCCGCGGTGCAGCTCCTGCTTGTAGCCCATCTCGGCGAGGACGCGGGCGTCGTCGTCGAGGTGGTCGGCGGGCTCCGGTGATGAGGCCTTGTCGGTGGTGCTCATGGCTGCTCCCGATCTCGCGTCGCTGGATGGTGCCGCTCGCTCAGAATGGCGAGGACCGGGCCAGCCGTCAATGGCTCGACCTCATACCTTTACTTCTCCCCGGGTGGCCCGGACGGGCCCCTCGCGGGGCCTTCCGGTGCGGATGGCGGCCGCGTAGGATCGAGCCGGCGAGGGAGAACCGGTTCTAGTTTTCGGAAGTGGGTGCGCCGTGTCCGTCACCGACGAGCGCTTCGCGAGGATGAAGCCGTTCAACGCCGGCATGGCCGGTGCGGTCGCGGCTGACCGGGTCCCGCGCGGGCCGCGGTGGCCGACGGTGCTGCAGAGCATCGCGCTGGTGCGGTTCCGGCACCAGTTCGTCCCGGCGATGCACCGGCGCTACGGGGACGTCTTCACCGTGCGGATCATGCCGGCCGGGTCCGCGCTGGTGCTGTTCACCCGTCCCGAGCACGTCAAGGAGATCTTCGCCGGCGACCCCGAGGTGTTCCACGCCGGGAAGGGCAATGCCATCCTCGGGCCGATCATGGGCGAGCACTCGCTGTTGCTCCAGGACGGCGCCGAGCATCGGCGCGCACGCAAGCTGTTGATGCCGGCCTTCAACGGTGCGGCGCTGCGAGGGTATGAGGAGCTGGTCGCTGCCATCGCGGAGCAGGAGGTCGCCGGTTGGCAGCCCGGCGTCGCCTTCCGGTCCCTGGACCGGATGAACGCGCTCACCCTCGAGGTGATCTTGCGCGTCGTCTTCGGGGTGACTGACGAGGGGCGTCTGGCCCGACTGCGTCCGCTGGTCTACCGCACGATCGACATCAGCCCAGCCGTCCTGCTCGGCTGGGGGTACCCGTGGCTGCAGCGGTTCGGCCCGTGGAAGGCCACGGTGGAGAACCAGCGACGACTCGACGAGGTGATCTACGCCGAGATCGCCGACCGCCGCGCGGCCGCAGACCTGGCCGAACGCACCGACGTACTCTCTCGTCTGCTGACCGTCGGCATCGACGACGAGGGCGCTGGGGGCGGGCTGCGCGACGAGGAGCTTCGCGACCAGCTGGTCACCCTGCTGCTCGCCGGGCACGAGACCACCGCGACCGCCCTGGCCTGGTCACTGCACGAGCTGGCTCGGGACGCCGGCCAGCTCGCCCGGGCGCGCGAAGCGGCGCTGCGGGACGACGCCGAGGGCGGCGACTACCTCGAGGCGGTACTCAAGGAGGCGATGCGGCTACATCCGGTGATCCCGATGGTGGTCCGACACCTGATGGCCCCGGCGACGATCGGCGGCATCGACCTGCCCCGCGGGGCCAACGTCGGTGCCTCGATCATCATCAGCCACGGCCGCGACGACAACTTCCCGGACCCCGCCCGCTTCCGCCCGGACCGCTTCCTGGGCGGCGAGGTGGCAGCCAACACGTGGATCCCGTTCGGTGGTGGAGTACGCCGCTGCATCGGCGCGGGCTTCTCCCTGATGGAGGGCGTCGTCGTGCTGCGCGAGGTACTGCGCCGCTTCGACCTCACCCTGCCGCTCGGCGTCCGCGAGCGTCCCAAGGTCCGCAACATCACCAGCGTCCCGCGCCACGGCGCGCAGATCGTGGTCACCCCGCGGGCTGGCCGCTGATCGAGCTCCTCGGCTGGTCGAGCCCCTCGACTGATCGAGCTCCTCGGCTGATCGAGCTCGTCGGCTGGTCGAGTTCCTCGGCTGATCGAGCCTGTCGAGATCACCCCGCGCCGGAAACGCGGGTGAGCGCGACCCCACACTCGTGGTTGGCTTGCGCTCATGACCGCCCCGCCCAGCCTGGAGCTCCTCTCCGCAGCCCACGCCCGGCCGCTCGAGCGCTTCGAACGAGCGAACCGGGCGTTCTTCGCGGCCCGTATCGGGGATCGCGGAGACGACTACTTCGCGCGATTCGGCGCCCTCCTCGCCGACCGGGTGCAGGAGAACCAGGAGGGCACATCCCTCTACTTCGTCCTCGTCGACCATGCCGGTGAGGTCCTGGCGCGCGTGAACCTCAGCGACGTCGACGATCCCGCCCTCACCGAGCTTGGCTTCCGCGTCGCCGAGGCGGCCCAGGGCCAGGGCCTCGCCACGGCGGGCGTCACCGAAGCACTCGAGATCGCGGCGGCACGAGGGGTGCGGACGGTCGCGGCGCGAGCGGCCTCCGACAACGTGGGCTCACGGCGCGTGCTCGAGCGCTGTGGCTTCGCACCCACGGGCCCCGCGGACGCACCGCACGGGTGGTCGCAGGCGTTCATCGGCTACCGCAAGGACCTCGGCGTCCCGAGCGTGTGATCCCGGCAGGCTCGATCGGCCGTGGATGGGGGGCTCGACAGGCTCGATCGTCCGGGTTCGCGGCGATGGCTGGTGCGTGTGGGGGAGTGCTCGTGACCCGGGTGGGGCACTGACCGGCTTGGACCGATGCAGGACCATGGCGGTGGAGGCAGGGAACGATTCATCGACTCGGGCGAACGGGGCACAGGTTGCACGACAGGAAGACCGGGGCTGATGGCGCTGACGGCGCTCATGGCCCTCATGGCCCGCGTGGTCCTCATGACGCCGGGGACCCCGACACCGCTTGGCCGCGCCAGCTGCTGGTGGCGCTGGGCGCGTTGCTCGCCGTCGCGCTGATCGTCGGCGGCGTCGCCAGCATGGCCGCGCTCGGCGCGGCCGGTGTGGTCGGTCTCGGTGGCGGTGACGGCGGCCCGCGCGCGCAGCCCAGCCTGTACGTGCCGCCGTTGAGCCCGGTCCGCAGCCCCAGCCCTCGCAACGACGGGTCGGCCGGCCCCGAGAATGCGACGGTCGGCCCCGAGGCCGGAGCGACCGACAGTGCCACCGGCGGGACCGACGCGTCCGACGACGAGAAGGCCAAGCGCGGGAAGCACGCCAAGAAGCGGGGGCCCCGGATCACGCTGCACGCCAGCCCGACCCGGGTCGCTCCCGGCGAGCGCATCGACCTCACGGGCCGCTACCGGCACGGCAGCGGGGCGACCCTGCAGGTCCAGCGGCGTCAGGGCGGCAGCTGGGGCGAGTTCCCGGTCACCGCGTCGGTGAGTGGCGGCAGGTTCCACACCTGGGTGCTGACCTCGCAGACCGGACCGAACCGCTTCCGCGTCCTCGACCAGGCCACCGGCCGGCACTCGGCCCCGGTCACGGTGCGCGTCGGCGGCTGACCCACCGGGCGCCGGGCGCCGGACGGTGCCGCACGAATCGCCGCATGACTCGCGCCGGAACGGGGAACACGAGGCACCGTTGCTGCGTTGATCCCTGTGAGTCAAGTTGAGTTGAACCGACTCAAGGAGTTTGACAGACTTGGCGCAGCGCCCCTGAACTGAACCCAGAACGCACACCGCCCGAGGCCGGAGCCTGGACCAGGACCGAGCACGGGCACGGAACCGGAGGTAACAACATGGCTCGCGCGGTCGGAATCGACCTCGGTACGACGAACTCCGTCGTCGCCGTCCTCGAAGGTGGAGAACCCACCGTCATCGCCAACGCCGAGGGTGCCCGGACCACGCCGTCCGTGGTGGCCTTCGCCAAGAGCGGCGAGGTGCTCGTCGGCGAGGTGGCCAAGCGTCAGGCGGTCACCAACGTCGACCGGACCATCCGCTCGGTGAAGCGGCACATGGGCACCGACTGGAAGACCCACATCGACGACAAGGACTTCACGCCGCAGCAGATCTCGGCGTTCGTGCTGCAGAAGCTCAAGCGCGACGCCGAGGCGTACCTCGGCGAGACGGTCACCGACGCGGTGATCACCGTCCCGGCGTACTTCTCCGACGCCCAGCGCCAGGCCACCAAGGAGGCCGGTGAGATCGCCGGGCTGACCGTGAGCCGGATCGTGAACGAGCCCACCGCGGCCGCGCTGGCCTACGGGCTGGAGAAGGAGAGCGACCAGACCATCCTGGTCTTCGACCTCGGTGGTGGCACGTTCGACGTGTCCCTGCTCGAGATCGGCGACGGCGTGGTCGAGGTGAAGGCCACCTCCGGTGACAACCACCTCGGTGGCGACGACTGGGACAACCGGATCGTCGAGTGGATGGTCAAGAAGTTCAAGGACAACAACGGCGTCGACCTGGGTGCCGACAAGATCGCCCGGCAGCGCCTGCAGGAGGCCGCGGAGAAGGCCAAGATCGAGCTCTCCTCCTCCAGCGAGACCACGATCCACCTGCCCTACATCACCCACTCGGAGTCCGGCCCGCTGCACTTCGAGGAGAAGCTGACCCGCTCGGAGTTCCAGCGGATCACCTCCGACCTGCTGGACCGCACCAAGGAGCCCTTCAAGCGCGTCATCAAGGACGCCGGGCTCGACGTGTCGAAGATCGACCACGTGATCCTCGTCGGCGGCTCCACCCGGATGCCGGCGGTCGCGGACGTGGTCAAGGACCTGACCGGGGGCAAGGAGCCCAACAAGGGCGTGAACCCCGACGAGGTGGTCGCGGTCGGTGCCGCGCTGCAGGCCGGCGTGCTCAAGGGCGAGGTCAAGGACGTGCTGCTCCTCGACGTCACCCCGCTCAGCCTGGGTATCGAGACCAAGGGCGGCGTGATGACCACGCTGATCGAGCGGAACACCACCATCCCGACCAAGCGGTCGGAGGTGTTCACCACCGCCGACGACAACCAGCCCTCGGTGCAGATCCAGGTCTACCAGGGTGAGCGTCAGATGGCCGCGCAGAACCAGCCGCTCGGGAACTTCGAGCTGACCGGCCTCCCGCCGGCTCCGCGCGGGGTCCCGCAGATCGAGGTCACCTTCGACATCGACGCCAACGGCATCGTGCACGTGTCCGCGAAGGACCGCGGCACCGGCCGCGAGCAGTCGATGACCATCACCGGCGGCTCGGCACTGTCGAAGGAAGACATCGACAAGATGATCAAGGATGCCGAGCAGTACGCCGAGGAGGACCGCCAGCGCAAGGAGGCGGTCGAGGCGCGCAACCAGGCAGACGGCCTGGTGTACACCACCGAGAAGTTCCTCTCCGAGAACGGCGACAAGGTGCCCGAGGACGTCAAGACCGAGGTCGAGTCCGACGTGGCGGCCCTCAAGGCGCTGCTGGAGAAGGACGACGTCGCCAAGGACGAGCTCGACGCCGCGGTGGCCAAGCTGGGCGAGTCCAGCCAGAAGATGGGCGCCGCGATGTACGCCGCGGGCGAGTCCGACGCGGCAGCGGCCGGTGGCACCACCGGCACCGGCGACTCCGACGAGGACGTCGTCGACGCCGAGATCGTGGACGAGGACCACACCGGCGGTGAGGGCTCCGACGGCTCCGGCGGCTCCGGCAGCACTGACGGCAAGGACGCCAAGTGAGTTCGGCCAACCCCGACGAGACGCCCGCACACACGGATCCGGAGCACGGCCCCACCGGGGACCGGGAGCCGCTGGACACAGCGGCTCCCGGCGCCGCCGGCGAGGGCGAGGCCGGATCGGAAGGAGGCGACATGGCCGGGGACACCCCCGCGGACCTGGTGGCCGACCTGGCGAAGGCCCAGTCCGACGTGGCCGCACTGACCGGTGACCTCCAGCGCCTGCAGGCCGAGTACGTCAACTACAAGCGACGGGTGGACCGCGACCGGGACCTGGTCAAGCAGAACGCCACCTTCGCGGTGCTCTCCCACCTGCTGCCGGTGCTCGACGACCTCGACCGGGCGCGCGAGCACGGCGAGCTCGAGGGCGGCTTCAAGGCGGTCGCCGACTCGCTGGAGCGGATCGTGTCCGGTCTCGGTCTGGAGCGGTTCGGTGAGACCGGGGACGAGTTCGACCCGAACCTGCACGAGGCGCTGATGCACGCGCACTCCGCCGACGTCACCACGACCACCTGCCAGACCATCGTGCAGGCCGGCTACCGCTTCGGTGACCGGGTGGTGCGGGCGGCGCGAGTGACCGTGGTCGACCCGGAGCCGGGGTCGCAGGCGGGTACGCCCGAAGCCGGTACGCCGGACGTTTCGGGCGCTACGGTCAACGAGGCCGACCGGGCCGACGGCCCGGACGACCACGACGGCGACGGCTCGCGCCAGGACTGAACCGCGGCCGGCGCACGACGACGAACGACGACGAGGGAAGGGAGGTGCGCGCGTGACGAACGCCGACTGGGCGACCAAGGACTTCTACAAGGTCCTCGGCGTACCCAAGGATGCGTCCGCGGCCGACATCAAGAAGGCCTACCGCACTCTCGCGCGCGCCAACCACCCCGACTCCAAGCCGGGGGACAAGGCCGCCGAGGACCGCTTCAAGGCGATCGCGGAGGCCTACGACGTGATCGGCGACCCGGCCAAGCGCAAGCAGTACGACGAGATGCGCGACATGGTCGGCAGCTACGGCGGGTTCAGCGGCGGCTACTCCGGTGGCGGTGCCTCCGGCGGTCAGCCCTTCGACCTGTCCGACTTCCTGCGCGACCAGGGCGGCAGCGGCGGTGGCGGCGGCTTCGGCGACCTGTTCGGCACGATGTTCGGTGGCGGCGGCACCCGGGCCCGTACCCGGACCCAGGCCCGTCGCGGCGCGGACATCGAGACCGAGGCGACGATCAGCTTCGTCGACGCCATCCGGGGTGTCACGGTGTCGCTGCGGTTGACCTCCGACGCCCCGTGCCCGGACTGCTCGGGCACCGGGGCGCGCAGCGGCACCGTGCCGCGGGTGTGCCCGGACTGCGAGGGTGCCGGGATGGTGGCGGCGTCGGTCGGGGGCGCGTTCACCATGAACGAGACCTGCCCGACCTGCCGCGGCCGGGGCATGGTCGTGGACGACCCGTGCCCGACCTGCCACGGCTCGGGCCGCGGCCTGTCCAACCGCACCATCCAGGCGCGGATCCCCGCCGGCGTCAAGGACGGCCAGCGGATCCGGCTGCGGGGCAAGGGCGGCAGCGGCGAGCGCGGGGGGCCCAACGGGGACCTGTGCGTCACCGTGAAGGTCTCCGACCACCGGCTGTTCGGCCGCAAGGGCGACAACCTGACCATCGACGTGCCGGTCGCGTTCGACGAGGCCGCACTGGGCGCCGAGATCAAGGTGCCCACTCTCGAGGGTGCACCGGTCACCGTGCGGATCCCGGCGGGTACGCCGAACGGGCGGACGTTCCGGGTCCGCGGCCGCGGTGTCACCCGCTCCGGCAAGGGGTCGGGCGGCAGCGCCGACGCCCGCGGCGACCTGCTGGTGACGGTGCACGTGCACGTCCCGGCGCACCTGTCCGCCGAGGCGCGGGCGGCGGTCGAGGCCTACCGCCAGGCGACGAACGGCGGTGAGCTGCGGGCCCGGCTGTTCGAGGAGTCGCGGACATGAGCGGCCCTGCCCGGCGCCGCGCGGCGCCCGGGGTGACCCGTTCCACGCGGGCCCCCGGCAGCGGCGGCCGGCCCGGAGCGGGCACCCCCGAGCCGGACGTGCCGGTCTTCGTGATCAGCGTGGCCGCCGAGCTGACCGGGCTGCACCCGCAGACGCTGCGCACCTACGACCGGCTCGGCCTGGTCACCCCCGGCCGCACCGGCGGGGGTGGGCGTCGCTACTCCTGGCGCGACATCGAGACCCTGCGCGAGATCGCCGAGCTCACCGCCGCCGGCATCGGTCTCGAGGGGGTGCGCCGCATCCTGCAGCTGGAGCACGAGGTGAGCGCGCTGCGCCGCCGCTGCGCCGAGCTCGACGAGGAGGCGGCGGTGCACCGGCTGGCCCGCGACAAGGCGGTGCAGCAGGCCGCCCAGCTCGCGGCCCAGCTTGCCGACCACGCCGGCGCCCGAGGGCGCCAGCGACAGAACCAGAACCTGCCCGCAGTGCGGCCGAGCATCGGCGCGACCGGCCAGGCGATCACCGTGTGGCGCCGAGGGCGCATCTGAGTCGGAGGACCGATCATGGACGCATCGAAGTTCACCACCCGTAGCCAGGAGGCGATCAACGCCGCCATCTCCGGCGCGGCCACCGGCGGGCACCCGCAGGTCGAGGCCGTGCACCTGCTGGCCGCGCTGCTCGCCCAGACCGACGGGATCACGCGCCCGCTGCTCGAGGCGGTGGGGGTGTCGCCCGCGACGGTGACCGCGGCGGTCGACTCCGAGCTGGGCAAGCTCCCGGCCGCATCTGGGTCGACCGTGGCCGCCCCGTCGTACTCCCGCGCCGTGCTGCAGGTGCTCAGCAAGGCCGACGACACGGCCCGGGAGATGAAGGACGACTTCGTCTCCACCGAGCACCTGCTGATCGCGCTGGCCACGGTGCAGAGCCCGGCTCAGGAGCTGCTCACTGCGGCCGGTGCCACCGCGGACGCGTTGCGTGGCGCGCTGGCCGGCGTGCGCGGCTCCGCGCGCGTGACCAGCCAGGACCCGGAGTCGACGTACCAGGCGCTGGAGAAGTACGCCGTCGACCTGACCGCGGCGGCCGGCGAGGGCAAGCTCGACCCCGTCATCGGGCGAGACACCGAGATCCGCCGCGTGGTGCAGGTGCTGTCGCGGCGCACCAAGAACAACCCGGTGCTGATCGGCGACCCCGGCGTCGGCAAGACCGCCGTCGTCGAGGGCCTGGCACAGCGGGTGGTCGACGGCGACGTCCCCGAGTCGCTGAAGGGGCGCCGGGTGCTCGCGCTGGACCTGGCCGCGATGGTCGCCGGCGCGAAGTACCGCGGCGAGTTCGAGGAGCGCCTGAAGGCCGTGCTCGGTGAGATCAAGGACTCCGAGGGCCAGATCATCACCTTCATCGACGAGCTGCACACCGTGGTCGGTGCCGGCGCCGGGGGCGACTCGGCGATGGACGCCGGCAACATGCTCAAGCCGATGCTGGCGCGCGGCGAGCTGCGGATGATCGGCGCCACCACCCTCGACGAGTACCGCGAGCGCATCGAGAAGGACCCGGCGCTGGAGCGGCGTTTCCAGCAGGTGTTCGTCGGCGAGCCCTCGGTCGAGGACACCATCGCGATCCTGCGCGGCCTGCAGGAGAAGTACGAAGCCCACCACCGGGTCACCATCTCCGACGCCGCGCTGGTCGCCGCGGCGATGCTCTCCGACCGCTACATCACCGGCCGCCAGCTGCCGGACAAGGCGATCGACCTGGTCGACGAGGCCGCTTCCCGGCTGCGCATGGAGATCGAGTCCAGCCCGGTCGAGATCGACGAGCTGCGCCGCACGGTCGACCGGATGAAGATGGAGGAGATGGCCCTGGCCCGGGCCACCGACGAGGCCTCGAAGGAGCGGCTGGAGCGGCTGCGCGCCGAGATCGCCGACCGGCAGGAGACGCTGACCGGGCTGGAGGCCCGCTGGGAGCGCGAGAAGCACGCCCTGGACCGGGTCGGCGAGCTGCGCGAACAGATCGACACCCTGCGTTCCCAGGCCGACCGGGCGCAACGCGAGGGCGACCTGGGCGAGGCGTCACGGATCCTCTACGGCCAGATCCCCGAGCTGGAGAAGGAGCTCGAACAGGCCGCCCGCGAGGAGGCCGAGGTCGAGCCGATGGTCCGCGAGGAGGTCGGGCCGGACGAGATCGCCGACGTGATCCAGTCCTGGACCGGGATCCCGGCCGGGCGGCTGCTCGAGGCAGAGACCGAGAAGCTGATGCGGATGGAGGACGTCATCGGCGAGCGGCTGATCGGCCAGAGGGCCGCCGTCGCTGCCGTCTCGGACGCCGTACGCCGCTCCCGCGCCGGCATCTCCGACCCGAACCGTCCCACCGGGTCCTTCCTGTTCCTCGGGCCGACCGGTGTCGGCAAGACCGAGCTCGCCAAGTCGCTGGCCGACTTCCTGTTCGACGACGAGCGGGCGATCGTCCGCATCGACATGAGCGAGTACAGCGAGAAGCACAGCGTGGCTCGCCTGGTCGGTGCGCCCCCCGGCTACGTCGGTTACGAGGAGGGCGGCCAGCTCACCGAGGCGGTACGCCGTCGTCCCTACTCCGTCGTGCTGCTCGACGAGGTGGAGAAGGCGCACCCCGAGGTCTTCGACATCCTGCTGCAGGTCCTCGACGACGGCCGGCTGACCGACGGGCAGGGCCGCACGGTCGACTTCCGCAACACCGTGCTGATCCTGACCTCGAACCTCGGCTCCAACTACCTGGTCGACCCGCTGCTCGACGACGAGAAGAAGCGCGAGTCGGTGATGTCCGTGGTGCGCCAGTCGTTCAAGCCCGAGTTCTTGAACCGGCTCGACGAGATCGTGATGTTCGACGCGCTCACCCAGGACGAGCTGGCCCACATCGTCGACCTGCAGATCGCGCAGCTGGCCAAGCGGCTCTCGGTACGCCGGATCAGCCTCGAGGTCAGCCCCGCCGCGCACCAGTGGCTGGCCAGCACCGGCTACGACCCGGCCTACGGCGCGCGTCCGCTGCGCCGGCTGGTGCAGTCGGCGATCGGGGACCAGCTGGCCCGGCTGTTGCTGTCCGGAGCCGTGCACGACGGGGCGTCGGTCCGCGTCGACGTCGGTCCGGACGGCCACGGGCTGTCCCTGTCCGGAACCGACGCGGAACAGTAGTCGAGAGCGGACCGTGACCGCCGGCCGCCCGGCAGCGTCGGTGACGCGTGATGGAATGAGGACATGAGCGAAGGCACCGATGGCTGACCGCGAGCCGACCGAGCAGGGCCACCCGGCCCGTCCCCGCCAGGTCACGCTGGCCGGCTGGGCCGCCGTGGTGTGCTCTGCCCTGCTGGTGGTCACGCTCTTCGACGCGATGGGCCAGATCCACTCGGTCGAGATGCGTCGCACGATCGAGGAGTTCCTGTCCACCTCGCCCGGCAGCGGGCTGGGCCTGCAGACCGGCGACGTGCTGGGCCTGCTCCGGGTGATGCTCTTGATCGCCGGCGCGGTGGCCGCGGCCGCCGTCGTGCTCTCCGTCTACGTGCTGCAGCGGCACCGCGGCGCCCGGATCGGCCTGACCATCGCGGCCGTGGCGCTGCTGGCCACCACCCCCGTGACGGCCAGCCCGTTCGTGGTGGTGGTGGCAGCCGCGGCGATCTCGCTGTGGACCGGCCCGGCCCGCGACTGGTTCGCCGGCCGGAGTCCACGCCCGCGGTCTGCCGGCGCTACCCCGGTCCCGCCGGGAGACCCCGGCACGTCCCCGCACGCTCGCGCCCCCGAGAAGAGGAGCACCCTGGTGTCTCACGAGCAGCCCTCCGACCCGTCGCCGCCCCGGATGCCCGACTCCGAGCAGGGGCGTCCCGTGCCGCCACCGACGCAGGGCTTCGGCTCGCAGCCGGGGCAGCAGACGGGGCAGCAGACGGGGCCGCAGGCCGGGCAGGAGACGGGGCCGCAGTCGACCCAGCCGTCGGAACAGGCGCCGTACGGACAGCCCCAGTACGGACAGCCCCAGTACGGACAGCAGCCCCAGTACGGACAGCCCCAGTACGGACAGCCTCAGTACGGGCAGGCGCCGTACGCGCAGCAGCCCGGCTACCCGCCCGCGTACGGAACGGGCGCCGGCGGCTACCCCGGTTATCACCCCGGCGGCTCCTCCGACCCGGACCGCCGCCCGACCACGGTGACCGCCGCGGCCTGGATCACCTGGGTCCTGGCGGGACTGACCGCGCTCGCCTTCGGGCTGGTGATGCTGGTGATGCTGGTGGCGCGCGACGAGTTCGTCCGCGGCATCGAGTCCCAGCCGGAGTTCGCCGATGCCGGCTTCAGCTCCGGCCAGCTGCTCGGCTGGCTGTGGGTGGCCGCGGTCGTGGTGGTGCTGTGGTGCCTGGCCGCGATCGTGCTCGGTGTTCTCGCCTTCCGGCGCCAGAACTGGGCCCGGATCACCCTGGTGGTCTCCGCCTCGGTGTCCGCACTGTTCAGCCTGGTCTCGATCACCTCCGTGATCAGCGCGTTCACCCTGATCGGCTCCGGCCTGGTGATCGCCCTGCTGTTCACCGGCGGAGCCAACGACTGGTACGCCCGTCGCGCCCACGGATCCGCGGGCGGACCCGGGAGCGCGGGCGGTTACCCGGCTCATGGCTACGGCTATCCCGGTCAGTACCCCGCTGCCCAGCCGCCAGCGCAGTACCCGGGCGTTCAGCAGGGCGGGCAGTATCCGGGCCAGTACCCCGGCCAGCCGACCGGCGGGCAGCATGGAGCGGCCTACCCCGGCCAGTACGGCGGCAGCTATCCGGGTGAGTACGGCGGCCAGCCGGGCCAGCAGGGGCAACCGGGCCAGCCCGATCGACCGGGTCAGCCACGCCGGCCGGACCAGGGCGAAGGCCAGGGCCAGCCGGAGTCCGGCGACAAGTCGGACCCGCCGAGCAACGTGTGGTGAGGACCGGCCGGAGGCGGCGGTCAGGGCCTGCCGTGGACGGCGGTGCGCCCGCAGCTCAACGGGCGGCCAGGTCCGCGGACTGCAGCCGACGCACGCCCTCCTCGAGCACGGACGTCTCCTTGCAGAACGCCCAGCGGACCAGGTGGCGTCCCTCGTCCTGGTCGTCGTAGAAGCCCAGTGTCGGGATGGCCACCACGCCCGCCCGCTCGGGCAGCGCCAGGCAGAACTCCATCCCGTCGCGGTAGCCGTAGCGCCGTACGTCGGTGGTGACGAAGTAGGTGCCCTCCGGGACCCGGACGTCGACGTCGAGCGTGGCCAGTCCGGTGCAGAGCAGGTCGCGCTTGTCCTGCAGCTCGCGACGCAACGCGGTGCAGTAGTCGGCCTCGTGCGTCAGTGCGTGCGCGACCGCCGGCTGCAGCGGCGCCCCGGAGCTGAAGGTCAGCCACTGCTTGGCGGCCTCGACCGTGCGCACCAGGTCGGCCGGCCCGGTGGCCCAGCCGACCTTCCAGCCGGTGAAGGAGAACGTCTTGCCGGCGCTGGACAGAGAGATGGTCCGCTCCCACATGCCGGGCAGGGTGCACAGCGGCACGTGCTCGTGGTCCTCGTAGACGAGGTGCTCGTAGACCTCGTCGGTGATCACCACGAGGTCGTGCTCCACCGCGACCTGCGCGATCGCGTCGAGCTCGTGGCGGGTGAGCACGGTGCCGGTCGGGTTGTGCGGCGAGTTGATCAGCATCGCCGTGGTGCGGTCGGTGACCGCGGCGCGCAGCTCGTCGACGTCGAGCCGGAAGTCCGGTCCGCGCAGGGTCACGGGGCGGCGTACCGCTCCGGCCATCTGGATGCAGGCGGGATAGCTGTCGTAGAACGGCTCGAGCACGATGATCTCGTCGCCGGGGTTGAGCACCGACAGCAGCGCCGCGGCGATTCCCTCGGTCGCGCCGGTGGTGGCCAGCACCTCGGTCTCCGGGTCGAGCTGGATGCCGTAGTGCTTGGCCTGGTGCTCCGCGACCGCCTGGCGGAGTACCGGCAGGCCGCGTCCCGGCGGATACTGGTTCTGTCCGGAGCGCAGCGCGTCGACGGCGACTTCCACGGCCGAGGACGGACCGTCCTGGTCGGGGAAGCCCTGGCCGAGGTTGAGCGCGTTCGTGCGCACGGCCAGCGCCGACATCTCGCTGAACACCGTCGGCGGGATACCGCGCAGCCGGTGGGCCATCCGCGGCGGTTCGGCGGCGGGCTCGGGGGCGGATTCCGGAGTTGCAGCCATGGATCGACTCTAGTGGGGGGACAATGCCGGGCATGTCGGGACCGAGGCGCGAGACCCGGAGCGCCGCAGCCGGCCGCGGCGCGGGGTTCTGGGTCGGGCTCGTGCTGGTGCTGCTCGGTCTCGGGCTGCTCGGCTGGGTCGGCTGGCAGCTGGTCGGCACCAACGTGGTGGCGCACCGTGCGCAGCAGCAGGTGGTCTCCGAGCTGCAGCAGCGGTGGCGGACCGCGGGCAGGGAACCGGCGGCGACGCCTGGCGACACCGCCACCACGGCGCCGTTGCCCGGGCAGGCTGTCGCGCTCGTGCGGATCCCGCGGTTCGGCGACGACTACGTGGTCCCGGTGCTCGAGGGGGTCGGCGACCACGAGCTCGAGCGCGGCCTGGGCCACTTCCCGGGTACGGCGGCGCCGGGTGCGCGCGGCAACTTCGCCCTGGCCGGCCACCGGATCACCCACGGGGAGCCGCTGCGGAACATGCCCGACCTGCGTCCCGGTGACCTGGTCGTCGTGGAGACCCAACGCCGGGTCTATCGCTACCGCCTCGACACCGACCCCCGCGAGCTCGTGGTGGAGCTGGACGAGGACTGGGTGCTCGACCCGGTGCCGACGAACCCACGGCACGGTGGGGTGGAGCCCGAGCAGCGCCCCGGGCAGCGGCTGCTCACGTTGACCACGTGCGCGGAGCTGTTCCACACCGACACCCGGATGATCGCCTTCGGTCACCTGGTCGGCGCCGCACCGCGGTCGGACGGCGTTCAGTAGAGTGCCGCACCATGAGCGACCGTGATGCACTCCTGGACCAGATCAACGCCAAGGCCGTCGTCCGGGAGCGAGTCACTCTCTCCTCCGGCGAGCCGGCCGACTACTACGTCGACCTGCGCCGGGTCTCCCTCGACGCGCAGGCCGCCCCGCTGATCGGGCGGGTGATGCTCGAGCTCACCGCGGACTGGCAGTACGACGCCGCCGGCGGCCTCACCCTCGGCGCCGACCCGGTGGCCGTCGCGATGCTGCACGCCGCCGACGCGCAGGCGCGGCGGGTCGACGCGTTCGTGGTGCGCAAGGCCGAGAAGGCGCACGGACTGCAGCGCCGGATCGAAGGCCCGGACGTGGGTGGACGCAAGGTTCTGGCTGTCGAGGACACCTGCACCACCGGCGGGTCGGTGCTGACCGCCGTCGAGGCGATGCGCGAGGCCGGCGCCGACGTGGTCGGGGTCGCCGTGCTCGTGGACCGCGACACCGGCGCCCGGGAGGCCGTGGAGCAGGCGGGCCTGGAGTACCGCGCGGCGTACGGCCAAGGCGACCTCGCCCTGTAGCCGGGCTCAGGGGGTGATGACGATGCGGCCCTCCACGTCACCGCTCTCGAACGCCGCGACGGCCGCCGCTCCGTCCGCGAGTGGGAACGTCGGGCCCAGCACCGGCGTGACTGCCCCGTCGGCGACGAGCTCGTTCATCCTCACCAGATCGGCGGCGCGTTCCTTGGCGACGAAGGCGATGAGCCGCTGCGGCATGAACGGTGACAGCGCGGTGGCCCACAGCTGACGCTGGATGCCGCCGATCCAGCGGTCGCCCTCTCCGCCGAGGATGACGAGGGTCCCGGTTCGGGTCAATGCCCGGCGCAGCCGCGTCACCGATGTCCGGCCGCCGACGTCGAGGACCAGGTCGAAGGTGTGCGCGCCGTCGGCGAGGTCGTCTCGGGTGTAGTCGATGACCTCGCTGGCTCCGAGGGACCGTACGAGCCCGGCGTGGCGGCCGCTGCAGACACCGGTGGCGCGGGCGCCGGCGGCGGCCGCGAGCTGGACCACGATCGAGCCGACGGCGCCGGACGCCCCCACCACAAGAACCCGCTGGCCCGGCTGGACGTGTCCATGGTCGTGCAGCCCCTGGAGGGCCACGAACGTCGGGTAGGGAAGCACCGCCGCCTGCTCGAAGGTCAGCCGCGGTGGCTTCGGGGCGAGACTGCCGACCGGCGCGACGGCGTACTCCGCGAACGTGCCGCGGGTCGCGCCGTACACCTCGTCGCCCGGGGAGAACGCAGTGACCACTGGACCGACGGTCTCGACGACTCCGGCGAGGTTGGTGCCCGGCACGGCCACCTTCGGGGCGCGCAGGCCGAAGCCGAGGACCCGCATCAGGTAGGGCTCCCCCGCCATGAGGTGCCAGGCGCCGCGGTCCAGGCCGGCGGCCACGACGCGAACCAGGACCTGCCCCTCGGCGGGTCTCGGCTGCTCGATGTCACGCAGCTCGAGGGTGCCGGCGGTTCCGTACCGATGCTGGGTCAGCGCCTTCATGCGGGCCTCCGGTGAGGGTGGACCGGTCTGCAGACCCGGTGAGGCCGGCAACACCAGCGCACCCCGCCCCGGGCACCGCGCGCTAGGGCCGAACGCCCTCACGCTCGCGCGCTGCCCGCCACTCGTCCGCGAGCAGGGCGTACTGGTAGCCGTCGACCCAGCCGAGCTCGGCGTGCCAGGAGTCCTGGACCCCGTGCTGCTCGCGCCGCATGCCCGCCTTCTCGAGGACCCGCACGGAGGCGGCGTTGTCCGCATTGCACCCAGCCGTCACGCGGCGCAGCCCGAGGTGATCTTCGGTGCCGGTGGGCATCCCGGGTTGGCCCATGCCGTCCACGACCTCGAGGAACCCCATCGCCGCGACGTCGCCGTCCAGCTCGGCGACACAGGAGAAGTCGCGGTCGCTGGTCGCTACCGCGAGCCAGTCGTCGCGGAACGTGTCGGGTTCGACGCTGGTGCGGATCATGAAGCGGTTGACGTCCGGGTCGTTGCGGAAGGACAGCAGCTGCTCGACGTCGTCTGCGGCGGCGTCACGCAGCAGGACTGCGCCGCTGCGCAGGGGCCAGGGGGAGGGGATCACCGCGACATCGTGTCGGCCGAGGTCGTTCCTTCGGCTGGTCGAGCCCGTCGAGACCCCGGCTGGTCGCGCCTGTCGAGACCCGGGCCGGTCGAGGTCGTGCCCCGGCTGGTCGAGCCTGTCGAGACCCCGGTCAGTCGGTGATCTGCTCGATCTTCTTCGCCGCCCGCGCGCGCAGGAACTCGATCCCGATCGGCACCACGGACACCAGCACGATCGCGACCAGCATCGCCTCGATGTTGTTGCGCACGAAGGCGATCTGGCCCAGGTAGTAGCCGAGCAGCGTCACGCCGGTCGCCCAGATCACCCCGCCGATCGCGGAGTAGGTCAGGAACCGGCGGAAGCCCATGTCGCCGACGCCGGCCATCACCGTGATGAAGGTGCGCACGATCGGGACGAACCGGCCCAGCACGATCGCCCGGTTGCCGTACTTGTCGAAGAACTCGTGGGTCTTGGTGACGTACTCCTGCTTGAACAGCTTCGAGTCCGGCCGGTCGAAGATCCGCGGACCGACCTTCGCGCCGATCGCGTAGCCGCAGGCGTTGCCGGCCACGGCCGCCACGGTGAGCACCAGGCAGGCCAGCCACAGCGGGTACGACATGTCGTCGCGGGCGATCAGCATGCCCACGGTGAACAGCAGCGAGTCGCCGGGGAGGAAGAAGCCGATCAGCAGCCCGCACTCGGCGAAGATGATGAACACCGCAGCCCACAGGGCGTAGTCGCCGAAGCGGTCGAGCAGGTAGGCGGGATCGAGCCAGTCGATCCCCAGCAGCTGCGGCACGAGCAGCATCACGGTGTCCACGTCGGTCACCCTATCCGGGCTCTCCTGACGCCCGCCCGGCGCGCGCGCGTGACGCTGGGCAGCGCACCCGCGGGGGACGCAGGGCAGCGCACGCGGGGTGACGCAGCTCGCTGACCTAGCATCGTCGGGTGCAGCATGAGGAGCAGGGGCGGCGGGCGCCGTACGACCCGATGCCGCACGGGCCCGCGGAGGTCGGCGTTGGTCCGTGGGAAGGGCCGTGGCCCGCGGGGGAGCACTACGACCCCGCGCTGCTCGCCGAGGGGGATCGGCGCAACGTCGTGGACCGGTACCGCTACTGGCGGATGGAGGCGATCGTCGCCGACCTGGACCGGCGCCGCCACGAGTTCCACGTCGGCATCGAGAACTGGCAGCACGACTTCAACATCGGCACGATCGTGCGCACGGCCAACGCGTTCCTGGCCTGCGAGGTGCACATCATCGGCCGCCGTCGCTGGAACCGCCGCGGGGCGATGGTCACCGACCGCTACCAGCACATCCGCCATCACGAGGATGCCGCCGGGTTCGCGGCGTACCTGCGCGAGGCCGGCGTACCGCTCTTCGGGATCGACAACCTGCCCGGCGCCGAGCCCCTCGAGACGCTCGCCCTGCCGCGCCGGTGCGCACTGCTGTTCGGACAGGAGGGGCCGGGCCTGTCCGAGGCCGCCCGGGACGCCTGCGACGGCACCTTCTCCATCGCCCAGTTCGGCTCGACCCGCTCGATCAACGCGTCCGCTGCAGCGGCGATCGCGATGCACACCTGGGTGCGCCAGCACGCCCGACTGGACTCGGACGAGCCGTGGCGGGGCTAGGGTTTGTCGTATCAGGGGAGACCGACCACGAGGAGACCTGGACATGCCTATCGCGACCCCCGAGGTGTACGCCGAGATGCTGGACAAGGCGAAGCGGGACTCCTTCGCCTACCCGGCGATCAACGTGACCTCGTCCCAGACCCTCAACGCAGCGCTGGCGGGCTTCGCCGAGGCCGGCAGCGACGGGATCATCCAGATCTCCACCGGCGGTGCCGACTACCTGTCCGGGCCGACCGTCAAGGACATGGTGACCGGCTCGGTCGCGTTCGCCGCGTACGCCGCGGAGGTGGCCAAGAAGTACCCGGTGCACGTGGCGCTGCACACCGACCACTGCCCCAAGGACAAGCTGGACGGGTTCGTCCGGCCGTTGCTGGACCTGTCGGTGGAGCGGGTGAAGAACGGCGGTACGCCGCTGTTCCAGTCCCACATGTGGGACGGGTCCGCGGTCCCGCTGGAGGAGAACCTGACCATCGCCCAGGAGCTGCTGGAGAAGGCCGCCGCGGCCCGGATCGTCCTCGAGATCGAGGTCGGCGTCGTCGGCGGCGAGGAGGACGGCATCGTCGGCGAGATCAACGAGAAGCTCTACACCACACCGGAGGACGCGCTGGCCACGGTCCGGGCGCTCGGCACCGGGGAGAAGGGGCGCTACCTGACCGCGCTCACCTTCGGCAACGTGCACGGCTCCTACAAGCCCGGTCACGTCAAGCTGCGCCCCGAGATCCTGCAGAAGGCGCAGCAGGCGGTCACCAGCGAGCTCGGCATGCCCGAGGGGTCGCGGCCCTTCGACCTGGTGTTCCACGGCGGGTCCGGCTCGTCGGCCGAGGAGATCGGCGCGGCGGTCGACTACGGCGTGGTGAAGATGAACGTCGACACCGACACCCAGTACGCCTTCACCCGACCCGTGGCCGCGCACATGTTCACCCACTACGACGGGGTGCTCAAGGTCGACGGCGAGGTCGGCAACAAGAAGACCTACGACCCCCGGTCGTGGGGCAAGGCCGCCGAGGCCGGGATGGCCGCCCGCGTCGTCGAGGCCTGCGAGAACCTCCGCTCCGCCGGGACCAGCGTCTCCGGCTGACCGCCGCCTGTACCCGGCTGGCCCACCGCGCGCCGTGCCCGGCCGGACGGCCGCGCGGCGCTGCGGCGTACCCCTGGTTCGTCAGGGGCCTCCTCCGCCTCGGTTTCCCCAAGGTCTGTAGGCGAACCCGCACTTCCCACGAGGAGCTCGTCGCGGGAAGTGCGGGTTGAGCATCAGACCTTGGTGAAGCCGGAGCCGGCCGGGGCGCCCGAGACCTCCGACGAACCCGGCGTGCCGGGAGCGCCTGCCGTCGAAGCCGACGTACGCCGCAGGTGCGCCGGGCGCGCGAAGCACAGCGCCGCGACCAGGCCGATCAGGAGTACGCCGGCCGGCAGCAGCATCGACTGCCCCATCGCCGCGGCGAACCCCTCGTGCAGCGCCGGCGGCAGCGACCCGACCGCGGTCTCGAAGGATCCCGCACCGGGCGCACCGCCGCCGACCTGGGAGAGCTCGGCGGCGAGCCGGGACTCCATCAGCACCGCGATGCCCGCCGAGCCGAGGACCGCGCCGACCTGGCGGGTGGTGTTGTAGACCCCGGCGCCGGCACCGGCCTGGTGCAGCGGCAGGTTGCGCGTCGCGGTCGTGCTCAGCGGCGACCACATGAACCCGTTGGCCACGCCGAGCAGCGCGATCGGGAGCAGCAGCTGCCAGACCGCCGAGTCCGGCGTCATCACCAGCCACAGCCAGGTCAGCGACACCGGGAAGGCCAGAAGCCCGAGCCCGGCGACGTAGCGCGGGTGGACCCGGTCCACCAGTCGCCCGACGAACGGGGCGAGCACGCCGGAGATCACCGCCATCGGCACCAGCAGCAGCGCCGCGCGGGTCGGGCTGAGCCCGCGCACCGCCTGGGCGTACAGCATCAGCGGGAAGGCCATGGCGGTGATCGCGAAGCCGACGGTGGTGATCGCCAGGTTCGCCAGGGAGAAGTTGCGGTCGGCGAACAACGACAGCGGCACCAGCGGCTCCCGCTTGATGTGGCGCTGCCAGAGCACGAAGCCGATCAGCACCAGCACGCCCACCACGATCAGGGACCACACCGAGATCGGTCCGACGATGGTGCCCCAGTCGTAGTTCTGCCCCTCCTGGATGCCGAAGACCAGGCAGAACATGCCGATCGCGCTGAGCGCCACGCCGACCAGGTCGAAGGAGTGGCTGTGTGTGGGCAGGGACGGCACCAGCCGCCACGCGAGCACGAAGCCGACCACGCCGACGGGGGCATTGATGAAGAAGATCCACTCCCAGCCGAGGCCGTCGACCAGGACGCCGCCGAGGATCGGGCCGACCAGGGTGGCTACGCCGGCCACTGCGCCCCACAGTCCCATCGCCTGGCCCCGGTTGTTGGCCGGGAAGATCCGGGTGATCACCGCCATCGTCTGCGGCGTCATCATCGCGGCCCCCAGGCCCTGGAAGACCCGGGCGACGATCAACATGCCGATGTCGGAGGTCAGACCGCACCAGACCGACGCGAGGGTGAACACGGTCAGCCCGGTCAGGTAGAGGTTCTTCGGCCCGACCCGGTCGCCGAGCCGGCCGGTGATCAGCAGGGGGACGGCGTAGGCGAGCAGGTAGGCGCTGGTGACCCAGACCACCTGATTCACGTCCGCGCCCAGCCCGGTCATGATCGCCGGAGTGGCCACCGAGACGATGGTCGAGTCGACCAGGATCATGAAGAAGCCCAGGCACAGCGCCCACAGGGCGGGCCACGGGCTCGGCGCCTCGACGGCGGCGGAGGAGTCGTTGGTGCTCACATGGAATGGTAGGCACATGACCTTCAACGACCTGATGGCAGGACCGCCGCCCACGCACCTCCCGGAGGACCCCGCCGCCGCGTCGCTGGCGGAGGGCACCGCGCCCGCCGCGGTGGTGCGCGACCACCCGGAGTCGCCGCTGGCCTGGGCCACGCTTGCCGAGGCGGCGCTGGCCGATGGTGCTCTCGACGACGTGACCGCTTACGCCTACGCCCGGGTCGGGTACCACCGCAGCCTGGACCTGCTGCGCCGCAATGGCTGGAAGGGCCACGGGCCGGTGCCGTGGGAGCACGAGCCGAACCGCGGCTTCCTGCGGGCCCTCGCGGCGTTGGCCCGGGCCGCGGACCGGATCGGGGAGGAGCCCGAGGCGCGCCGGTGTGAGGAGTTCCTGCGTGACTCCAGCGCCACGGCGTACGACGAGCTGCTGGGTCCCGACCGCCCCTGACACGGCGAAGCGCCGGAATCGTCCCCTGCTGCGATTCCGGCGCTTCGACTTTGGTGCGGCCCTGCGGACTTCGGTCATCCCCGTACCCCCCGGCGAGACGCCGGGCCGCGTGCACACCATGATGACAGCGGCGCCGGCCCGGGTGCTGACACCATCCGGCCAGTGACACTATGCTGCCAGAATGGCTTCCTCGGAGCAGTCCGTCCCAGCGCGCACGTTGGCGCCGGATCCTCCCGAGACCGGGAACGGCGCCGGGCCGCTGCGCGCGCTCGGATTCTCGGGCGCTGAGGAGCGCCTGTACCGGCTGCTGTTGCGCAACTCCGGAAGCACGCTGGTGCGCCTCGGCGAGCTGCTCGGCCGCACCAGCGGGGAGCTGCGGGAGCTGCTCGGCCCCTTCGAGCGAGCGGGCCTGGTCGACGTCGGGACCGACATCGTCATGGTGCACCCGCCGGAGACCGTGCTCGGGCCGCTGATCTCCGCGGAGACGCGGCGGCTGGAGGCCAGGTCCGACCAGCTGGCCGCGTTGCGCGCACTGCTCCCGTCGCTGAGTCGCGAGCTGCAGAGCTCGGGCGCTCCGACCGGCGAGCCGGTGATGATCGAGGCGGTGGACGCCGGGGACGTGGTCGAGCTGGTGCGCACGGTGACCTTGGCGAGTACCGGTGAGATGTTGTGGATGCGCCCGGACCAGTGGCGGCTCGACGTCGGTCGGGAGATCGACGCCCTCGTCAAGGACGTGGTCGCGTCCGGTCGTCCCTCGCGGGCGCTGTACCCGGCGCGCGTGCTGGAAGAGGCGCCCGAGGTGGTCCGCGGCCGCGCCGAAGCGGGGGAGCACGTGCGCATCCTGGCCTCGGTGCCGAGCCGGGTGTCCATCCTCGGCAGCACCGCCGCGCTGCTCTCGGAGGACTGGGGCAGCAGCATCGGTCGACGGCTCGTGGTCCGGCAGCACGCGTTGATCGGCGCGTTGACCGCGCTGTTCGACAACCTGTGGGACCGGGCGATGCCGGTTCCGGGGCTCGACGCGTCGGTGCGCGAGCGCAGCGACGACCGCGGCCTGCTGCTGGACCAGCTCGCCGGCGGCGCCAGGGACGAGCAGATCGCCCGGGCGCTCGGGGTCAGCCTGCGCACGGTGCGCCGTCGGGTGGCCGAGATCCTCGACGAGCTCGGGGTCGAGTCGCGTTTCCAGGCCGGGGTGGAGGCGGTACGCCGCGGCTGGCTGTGACCCGCGCCGGCCGGGGACACGTCGCGGGAGTTCACCAGGGTATGCAGGCGATTTGGCGCTTCCCATGGAGAGCTTGCCATGGGGAGCGGGAGATCGGCTGCATACCCTGGTAAACCGCCCCGGGACCCCAAGCGCCCCCAAGCCAACTGCGAATCAGGTCAGGGGAGGGCCATGGAGAACGCACCACGCTCGACGTGCCAGGTGCGGTTGCGCTCGGGACCGTAGAGCTCCCCGTCGGCGCTGCAGTAGAAGGACTGCCCGGAGATGGAGACCTGCGAGCCGCGCAGGTAGGTGACGTCGTGGCGGCGGTGGTGCTCGCCGCGCTTGAAGCCCAAGGCGTAGCCGAACCGCGCCAGGGGGCCGATCGCGTAGGAGATCATCACGTCGACCTTGCCGTCCTCGGGGTCGGCTTCGGGAGTGATCTCCGCGCCGCCGCCGACATTGGGCCCGTTGCCGATGGCCACCATCAGGATCGGCCGGTCGAAGGAGGTCAGCTCCTGCCCGTCGACCTCGATCCGCAGCCGGACGAACGGCGGGTTCACCGCGGCGATCGCGGCACCGACGGCGTACCCGAAGCGCCCCAGCCGCTTCTTCCACTTCGTCGACTTGCGGCTGGCCTGCGCGCCGACGCCGACGTGCACGTTGTTGACGACGATCTCGCCGACGCAGTCGACGAGCAGGTCGACCGGGCGCACGTCGCCCTTGACCACCAGGCGCGCCGCCTCCTCGGGGTCGAGCGGGATGCCCGTCCCGCGCGCGAAGTCGTTGCCGGTGCCGAGCGGAACCAGGCCGAGCACCGTGTCGGAGAGCTCCTGGCGCCGGTGCAGCGCGGCGACCACGGCGTGCAGGCTGCCGTCGCCGCCGGCGACCACCACGCGCCGGCCGCCGCGCCGGTGCAGCACCCCGTCGAGCTCGCCGGGGTTGGAGGTGGAGCACACCTCGACGTCGGTGGCCTCGCGCAGCACGGACAGCGCCGCCTCCAGGCTCTCGGCGTCGCTCGAGCCGGCGTCGGCGTTGGTGATCAGGAGCAGTGGGTCCACGAATCGGACACTACAGGGCGGCTGTGACGCTCTGATAACGTCGAGCCGCAAGAGCCCCGGTGGGCCACCGGCGCTGTTGCGCCCCGCGGATCTCCGTCCGCACTTCGACCGCCGCCCAGCAGAGGGGTTCTGACCCAATGCCCGCAATCGTCCTCGTCGGCGCCCAGTGGGGCGACGAAGGAAAAGGCAAGGCGACCGACCAGCTCGGCTCCAGCATCGATTATTGCGTCCGCACCTCGGGCGGGAACAATGCGGGGCACACCGTCGTCATCGACGGCGAGAAGTTCGACACCCACCTGCTGCCCACGGGCATCCTGACCCCCGGCTGCACCCCGGTGATCGCCAACGGCGTCGTGGTCGACCTGGAGGCGCTGTTCGGCGAGATCGAGATCTTCCGCTCCCGGGGCGTGGACACCTCCTCCCTGGTGGTCTCGGCCAACGCGCACCTGATCACGGCGTACCACACCACGCTGGACAAGGTCACCGAGCGCTTCCTCGGCAAGAACCTGATCGACACCACCGGCCGCGGCATCGGCCCCACCTACGCCGACAAGATCAGCCGCACCGGCATCCGGGTCGCCGACATCTTTGACGAGGGCATCCTGCGACAGAAGGTCGAGGCCTCCCTCGACTTCAAGAACCAGGTGCTGGTCAAGGTCTACAACCGCCGCGCGATCGACCCCGACCAGGTGGTCGAGGAGCTGCTGTCGTACGCCGACCGGCTGCGGCCGATGGTCGTCGACACCGGCCTGCTGCTCAACCGGGCCCTCGACGCCGGCGAGACGGTGCTGTTCGAGGGCGCCCAGGCGACCATGCTCGACGTGGACCACGGAACCTACCCGTTCGTCACCTCCTCCTCCCCGATCGCCGGCGGCGTGTGCACCGGTGCCGGGATCGGCCCCACCCGCATCGACCGGGTGATCGGCGTGATCAAGGCCTACACCACCCGCGTCGGGTCCGGCCCGTTCCCGACCGAGCTGCACGACGAGGACGGCGAGCGGTTGCGGAGCATCGGCGGCGAGTTCGGTGTGACCACCGGACGGCCGCGCCGGTGCGGTTGGTACGACGCGGTCCTGGCGCGCTACGCCGCCCGGGTCAACGGGCTCACCGAGTTCTGCCTGACCAAGCTCGACGTGCTCGGCTCCTGGGAGCAGATCCCGGTCTGTGTCGGCTACGAGGTGGACGGCACCCGGCTCGACGACATGCCGATGACCCAGTCGGAGTTCCACCACGCCACCCCGGTGTACGAGTTCCTCGACGGGTGGAACGAGGACATCTCCGCCTGCCGCAGCTTCGAGGACCTGCCCAAGAACGCGCAGACCTACGTGCGCGCCCTGGAGGAGATGTCCGGGGCGCCGTTCTGGGCGGTCGGCGTCGGGCCGGGCCGCGAGCAGACCATCGTCCTGCGCTGAGCGAAGGAGCCGCTGCGTGAAGACCCTCGTCGTCGGTGGCGGCGGCCGCGAGCACGCCCTGGCGCTCGCGCTGTCCCGCGACCCCCAGGTCGCGCAGGTGTACGCCGCTCCCGGCAACCCGGGCATGGCCGGCTGCGCTGCGCTGCACACGGTGAACCCGATGGACAGCGCCGCCGTGGCCGCTCTCGCCGAGAAGCTCGCCGTCGACCTGGTCGTGGTCGGCCCGGAGGCCCCGCTGGTGGCCGGGGTCGCCGACGCGGTCCGCGAGCGCGGCATCGCCTGCTTCGGCCCGTCTGCGGCGGCGGCCACCCTCGAGGGGTCGAAGGCGTTCGCGAAGGACGTGATGGCCGCGGCCGGGGTACCCACCGCACAGGCTCGCGTGTGCACCCACCCCGACGAGGTCGAGGCAGCGCTGGACACCTTCGGCGCGCCGTACGTGGTCAAGGACGACGGGCTCGCCGCCGGCAAGGGCGTGGTGGTCACCGACGACCGCGCCGAGGCGGTCCGGCACGCGCACCGCTGCACGCGGGTGCTGGTGGAGGAGTACCTCGACGGCCCGGAGGTCTCGCTTTTCGCGATCACCGACGGCCGCACCGTCCGACCGCTGCAGCCGGCCCAGGACTTCAAGCGCGCGCTGGACGGCGACGCCGGTCCGAACACCGGCGGCATGGGGGCCTACACCCCGCTGCCCTGGGCGCCGGCCGACCTGGTCGACGAGGTCACCCGCACCGTGCTGCAGCCGACCGTCGACGAGATGGCCGCGCGGGGGACCCCGTTCGCCGGCCTGCTCTACGCGGGGCTCGCACTGACCTCGCGCGGGGTGCGGGTCGTGGAGTTCAACGCCCGCTTCGGTGACCCGGAGACCCAGCCGCTGATGGCGCTGCTCACCTCCCCGCTCGGCGTCGTGCTTAAGGCCGCCGCCGAGGGCCGACTCGACGAGCTGGACCCGCTCACCTGGCACGACGGGGCCGCGGTCAGCGTCGTGGTCGCGGCCGAGGGGTACCCCGAGGCGCCGCACACCGGCGACCGGATCGAGGGGCTGGAGGACGCGGAGCGGGTCGAGGGGGTGCACGTGATCCACGCCGGCACCACGCTCGACGGGGCCGGCCACCTGGTCACCAGCGGCGGCCGGGTGCTGGCGGTGACGGCCGTCGGCTCCGACGTCGCGGATGCCCGCAGCCGCGCCTACGCCGGCGTCGCCGAGGTGCGGATCCGCGGCAGCCACCACCGCACCGACATCGCCGCCCTGGAGGGACAAGCGTGACCCAGCCCAGCAGCCAGCCCAGCAGCCAGCCCAGCAGCCAGACCGGCACCCAGACCGGTCGCATCCCGAACGTGCTCGCCGGCCGGTACGCCGGGGCCGACCTGGTCCGGATCTGGTCGCCCGCGCACAAGATCGTGCTGGAGCGCCGGCTCTGGATCGCGGTGCTCAAGGCCCAGCGCGACCTCGGCGTCGACGTCCCGGACGGCGTGGTCGAGGACTACGAGAAGGTGGTGGAGCAGGTCGACCTGGATTCCATCGCCGCGCGCGAGCGGGTCACCCGGCACGACGTGAAGGCGCGCATCGAGGAGTTCTGCGCCCTGGCCGGGCACGAGCACATCCACAAGGGGATGACCTCGCGCGACCTCACCGAGAACGTCGAGCAGCTGCAGATCCGCGCCTCCCTGATCCTGGTCCGCGACCGGATGGTCGCCGCGCTGGCCCGGCTCGGGCGGCTCGCCGCCGAGCACCAGGCGCTGGTGATGGCCGGCCGCTCCCACAACGTGGCCGCGCAGGCCACCACGCTGGGCAAGCGGTTCGCCACCGTCGCCGACGAGATGCTGGTGGCCGTGGAGCGGCTCGAGGAGCTGCTGGCGCGTTATCCGTTGCGTGGCATCAAGGGCCCCGTGGGCACCGCGCAGGACATGCTGGACCTGCTCGACGGCGACGCCGGACGGCTGGTCGAGCTCGAGCGACGGGTGGCCGAGCACCTCGGCTTCGACCGGGTGCTGACCTCGGTCGGCCAGGTCTACCCCCGCTCGCTGGACTTCGAGGTCGTGTCCGCACTGGTGCAGGCCGTCGCCGGCCCCTCCAACCTGGCCACCACCATCCGGCTGATGGCAGGCAACGAGCTGGTCACCGAGGGCTTCCGGGAGGGTCAGGTCGGCTCCTCGGCGATGCCACACAAGATGAACACCCGGTCCTGCGAGCGGGTCAACGGACTCGCGGTGGTGCTGCGCGGCTACCTGTCGATGGTCGGCGAGCTGGCCGGGGACCAGTGGAACGAGGGCGACGTGTCGTGCTCGGTGGTACGCCGGGTGGCGCTGCCGGACGCGTTCTTCGCCACCGACGGGCTGTTCGCGACCTTCCTGACGGTGCTGGACGAGTTCGGGGTGTTCCCGGCCGTGGTGCAGCGCGAGCTCGACCGCTACCTGCCCTTTCTGGCCACCACCAAGGTGCTCATGGCCGCAGTGCGCAACGGGGTGGGCCGGGAGACCGCGCACGAGGCGATCAAGGACTCTGCGGTGTCGGCGGCCCTTGCGATGCGCGAGGGGAGCACCGACAACGACGTGTTCGCCCGGCTGGCCGCGGACGACCGGCTGGGCCTGACCGAGCAGCAGCTGGCCTCGCTGGTCGCCGATCCGATCGCCTTCACCGGCGCGGCGGTGGACCAGGTCCAGGCGGTGGTGCGGCGCATCGAGGACGTCGTCGCGGCCCATCCGCAGGCGGCGGCGTACACGCCCGCCGCGATCCTCTGAGCCGCGAGCGTTCGCCCTCGTTATCCTGCTGCTTGCAGGAGCGGGCTACTTGTTGCCAAGCCCGCGCGCGACACGAGAGTCGTTGGGCAGGGACACGCTACGTTCGGCGGCACCGGAACGTCGGGGGACTCACGAGAATGACGAGATGGGCGAGCCGGGCGGAGATCGCCGTCAATACGGGCGACCGGCGGACGGTGCTGATCGAGATCGACGGGGTCAGCCGTTGCTTCCGTTCTCAAGTCGAGGTGGTTTGGGCGGCCCACAACGTCGACCTGGTCGCGCATGCCGGTGAGCTCGTGCTGGTCTACGGTGCCAGCGGCTCCGGCAAGACGACGTTGCTCAACCTGCTGGCGGGTCTGGAGCCTGCCGACGAGGGCGACATCTACGTTGATTCCGTCAGCGTGGGCGCGCTCGACGAGAACGGGCGCGCGCGGTTACGCCTCGAGACCGTGGGTGTGGTCTTTCAGGACCACACCCTGATCGAGGAGTTCACCGCCCTCGAGAACGTGACCCTGCCCCTGGAGGTGCGGGGGGTGGACGAACGTGAGGCCCTCGCGCTGGCGTCGGCGCAACTGAGTCGAGTCGGCCTGGGAAACCTCGGTGACCGCTTACCGGCTCAGCTCTCGGGCGGTCAGCGACAGCGCGTGGGAATTGCCCGCGCGCTCGTCGGTAATCGGCGCGTCCTTCTCGCCGACGAACCGACCGGGGCTCTCGACTCGGCGAACTCCGAGGACATCTTCGCGCTCATTCGCGACCTGTGCGATGGAGGGGCGCTCGCCATCGTGTGCTCACACGATCCACGCTGCCGCAGGTACGCGGACACCGTCTATGAAATGGTCGACGGCCGGCTGACCCTGCGGCCTGACGCATGAGATCGGGTCCGGGCATGGCTTCCGCCGTCAAGCTGTCGCTCCGGCTGGCGCGCAGGCTCGCACGGTCCAGGACGACCGCACGAAGCACGTTGCCCGTGCTGGTCAGCAGCGTCTTCGTGGTGGCCGCGTTCGTGTTGCTTCAATCCCTCGCCCTGTCGGACACCCAACGTGTGGCGCGGGACCTGGGCCGCTTCGGCGCCTACGCCGGTTTCGGTTCGGTGGCCGCGCCTCCTGGGGACGGGTCCCTCGTCCCGCAGCTGCGCGAGGCAGCCCGCTCCGCGGGTGCCGACGATGTCATGGTCGCCCTGGTGAGCCTGGACATGCCGGTCGCCGGCCGGAAGCAGCATGTCACCCTGCGCGAAGGCGACTGGGGGTCCCGTCCCTTCCCGGATCGCTACGAGCTCGTCTCCGGTCGTTGGCCCGCGCGGGCCGACGAGGTAGCGGTCACCAACGCAGGCAACCTCGGGGTAGAGGTCGGGGACCGACTGTCCCTGCTGTCTGGACGTGCGGACGTGCAGGTGGTGGGCGTCGTTGACGACCCGTACTACTCCACACCTGATCTGCTCGCGGGTCGGGGGACGTGGGCGGGTCTGGAGAAGGATCTACGTCGTGACTTCGTGGCACTGTCGGCAACCCCGGTGGTGTATTGGGACGGATCGCACGCAGAGCGGCTGCTGGAGCGGATGGCGTCGACACTGACGGCGGGGAAGACCCACGAGGCGACGTCGGCCATGAAGCGGTCGCTGGTGCGCTCGTTCGAGACACGTGAGCAGCTGGTGGCCGAGCGAGAGCCTTCCCCGGTCGCCGGGATCCCGACCGCGTACACGCTGCCATCGCTCTTCCTGCCGGTCCTCGCGGTGTTGCTGGTATTCGCGGCGAACGATCGCAGGTTTCGCCGCGCGGGACGGCGGATGATCGCCGTCGGGGTGAGTCCCGGCCAGGCCAGCCTCGCGCTGGCCATCGCGACAACGTTCTGGACGCTCGTCGCGGTGGTCGGCGGCCTGGTGGTGGGAACCGGGCTGGGTGCGGTGGCCGCTCGAGTCGTGCACGTTGCACGCGACCGCGTGATCTCGCCGCTGCCGCCTGTCGTGGACCCCAGCATTCGCCTGCTGGGTATGAGTCTCCTGACCTGCATCGTGGGCTGGCTTGCACTGCGCGAGGGGCTCACCGATCGCCGACACCGTGAGTCCCGGTCGGCGCCGGTCACGACCAGACGACTCCGCATCCTGCGGGATGCGCGTCACCTGCTGGCAGTAGCAGGCGGTTGCATGGTGGTCCTAGAGACGATCGACCTGGACTCGGCCGCCGAGGCCATGATCCTGGCGGGCACCTTGTGCCTGACCCTGCTGCTGGTGACGCCCGAGATCGTGGCCAGTGCACTCACCGTTCTCCCGCAGCGGAGCCCCCGAGCGCGCTTGGCGGCCCGGCAGCTCCAGGGCGATCGCCGCCGAGTCCAGGCCGGCGTGATGCTGCTGGCGACCGTGGTCGGCGCCTCGCTCGGCTTCGTCACTCTCCTCGCCACCATGATCAGGACCGCCGATGTTGCCGCCTACCCCGACGCGCCGCGCGGCCAGGTCATGGTCGTGTCCCGGGCGACGGACGTCGCACCTGCCCCGCGCACGACCCTGAACGCGCTGTCGTCCAACGAGCACCTGCGGCTGCCCAAACCCATCCGGCTGCGCTACCTCGCCGACTTCGACGCGGACTTCAATACCCGCCAGATGGTGACGCTTCCAGGGCAGAGCAGGTACCTCACAGCCGTGGACACGGTGGACCAGGCTTCACATCTGCTGGGCACGGAGCTCAATTCGCTGCAGGCGTCCGCCCTGCGTGCCGGTGGCGCGCTTATCTGGGGAGACTCGGACTTCGTGACTCCAGGCATGCCCGACCAGACCCAGCTCGTCGTCCAAGGACAGGAACGAACGAGGCACACGCCGCCGGTCCCGATCCGGGTCGTGGAGGTGCCCAAGTCGAAGGCTCGCGCCGTCAGCGATGGATTGGTTCTGGTGTCGACTGTCCGGACTCTCGACCTACCCCAGAGCATGGGACCGGTCGTGTACGCCCCGATGTCGGAGAGTGAGGTCGCGGCCGCCAGGCATGCAGTACGGGCCGCCGGCCTGGACCCGAAGACCCTCCGCACCTACACCCCGCCACCGCCGCCCATACCGCCACTGGCCCTCCAGCTCACCGGCGCGTCGGTCGTGGTTCTCCTGTTCGTCGTCGCGGCAGCGCTTGCCCGCAGCCAAGTGCGGGCGCTCCGGGACTACGCCGGCACGTTGGTCGCCCTGGGACTCTCGACCAGGTGGACTCGCCAAGTGCTACTCCGCCAGCAGGCAGTGATCGTGGCCCTCGGCACTGCAGTAGGACTCGTCATCGCGCTCCCGCCGGTCATCGCGGCCGCGATGTTGATCCCGCATTTCGAGTTGAGCATCCCGTGGTCAGAACTCGGGCTGCTGATGGTCGCCATCGGCGTCGCCACGACAGCCGCGGCCGGGTGGTCGACCCGCCGGCTGAGTGCCGCCGACCGTCTCCGTGCGTAGCCGGGTCGAGGGCGGCCGACGCCGGACACGGCCGGCGCGAGCCGGGAACCGGTCACGGCCTCGCAAGGTGGGCGGCCAGGTACGCCGCGGTGCGGCCGGGTCCGGGGCCCTTCCGGGACGGCGCTGAACCGGTCGGCCCCGCCGCGGTGGCCGCTACCTGGGTCGGGGTGCCCTCGGCGACCACCCGTCCGCCGTCCGCGCCACCGCCGGGGCCGAGGTCGATGACGTGGTCGGCTCCGGCCACGACGTCGAGGTCGTGCTCGACGACCACGACCGTGTTGCCGGCGTCGACCAGCGCGTGCAGCCGCGCCACCAGCAGCGCCACGTCGGCCGGGTGCAGCCCGGTGGTCGGCTCGTCGAGCAGGTAGAGGGTGTGCCCGCGGCGCGCCCGCTGCAGCTCCGAGGCCAGCTTGATCCGCTGCGCCTCGCCGCCGGACAGCTCCGTGGCGGGCTGTCCCAGGGTGAGGTAGCCCAGGCCGACCGCGGCCAGGGTCTCCAGGCTCCGGGCCACCGCCGGCACGTCGGCGAAGAAGGTCACCGCCTCGTCCACGCTCATCGCCAGCACCTCGGCGATGTCGCGCCCGCGGTAGCGCACCTCCAGCGTCTCCGGGGCGTAGCGACGGCCATGACAGACGGGACACGGGGCGTAGCTGCCGGGAAGGAACAGCAGCTCGACGGCGACGAAGCCCTCGCCCTGGCAGTTCTCGCAGCGGCCACCGGCCACGTTGAACGAGAACCGGCCCGCGTTCCAGGCCCGCTCCCGTGCGGCGTCGGTGGCGGCGTACAGCTTGCGGATCCCGTCGAACAGGCCGGTATAGGTGGCCAGGTTCGAGCGCGGCGTGCGACCGATCGGGCGCTGGTCGACCTGCACCAGCCGGTCGATCGCCTCCAGCCCGCTGGCCCGCAGCCCCTCGGCCCGGGAGGTGCGGGCACCGGGGCTGCCGGTAGAGCCGCCGGTGCTGTCGGCAGCGGCGTCGTCACCAGCATCGTCCGCCGGGTCGGCGGGCGGTGAGGCGTCCTGGCCGCCGAGGTGGTCGCGCACCGTGTCGGCCAGCACGCCGGTGACCAGCGTCGACTTGCCGGAGCCGGAGACCCCGGTCACCGCGGTGAACACGCCGAGCGGGAAGGAGACGTCGAGGTCGACGAGGTTGTGCCGGTGCACCGCGGACAGCCGCAGTGCGCCGCGGGGCTCCCGGGCCGGCCCGGGGGTGCGGCCGGTGCCGCCGGAGTCCAGCAGGTACGGCGCCGTGGGCGACCCGGCCACGTCGGCGAGACCCGCCGGGGGACCGCTGTAGAGCAGCCGCCCGCCGCCCTCGCCGGCGCCCGGTCCGATCTCCACCACCCAGTCCGCCCGGCGCAGCACCGTCACGTCGTGCTCGACGACGAGCAGCGAGTTGCCCGAGCGGCGCAGCCGGTGCAGCACCTCGAGCAGCGGCTCGGTGTCGGCCGGGTGCAGCCCTGCGGACGGCTCGTCGAGCACGTACAGCACGCCGAACAGCTGCGAGCGCAGCGCCGTGGCCAGCCGTAGCCGCTGCAGCTCCCCGGCCGACAGCGTCGGCGTGGACCGGGACAGGCTGAGGTAACCCAGCCCCAGCTCGGCCAGCCCGCGCACCCGGTCGAGCATGTCCGGCACGATCGAGCCGGCCACGCCCTCGCCGCCCGATCCGGATGCCACCGCCAACGATCCGCGCAGCGTGTCCGCCAGCTCGGTCATCGGCAGGTCGGCGAGCTCGGCGACGGTCCGCCCGGCGTAGGTGACCGCCAGCGCCTCCGGCCGCAGACCGGACCCGTCACAGCGCGGGCAGGGCCGGGTCTCGACGTAGCGCAGCACCCGCCGGCGCAGCGTGGCGCTCGCCGTACCGGCCAGCGTGTGCAGCACGTAGCGCCGAGCGCTCTGGTAGGTGCCCTGGTAGGGCCGCTGGATCCGGTGGGCCTCACGCCGCGGGTGCACGGTGACGACCGGCTGCTCGTCGGTGAACAGGATCCAGTCCCGGTGCTCGCGGGGCAGCTCCTTCCACGGCCGGTCCACGTCGTACCCCAGGGTGTCCAGGATGTCGCGGAGGTTCTTGCCCTGCCAGGCACCCGGCCACGCCGCGATCGCGCCCTCGCGGATGCTCAGCGCGGGGTCCGGCACCAGCGACTCCTCGGTGGCCTCGTGCACCCGCCCCAGGCCGTGGCACTGCGGGCACGCGCCGGCCGGGGTGTTGGTGGAGAACGCGTCGGAGTCCAGCCGGGCTGCGCCCTCGGGGTAGTCGCCGGCGCGCGAGAGCAGCATCCGCAGCGAGTTGGACAGGGTGGTCAGCGTGCCCACCGTGGACCGGGTGGTCGGCACCCCGCGGGCCTGCTGCAGCGCGACGGCCGGCGGCAGGCCGGTGATCTCCCGGACGTGCGGCGCGCCCACCTGCTGCAGCAGTCGGCGGGCGTACGGCGCGACCGACTCGAGGTAACGCTGCTGCGCCTCGGCGTAGATCGTCCCGAACGCCAGCGACGACTTGCCCGACCCGGACACCCCGGCCACCACCACGAACGCGTCGCGGGGCAGGTCCACGTCGAGGGTGCGCAGGTTGTGCTCGGCCGCGCCGCGGACCCGGATCAGTCCGTCGGGTGCGGGCTCGGGCATGGCGCCCAGGGTAGAGGGGGTCCGGCGGCGCGCCCGCGTAGGGTGACGCGCATGAGCCCCGCGCCCGACCTGCCGCCCGCCCCCGTCATCGAAGGGGCACAGCACGTGCACTCGGGGAAGGTGCGCGACCTCTACCGTCTCGACGACGGGCGGCTGCTGATGGTCGCCAGCGATCGGATCTCGGCCTACGACCACGTGCTGGGCACCGAGATCCCCGACAAGGGCGTGATCCTCACCCAGATGTCGCTGTGGTGGTTCGAGCAGCTCGCGGACCTGGTGCCCCACCACGTCGTGTCCACCGACGTCCCCGAGCAGGTGCGCGGCCGGGCGGTGGTGTGCGAGGCGCTGGAGATGTACCCCGTCGAGTGCGTCGCCCGCGGCTACCTGACCGGCTCCGGCCTGGCCGACTACCGCCACACCGGGGAGATCTGCGGCATCGCGCTGCCCGCCGGCCTCGAGGACGGCTCACGGCTGCCGGAGCCGATCTTCACACCGGCCACCAAGGCGGCACTCGGCGAGCACGACGAGAACGTCGCCTACGACGCGGTGGTCGCCACCGTCGGCGCGGACGTCGCCGCCCGGCTGCGCGAGCTCACCCTGGCCGTCTACGCGCGCGCCGAGTCGATCGCGCGGGACCGCGGCATCATCCTGGCCGACACCAAGCTGGAGTTCGGGGCTCGCCCGGTTGGCCGCGGGACCGATGCGGCCAGGGGGAACGGCGCCGAGACCGGCGCGGACGGTCGGATCGTCCTCGGCGACGAGGTGCTCACCCCCGACTCGTCGCGGTTCTGGCCGGCGGCGCAGTGGCAGCCGGGCCGGGCGCAGGCGTCGTACGACAAGCAGATCGTGCGCGACTGGCTGACCTCGCCGGCCAGCGGCTGGGACCGGCACTCCGGGGACGCGCCGCCGCCGCTGCCGCCCGAGGTGGTCGAGCGGACCCGCTCGCGGTACCTGGAGGCCTACGAGCTGCTCACCGGCCGGAGCCTGTGAGCCCGACCGACGACCCGGGAACGCCCAGCGCGGAGCGCAGGAAGGCGTAGTGCAGCGCCCACACGTGCGCGGTCTGCGCGTTGGTCGCGCCGGCGCCGTGGCCACCCTCGGTGTTCTCGAAGTAGCGGACCGGCGCGCCCGCTGCGAGCATCGCCGCGGCCATCTTGCGCGCGTGGCCGGGATGGACCCGGTCGTCGCGGGTGGTCGTCCAGATCAGCGTGGGCGGGTAGGCGCGGTCGGGCTCGAGCAGGTGGTACGGCGAGATCGTGCGCACGAACTCCCAGTCGGCCGCGTCGTCGGGGTCGCCGTACTCGGCCATCCACGAGGCGCCGGCGAGCAGCTGCGTGTAGCGCCGCATGTCCAGCAGCGGCACGTAGGAGACCAGCGCCCCGAACAGCTCGGGGTGGTGCACCAGCATGTTGCCGGTGAGCAGGCCGCCGTTGCTGCCGCCGACGGCTCCCAGCCGCTCCGGTGAGGTGACGCCGGACGCCACCAGGTCCCGGGCGACCGCGGCGAAGTCGTCGTAGGCGCGATGCCGGTTCTCGCGCAGTGCTGCCTGGTGCCAGCGCGGGCCGTACTCGCCGCCGCCACGGATGTTCGCGACCGCGTAGACGCCGCCGGCTGCGAGCCAGCCGCGCCCGACCATGCCGGAGTAGGACGGCAGCATGGAGACCTCGAAGCCGCCGTAGCCGTGCAGCAGCGTGGGCGCCGACCCGTCGAGCTCCAGGTCCTCGGACCGCACCAGGAAGTAGGGCACCCGGGTGCCGTCGGCGGAGGTGGCGAACCGCTGCTCGGTGACCAGGCCGGTGGCGTCGAAGAACGCCGGCATCGACTTCAACGGCTCGGGCTCGGTCCCGGCCGCGCCCCCGGTTTCGGTCACCGCCAGGGTGGTGGGAGTCAGGAAGTCCGTGACGGTCAGCCACAGCGCGTCGGACTCGTCGCGGTCCACGGCCGCCACGCCTACGGTGCCCAGCTCGGGCGCGCCGGCCAGCTCGCCGCGACGCCAGCCGTCCGCTGCCGGGGTGAGCACGACGAGCCGGCTCTTCACGTCGACCAGGGTGTTCAGGACCAGGTGCGACCGGGTCCAGGTCCAGCTCTCCAGCGACGAGTGCTCGTCGGGCTCGAAGAGCACCTCGACCGTTCGGTCGCCGGCGAGGAAGTCCTCCAGCCGGGCGGCGAGCAGGCAACCCGCGGCGTACGTCGTCCCGCCCACCTGCCACGGGTCGCGCAGCCGCAGCAGCAGCCACTCGCGATGCACGGACTTGTTCGCCGAGTCCGGGGCGTCGATCCTGGTGCGCGCGCCGTCCAGGCCGAGCAGGAAGAGCTCGTCGGAGTAGAAGTCGAGCGCCCGCCGCACGAAGTCGCGCTCGAAGCCCGGGGTGGGGTCGTGGAAGGCCGAGACCACCAGGTCGTCGGGGCGCGCCGCGAACACCGTCTCCGCCTCGGCCAGCGGGGTGCCACGGGTCCAGCGCTTCGCGATCCGCGGGTAGCCCGAGGTGGTCATCGAGCCGTCGCCGACGTCGGTGGCGACGAACACGTGGTCACGGTCGATCCAGCGCAGCTCGCCCTTGGCCTCGGGGCGCTCGAAACCGCCGGGGACCCAGTCCAGAGTGGTGAGGTCGAGCTCGCGGGTGACGTCGGCGTCGGAGCCGCCCCGCGAGAGCGCCACCAGGCAGCGGGTCCGCTCGGGACGCAGGAACGTCGCGCCGTGCCACACCCAGCGCTCGCCCTCCGCCGCGGACAGCGCGTCCAGGTCCAGCACGATCTCCCAGGCGGGGTCGGGCTTGCGGTACTCGTCCCAGGTGGTCCGCCGCCACAGGCCGCGCTCGTGCTCCGCGTCCTGCCAGAAGTTGTAGAGGTAGTCGCCGGCCTGCTGGACGTAGGGGATCTTCTCGTCCGAGTCGAGTACGGCGCGCAGGTCGCGCTCCAGGTCGGCGAACCCGGGGGTGGCCGCGAGGACGCCATCGGTGAGGGCGTTCTGCTCGCGCACCCAGGCCATCGGCTGCTCGCCGGTGACGTCCTCGAGCCAGAGGTGCGGGTCGCTCGTGCTCATCGGGTGCGTCTCCAGGGGTGTGTGGATGCGGGCGGCGGCCAGGTGCCGCCCAGGATAGGCGCCGTCTAGACTGAGCCCGCCGGAGCAGCCTCGCGCAGGCCCGCACCTCAACCCAGGCGCGCAGCCGAAAACCAGCCAAGGAGCACCCGTGGCCCGTGTCGTCGTCGACGTCATGCTCAAGCCCGAGATCCTCGACCCGCAGGGCAAGGCCGTGCAGGGAGCTTTGCCCCGCCTCGGCTTCGAGGGGATCAGCGACGTCCGCCAGGGCAAGCGGTTCGAGCTCGAGGTCGACGGCGAGCTCGACGAGCAGCGCCTCGCGGAGGTGCGCACCATCGCCGAGACGCTGCTGTCGAACCCGGTGATCGAGGACTTCGAGGTGCACGTCGCGGAGCCCGCACGATGAGGGTCGGGGTGGTCACCTTCCCCGGCTCGCTCGACGACGTCGACGCCCGCCGCGCGGTGCGCCTGGCCGGGCACGAGCCGGTCGCCCTGTGGCACCGCGAGCACGACCTGGCCGGCGTGGACGCCGTGGTGCTGCCCGGCGGCTTCTCCTACGGCGACTACCTGCGTGCCGGAGCCATCTCGCGTTTCTCCCCGGTGATGACCGAGGTGGTCGAGGCGGCCGGTCGGGGACTGCCGGTGCTCGGGATCTGCAACGGCTTCCAGGTGCTGTGCGAGTCGCACCTCCTGCCGGGCGCGCTGATCCGCAACGACCACCGCCGGTTCATCTGCCGCGACCAGCGGCTGCGCATCGAGAACACCCGCACCCCGTGGACCTCGAGCTTCGAGCAGGGAGCCGAGATCACCGTGGTGCTCAAGAACGGCGAGGGGCAGTACGTCGCCGACCGCGACACCCTCGACCGGGTCGAGGGGGAGGGCCTCGTGGTGGCCCGCTACCTCGAGAAGAACCCGAACGGCTCCCTGCGCGACATCGCCGGGATCAGCAACGAGCGCGGCAACGTGGTCGGCCTGATGCCGCACCCCGAGCACGCGGTCGAGGAGGGCTTCGGTCCCGGCACGGACGGGCTCGGCTTCTTCACCTGGGCGCTGGAGCGGGTGGCTTCCTGACCGAGGCGGCCGTCGCGCCGCTGGCGCGGCGTACCAGGGTCTCCAGCGGTCCGCGCCACCGGCGCCAGCCGAACACCGCGCCGATCGCCAGCACCAGCACCACGTGCCGGGTGAACGTGTCCGGCGAGTCGACATACCACCCGCCGGGCGTGCGCAACGCCACGTGCAGCGTGTAGAGGCTCAGCGTCATCGCGCCCGCGCCGCACACCACTGCGGCGGCGCGCGGAGCCGGCCTGGCCAGCAGCAGGCACAGTCCGATCACCGCGATCGCGCTGCCCAGGGTGTGGGCGAGGTCGAACGGCGTGCCCGAGTGCGGCGCGTGCACGGCCAGCCACCACCAGGAGCCGGTCGGCGTGGTCCCGTGCAGGCCGTGGGTCAGCTCGGTGGGCAGGTCCGCCGGATCGCCGGGGTACGTCGACCGCAGCGCGCGACCCGCTGCGGGCAGGGCGGTGAGCGCCGCGGAGACGAACCATCCGGCCAGCGCGAGCAGCGCCCCGCCGACGACCAGCGACCCCGAGCGGCGCGTGGAGGCGGCGATCGCGCGCAGGTCCAGTCGGCCCAGCGCCATCCCGCCGAGCAGGTACGCGAGCCAGGTCAGCACCGGGTAGTAGCCGGTCACGGTCAGCTCGGTGGCCAGCTGCCAGGGCGTGGTCAGCATCGGGAACGACGGACTGGCCCCGCTGGGCTGGGGCAGCAGCGGCCGCAGCACCTGCGAGAGCGCCGGCGCGGCCACCAGCCACCCGGCCGCCCAGGCGGCGAGGGCCCGGGCGGACAGGCCGAGGAACGGTAGCCCGGCGACGAACAGCACCGCGTAGTAGGTGAGGATCACCGCGATCCCCGAGTCGAGCTCTCCGAGCGCCAGCCCGACCGCCCCGATGATCAGCGCCCGCACCAGCAGCCCGGCGCTGCGGGCCTCCCGCTCGCGGCCGCGGACCGGCCGCGGGCCGCCGGTCATCAGCGCCAGGCTGACCCCGGCGAGCACCGCGAACAGCGCCGCCGCGCGGCCTCCGGCGAGCTGTTGCGGCAGCCGGACGCCGTCCAGGTCGACCGCGACCAGCGTGTGCGTCGCGATCATCCCGACCAGGGCCAGGCAACGGGCGACGTCGAGGCCCACGACCCGGGACCCGCCCCGGACGGCGGCCGTCTGGTCAGGCGGTTCGTGAGGCGGCCCGCTGCGCATGGTGCCTCATCCTGGCACGCCGCGCGGCGGGCTCGCGTGACATCGCCAGGCCCGGCTCAGGCGGCGTACGCCTTGGCGAGCAGCTCGTAGGAGAGCCGGCGCTCGGCCGGGTCGTGGATCTGCGTGGTGACGATCAGCTCGTCGGCGTCGGCCTCGCGGCGGCGCCGCTCCAGGTCGGCGTACACCTGCTCGGGGGTGCCGACGCTGCTGAACCGGCGCCGGCTGCGCGCCAGCTCGCGCTCCTGATCGGTCCAGGGGTACGCCGCGGCCTCCTCCGGGCTCGGCAGCGGGCCGGGACGGTTCTGCATCAGCCGGACCATGGACAGGTCGTTGGCCAGCGCGAGCTGCTCGGCGCGGTCCTCGGTCTCCGCGACGATCGCGGCGACCCCGAGCATCACCCGTGGCTCGGAGAGCCGGGTGGACGGTTCGAACCGGCTGCGATAGCCGGCGACAGCCTCGGCCGGGTCGGCGCTGCCGAAGTGGCCCGCGAAGGCGAAGCCGGTGCCGAACGCAGCGGCGGCCTGCCCGCCGTAGAGGCTGGAGCCGAGGATCCACAGCGGCGGCAGCGGCACGTCGTCGGGGATCGCGGTCAGCGGCTTGAACGGGTGGTCGTCGGGGAACCCGTCGACGTAGGCGAGCAGCTCGGCGAACTGTTGCGGGAAGTCCTCGCCGCCCTCCCGGCCGCGGCGCAACGCGTAGGCGGTGAGCTGGTCGGTGCCGGGCGCGCGACCCAGCCCGAGGTCGATCCGCTGGCGGTAGAGGCCCTCCAGCACCCGGAACGCCTCGGCTACGGCGAGCGGGGCGTGGTTGGGCAGCATGATCCCGCCGCTGCCGACCCGGATCCGCTGCGTGGCGGCGGCCACCGCGGCGATCATCACCATCGGCGCGCTGCTCGCCACGCTCGGGATGTTGTGGTGCTCGGCCAGCCAGTAGCGCTGGTAGCCGAAGTCCTCCGCCGCCCGCGCCAGCGCGATCGTGTCGTGCAGCGCCGACGACGCCGGGCGGCCCGAGGAGATCGGGGACAGGTCCAGCACCGACAGCGGCACGCTGAGCTCGGGGGCCGCCTGGGGTTGCGCACGGTGCTGGGCCTGCGGCCCGGTCTGATCGTCGGACTGGTTCTGGAGGGCGGGGATCTCAGTCACGGACATGTGCAACAGCCCGCCGTCCGGCGGGATTCCCGGCGCTGCGCCGGGATCACAGCCGGATGCGGATCACCCGGTCGTCGTTGCGCGCCGGGTCGCCGCGGCCGTCGCGGTTGCTGGTGGTGATCCACAGCGACCCGTCCGGTGCCTTCTGCACGGTCCGGATCCGGCCGAAGTCGCCGGTGAACCAGCGGTGCTTGCGGCCCCGGTGTGGTCCGTGCAGCCGCACCGACCACAGGCACTCGCCTTGCAGGGCGCCGAGGAAGGCCTGGCCGTGGGCGATCGCGATGCCGCTGGGCGAGCACTGGCCGGTGTGCCAGGTGGCCAGCGGGTCGCGGGTGCCGCCGCGGCCGTCGCCGCCCTCCGAGCGGGGCCAGCCGTAGTTGGCGCCCTTGCGGATCCGGTTCAGCTCGTCGGCGCGCTTCTCCCCGAACTCGGAGGCCCACAACCGGCCCCGGCCGTCGAAGGTGATGCCCTCGACGTTGCGGTGCCCGTAGGACCAGGTGTAGTTGCCGAACGGGTTCCCCCGCGGCACCCGCCCGTCCGGGGTGAGCCGCAGGATCTTGCCGCCCAGCGAGCCGCGGTCCTGAGCGCGCGAGGACACCTCGGCGTCGCCGGTGCTGGCGTAGAGCAGGCCACCGGGCCCGAACGCGAGCCGCCCGCCGTTGTGGTGGGTGCTCATCGGGATCCCCGCGAGCACCACGTGCGGTCGGCCGATCCGGCCCTTGCGGTAGCGCACCCGCACGATCCGGTTGTCGTGGTCGGTGGAGAGGTAGGCGTAGAGCCAGTGGTCGCGGCGCCAGTGCGGGCTCAGCGCCAGCCCGAGCAGGCCACCCTCGCCGAAGCTGGACTTCATGCTGTGCACCCGCAGCCGGCCGACCAGGTGCCGGCCGCCGCCCTTGCGGACCTTGTAGATCCGGCCGGAGTCACGTTCGCCGACCAGCGCGTTGCCGCCGGGGAGGAACGCGATGCCCCACGGGGTGCTGAGGTCCCGGGTGAGCACCTTCGCGACGCGCGGGCGAGCACTGGATGGTGCCGCGGCCTGCGCCGGTGCGCCCAGCGCGCCCGCGGGCACGACCAGCCCCGCGGCGGTGACCGCCATGCTGCCGCGCAGCAGGGTGCGCCGGCCCAGCAGGTGCGCGTCCTGCTCCCGGACGGTTTCCGCGTCGGCTGCAGTGTCGAAGAGCTCGTGATCCATGCCGCCTCCCGGAGCGGTGTGCGAGGTGGGTCACACCCTGACACGGAAGTAAAGTCCGCGCCAGACCCCGCGGCCGGTCGCCGTGGTCGTGTCCCGGTAGATTGAGCCGCGTCCGACGCCGTACGGGCCGCTGGATCCGGGCCCGGCGTGAGCCACCCTGCGAAAGCCAGAGCGGTGACCGAACTACGCGCCACACCCGACACCGTCCCGCACGCCTCGAGCACCCCGGACCACCCGCAACCGTGGTCCGAGCTGGGGCTGAAGTCCGACGAGTACGCCAACATCCGCGAGATCCTCGGTCGGCGGCCGACCAGCTCCGAGCTGGCGATGTACTCGGTGATGTGGAGCGAGCACTGCTCCTACAAGTCCTCCAAGGTGCACCTGAAGCAGTTCGGCGACAACGTCACCGACCAGATGCGCGAGCACCTGATGGTCGGGATGGGCGAGAACGCCGGCGTGGTGGACATCGGTGACGGCTACGCCGTGACCTTCAAGGTCGAGTCGCACAACCACCCGTCGTACGTCGAGCCCTACCAGGGCGCGGCCACCGGGGTCGGCGGCATCGTCCGCGACATCCTGGCGATGGGCGCGCGGCCGGTCGCGGTGATGGACCCCCTGCGCTTCGGCCCGCTCGACCACCCCGACACCGCGCGGGTCCTGCCGGGGATCGTGGCCGGCGTCGGGGGCTACGGCAACTGTCTCGGCCTGCCCAACATCGGCGGCGAGGCGGTCTTCGACGCCTCCTACGCCGGGAACCCCCTGGTCAACGCGCTGTGCGTCGGGGTGATGCGTCACGAGCAGCTGCACCTGGCCAAGGCCAGCGGGGCGGGCAACCAGGTGATCCTCTACGGCGCGAAGACCGGCGGCGACGGCATCGGCGGCGTCTCCGTGCTCGCGTCGGAGACGTTCGAGGCGTCCACGGGCTCGACGTCCGGCGGCCCCGCGAAGCGACCCAGCGTGCAGGTCGGCGACCCGTTCTGCGAGAAGCTGCTGATCGAGTGCACCCTCGAAATCTTCGCCGAGGACCTCGTCGTCGGCATCCAGGACCTCGGCGGCGCAGGCCTCTCTTGCGCCACCTCCGAGCTGGCCAGCGCCGGGGACGGCGGAATGCACGTGTGGCTGGACCGGGTGCCCCTGCGCGACTCCACGCTCGCTCCGGAGGAGATCCTGATGAGCGAGTCGCAGGAGCGGATGATGGCCGTGGTCGAGCCCGGCAACGTCGCCCGGTTCCTCGAGCTCTGCGAGAAGTGGGACGTCGACGCGACGGTCGTCGGCGAGGTCACCGATTCCGGACGGCTCACCATCGACTGGCACGGCGAGGTGATCGTCGACGTGCCGCCGCGCAGCGTGGCGCACGACGGCCCGACGTACCGCCGGCCCTTCTCCCGCCCCGCCGACCAGGACGCGCTGCAGGCCGACCGGGCCGAGGACCTGCCCCGCCCTGGGACCGGGGACGAGCTGCGCACGACGCTGCTGCGGCTGGTGGGGAGCCCGAACCTCTGTGACAAGTCCTGGATCACCGACCAGTACGACCGCTACGTGCGCGGTAACACCGTGCTCGCGCCGCCGGAGGACTCCGGGATGGTGCGCGTCGACGAGGAGACCGGGCTGGGTGTGGCCGTGGCCACCGACTGCAACGGCCGCTTCGCCCGGCTCGACCCCGGCGCGGGGGCGCAGCTGGCGCTGGCCGAGGCCTATCGCAACGTCGCCACCAGCGGCGCGCGGCCGATGGCGGTCAGCGACTGCCTCAACTTCGGCTCGCCCGAGGACCCCGGCGTGATGTGGCAGTTCGCCGAGGCCACCCGCGGGCTGGCCGAGGGCTGCCGCGAGCTCGGCGTGCCGGTCACCGGCGGCAACGTGAGCCTCTACAACCAGACCGGCGACACCGCGATCCTGCCCACCCCGGTCGTCGCCGTGCTCGGCGTGATCGACGACGTCGGCCGCCGCACCCCGGCCGGCTTCGTCGAGGAGGGGCAGCAGATCTACCTGCTCGGCGCCACCCGCGAGGAGCTGTCCGGATCCGAGTGGGCGCACGTGGTGCACGGCCACCTCGGCGGGCTGCCGCCACGGGTCGACCTGGCCGCGGAGAAGCAGCTGGCCGACATCCTGGTCAACGCCTCCCGCGACGGGCTGATCGACGCCGCCCACGACCTGTCCGACGGCGGGCTGGCGCAGGCGCTGGTCGAGTCGTGCCTGCGTCACGACGTCGGCGCGCGCGTGTGGGTCCCCGACGAGCTCGACCCTTTCGTGGCGCTGTTCAGCGAGTCCGCGGCCCGGGCGATCGTCGCGGTGCCACGCAGCGAGGAGGTGCGGTTCACCGACATGTGCGCCGCCCGCGGGTTCCCGCACGCGCGCATCGGCGTCACCGACGGCCGCGGCCCGGAAGCGACGCTCGACGTGCAGGGCCAGTTCGCCGTGACGCTGGGCGAGCTGCGCGACGCCTGGTCCGCCACGCTGCCGGCTGCGCTGGCTTAGTCACTCACCTGGCGCCCTGTTTACCAGGGTATGCAGGCGAACCCGCGCTTCCCACGACGCACTGACCATGGGGAGCGCCAGATCCGCTGCATACCCTGGTAAACCGGCCGGGCCGCGCCGCAGCTCCAAACCCGGCCGAAGGCAGCCCAACGACCGGCAGACGGCTCAGTGCTCCAGCGCCGCCCAGGTGTCGCCCGCGACGACTCCGGTGCGGTCGAGGTGGTGGCGCTTCTGGAACCGCTTGACCCTCTGCTCGGTGCGCCGGTTGTAGACGCCGGTGATCCGCAGCCGTGCATCGACCGAGGCGTTCAGCGCGCGCTGCACCCGTCGTACGGCGTCCTGCGCCGACCCCACCTTCAGCACCGGGGAGGGCCCCTCGGCCAGCAGCACGGTCCACGTACCCTTGGTCACCCGGCCGGTGACCCGCAGGTCGCGGCTGCGCTGGAACGCCTTGACCGCGCGGTACGTCGCCCGGTCGAACCGGCCGTCGATGCGCCGGTGGAACTTCTTCTTGTGCCGCAGCAGGCACTCCAGCGCCTGCACCTGGGCGCCGCGGGAGCCGCGCACCAGCCGTCGATAGTGCCGGAAATCCAGGTCGACGCCGCAGGTGTGACGGGCCCTCGGCGCGACCGATCCGCGGCCGACGTCGACGAAGTTGCGGTCGATGTGCAGCTCGACGCCGCCGTAGCCGGCCGTGGTGTCGAGCGCGTACTGGTGGACCCGGCCACCGGGACGCCAGCTGTTCGGGCGCACCCATCGGGTCTTGATCGCGGTGTTCGCATTGCCGTTGTTCCAGGCGTACCAGATCTGGTCGGGCATGGTGTAGGAGCCGGGCGAGAGCTTGTCGGCGTTGTCGAGCGCGTGCACCGCCGCCGCCACGTTGCCGTAGACCCCGGAGGTCCAGCCCCGGCCGTGCAGCTGCTCGGTCCAGCCGGACAGGAAGCGCAGCGCCGAGCGCCGGCAGTCGTCTCCGGCGAGGGCGAAGTCCTCGAGGTCGTACCACAGTGTGCTGC
>DASSVD010000200.1:0-25069 GCA_035706365.1 Nocardioidaceae bacterium
GACCTCATCGACCCGCCGGGCAGCTTCCCGGTGCTGCCGATCCTCATCCACGGCGACGCGGCGTTCGCCGGCCAGGGCGTGGTGGCCGAGTGCCTCGCCATGTCCGACATCGCCGTGTCGCTGGCCAGCAACCCCAGCCACCTCGAGACGGTCAACCCGGTGCTCGAGGGCATCGTCCGCGCCAAGCAGGACATGATCGACAAGGGCGAGCAGGGCTTCACCGTCCTGCCGGTGCTGCTGCACGGCGACTCCGCGTTCGCCGGGCAGGGCGTCGTCCAGGAGACGCTGAACCTGTCGCAACTGCGCGGCTACCGCACCGGCGGCACCGTGCACGTGGTGATCAACAACCAGGTCGGCTTCACCGCCGCCCCGGAGTCCTCGCGCTCGTCGATGTACTGCACCGACGTCGCGCGCATGATCGAGGCGCCGATCTTCCACGTCAACGGCGACGACCCGGAGGCCGTGGTCCGCGTGGCGCGGCTGGCCTTCGAGTTCCGCCAGGCGTTCAACAAGGACGTCGTCATCGACCTCATCTGCTACCGCCGCCGCGGTCACAACGAGGCCGACAACCCGTCCTTCACCCAGCCGCTGATGTACGACCTGATCGAGCAGAAGCGCTCGGTCCGCAAGCTCTACACCGAGTCCCTGATCGGTCGCGGCGACATCACCATCGACGAGGCCGAGCAGGTGCTGCGCGACTACCAGCAGCAGCTGGAGCGGGTGTTCACCGAGGTCCGCGAGGCGACCAGCACCCCGGCGTCGTGGACCACCGTGCCCGACTACCCCGAGAAGGTCGGCGGCAAGGCCAGCACCGCGGTGACCAAGGAGATGCTCAAGCGGATCGCCGACGCCCACGTCAACGCCCCCGACGGCTTCGTGGTGCACCCCAAGGTGCTGCCGCAGCTGCAGCGTCGCGCCGGCGCGATCACCGACGGGCCCATCGACTGGGGCACCGGCGAGATCCTCGCCTTCGGCTCGTTGCTGATGGAGGGCCGCCCGGTACGCCTGGCCGGTCAGGACTCGCGACGCGGCACCTTCGTGTCCCGTTTCGCCACGGTCATCGACCGCAAGACCGCCGACGAGTGGACCCCGCTGGCGAACCTGTCCGACGACCAGGCCCAGTTCTACGTCTACGACTCGTTGCTGTCGGAGTACGCCGCGATGGGCTTCGAGTACGGCTACTCCGTCGCGCGGCCCGAGGCGCTGGTGCTCTGGGAGGCGCAGTTCGGCGACTTCGTCAACGGCGCCCAGACGGTGATCGACGAGTTCATCACCTCCGGGCAGACCAAGTGGCGCCAGCAGTCCGGCGTCGTGCTGCTGCTCCCCCACGGCTACGAGGGGCAGGGCCCCGACCACTCCTCGGCGCGCATCGAGCGGTTCTTGACGATGGCCGCCGACGAGGCGTTCGTGGTGGCCCAGCCGTCGTCGCCGGCCAGCTACTTCCACCTGCTGCGCCAGCACGCGCTCGGCGAGGAGCACCGGCCGCTGATCGTCTTCACCCCCAAGTCGATGATGCGGCGCAAGGAGGCAGCCTCGCAGCCGGTGGACTTCACCGAGGGGTCGTTCCGGCCGGTGATCGGCGACGACCAGGTCGACACCGAGTCGGTGGAGAAGCTGCTGCTGTGCAGCGGCCGGATCACCTGGGACCTCATGGTCGAGCGCAAGAAGCGCGAAGGCGACGACCTGCACACCGCGATCGCTCGGGTCGAGCAGCTCTACCCGCGCCCGGTCGAGGAGCTCAAGGCCGAGCTGGCGAAGTACCCGAACCTCAAGGAGGTCCGCTGGGTGCAGGACGAGCCGGCGAACATGGGGCCGTGGCCGCACATGGCGCTGCACCTGACCACCGAGCTCGGCGGCATCCCGTTCTACCGGGTGTCGCGGCCGGAGTCCTCCTCTCCGTCGGTCGGTCAGACCTCGCGGCACGTCGAGGAGCAGAAGAGCCTGTTGCAGCAGGCCTTCTCCTGACGCGAGCGGGCGGGACACCGGATGTACTTCACCGACCGCGGCATCGAGGAGCTGGAGAAGCGACGCGGGGACGAGGAGGTCACCCTGGCCTGGGTGGCCGACCGTCTCCAGGAGTTCACCGACCTCAACCCCGAGTTCGAGACCGCCGTCGAGCGGCTGGCCACCTGGCTGGCCCGTCTCGACGACCCCGACGACGACTGACCCCGGGCCGCATCGGTCCGGGTGGCCGGTGCTCCTCGGGTCAGGGGGTCGGGCGCACCGACAGGTCGGTGACCTCCGCGTCGCGTGGCAGGTCCAGGGCGGTGAGCACCGTCGTGGCGACCGACGCGGGATCCATCCAGGCGGAGGCGTCGTACTCCTTGCCCTCCTGGGCGTGCACCTTCTCCTGCATCGGCGTGGCGGTGCGTCCGGGATAGACCGAGGTGACCCGCACGCCGTGCTCGCGCTCCTCCCCGCGCAGGGCGTCGGCGAAGCCGCGAAGCCCGTGCTTGCTCGCTGCGTACGCCGCCCAGGTGGGGTGCGCGACGAGTCCCGAGCCGGAGTTGACCAGGACGACGTGGCCGCGAGCCGCCCGCAACCCGGGCAGGCAGAGCCGGGTGAGCTCGGCGACCGCGACCAGGTTCACCGTCAGCGTCTCCTGCCAGCGCGCGACATCGAGGTTCTCGACGGTGCCGAGCTCCACCACTCCGGCCACGTGCAGCAGCGAGTCCAGGGACTCCGGCAGCCGGCCGGCCACAGCGCCGGCCAGTGAACCCGGCTCGGACAGGTCGGCGACGAGGGCCTGTGCGCCGGGAAACCGCGCCACCAGCTCGGCGGCCCGCTCCTCGCTGCGCGCTAGCAGCACGAGCCGGTCGCCGCGCGCGGCGAGCCGCTCCGCGAGCGAGGCTCCGATGCCCGAGCCGGCGCCGGTGATCAGATGGGTGCTCACCGCGGGCTCATCGGGGTCATCGGGGTCATCGCGGTCATCGCGTGAACACGATCTTGCCGAACACGTCGCCCTTGGCCATCGCGGCGAACCCGTCGCGGGCGTTGGTCATCGGGATCACGTGGTCGACCACCGGGCGTACGCCGCTGACGTCGAGCAGCTCGATCAGCGACGCGAGCTCGGCCCGGGTGCCCATCGTGGACCCGACCACGCGCAACTGCAGGAAGAAGATCCGGGTCAGCTCGGCCTGGTCGGGGTTGTTCCCGCTGGTGGCACCGGAGATCACCAGCGTGCCGCCGGGGCGCAGCGACTTGATCGAGTGGGACCAGGTCGCCTTGCCCACGGTCTCCATCACGGCGTCCACGCGTCGTGGCAGGCGGGCGTTGCTCTCCAGCACCTCGTGCGCCCCCAGCTCGAGGGCACGGGCGCGCTTGTTCTCGTCACGGCTGGTGGCGAACACCCGCAGGCCGCCGGCCCTGGCCAGGCTGATCAGCGCCGTGGCCACTCCGCCGCCGGCTCCCTGCACCAGGACGCTGTCGCCGGGCTTGAGCTGGCCCTGGGTGAACAGCATCCGGTACGCCGTCAGCCACGCCGTGGGGAGGCAGGCCGCCTCCTCGAAGGACAGCGAGGCCGGCTTGGGGACCACGTTGGAGCGCGGCACGACCACGCGGTCGGCGAAGGTGCCCTGGTAGCGCTCGGACAACAGCGACCGCTTCGGGTCCAGCGTCTCGTCGCCGGTCCACGCCGGGTCGCTGATCACCGCATGGACCACCACCTCGTTGCCGTCCTCGTCGATGCCCGCCGCGTCACAGCCGAGCGTCATCGGCAGGGACTCCTCGCGCAGGCCGACTCCGCGCAGCGACCAGAGGTCGTGGTGGTTCAGCGAGGAGGCCTTCACGGTGACCGTGGTCCAGCCTTCCGGGGCCTCCGGCTCGGGGCGCTCGCCCACGACCAGTCCGGACAGCGGGTCCTCGGTCGAGAAGCTTTCGGCGTAGACAGCAAACATGTCCCCGACCCTACTGACGTGCCTGTCGGCCGCTCAACGACGGGCCCCGGCCACGCCCTCGGTGCGTGCGACGTCGGCGACCGCGGCCGCGACAGCGGGGGCGACGCGCGGGTCGAACGGTGAGGGGATCACGTGGTCCTCGCTCAGGTCCTCCCCGACCAGGGCGGCCAGAGCCCGGGCTGCCGCCAGTTTCATCCCCTCGGTGATCGCGGTGGCCCGCACGTCCAGCGCGCCCCGGAAGATGCCGGGGAAGGCCAGCACGTTGTTGATCTGGTTGGGGAAGTCCGAGCGGCCCGTGGCCACCACCCGGGCGTGCCGGTGCGCGATGTCGGGGTGCACCTCCGGGTCCGGGTTGGCCAGCCCGAAGAGCACGGCACCCTCAGCCATCCGCGCGACGCTGGCCTCGGGCACCGTGCCTCCGGACAGGCCGACGAACACGTCGGCTCCGTCCAGGACGTCGTGCAACGAGCCTCGTCGGCCGGTGCGCGCCGTGGTCGCCCGGGCGAGCGCCGCCTTGACCGGGGTCAGGTCGTCGCGGCCGGCCTCGAGCACCCCGCGCCGGTCGGTCACGGCCACGTCGCGGACCCCGGCGGCCAGCAGGATCCGGGTGACCGCGACCCCCGCCGCGCCGGCGCCGGACACCACCACTCGCACGTCCTGCGCAGCCTTGCCCACCACCCGCAGCGCGTTGGTGAGCGCCGCGAGCACCACCACCGCGGTCCCGTGCTGGTCGTCGTGGAAGACCGGGATGTCGAGCCGCTCCTTGAGTCGCTGCTCGATCTCGAAGCAGCGCGGCGCCGCGATGTCCTCCAGGTTGATCCCGCCGAAGCTGGGCGCGAGGCGCTCGACCGTCTCCACGACGGCGTCGGGGTCGGTGGTGTCGAGGCAGATCGGTATCGCGTCGACGCCGCCGAACTGCTTGAACAGGATCGCCTTGCCCTCCATCACCGGCATCGCCGCGCGAGGGCCGATGTCTCCGAGCCCGAGGACGGCGGTGCCGTCGGTGACGACCGCGACCGTGTTCGGCACCCAGGTGTAGTCCGCGGCGAGCTCCGGCCGGGCTGCGATCGCCGAGCACACCCGTGCCACCCCGGGGGTGTACGCCTGGGAGAGGTCGGCGGGCCCGTGCAACGGCACTGTGGAGCTGATCTGCATCTTGCCGCCGCGATGCAGCGCGAAGACCGGGGCCTCGCCCGGATCGGGTCGCACCGCCTCGGGCGGCTCGTGCTCAGGCAGCGCGGGATCGTGCCCTGGCTCGAGGTCGTGCCCCACCTCGCGTTGGCGGCGGGAACGGGGACGGGACGTGGACGTGTCGACCGAGGGGGACGGCATCAGCGGGACCTCCGCGTGGAGTCGGGGGAACGGACTGCCGCTCGACGCGTCACGCGGACGGTGTGGTCTCGCGCTGCGGAGCAGCCCCGGCGGCCTGTCGGACGGGCAGTCCGACCCGGCGGCCACCGGGCACGGGGGTCTCCCTGCTGCCTTCAGCGTCCGGGACGGCCGGCCGGCGGTCAACCCTGCGAGCGCCGAATGTGACGCACGACGCGTCGCCAGGAGCAACCCACGAGCCTCCACGTCCCGCGGGCGAGGGCACGCGGGCCCCGGCACACCACGACGGCGATCACGTCGGGCTCGGGCACCGCACCCACCGACCAGGAGTCGACTCCCTCGCGAGGGTTGTCGCGTTCCACCCACCAGCCGTCGGCGACGCGGTGCACGGCGCGTTTGACCGCGACGACCGACCCAGCGGCTTCGCGGCTCCTGCTGCCGCCAGGGATCTCGCGGCGGTCGCCTCCGCCGTCCCCCGGGCGAGCGGTGGCGCTGCCCGCCCCGGGCGGGCCCCCGGCTCCGCCGTACGCCGGAAGCCTGACCACTACCAGGCGACCCGGCCGCGGACGCCCACCGTGCAGGACCAGCAGCCGGTCGCCGTCGCGCAGCGTCGGCAGCATCGATCGCCCCCGGACCACCGCGAGCCCGAGCTGCCGGCGCGAGCCGCGACCGGGCATGGATGCGTCGTCGATTGGGTAGCCCCCTCCTGTCGCCCCGTTCAGGGCCCTGCCTGGGCCGTGCCGCCCGGGAGTAGTGTCCCAGGTGGGGTGACCCATCAAAGCCAACGACCAGTGAAGCCAGAAGAAAGGACCACTGCATGTTCGCGCGACTGTTCGCTCCCACTCTCGAGGTCCACGCCCACTGCGACCTGCCCTGCGGCGTCTACGACCCGGCCCAGGCCCGGATCGAGGCGGAGTCGGTCAAGCAGATCATCGCCAAGGTGGCCGACAATGACGACCCGGACTTCCGCACCCGGGCGATCATGATCAAGGAGCAGCGCTCCGAGCTGGTCAAGCACCACCTCTGGGTGCTGTGGACCGACTACTTCAAGCCGCCGCACTTCGAGAAGTACCCGCAGCTGCACACGCTGTTCAACGAGGCGACGAAGCTGGCCGGCGCCACCGGCACCAAGGGCACGCTCGACGCCAAGGCCGCCGACGACCTGCTCGCCAAGATCGACGAGATCGCCGAGATCTTCTGGGAGACCAAGAAGAGCTGAGGCGACGCCGGGTCGTCGCTCGCGGCGACACGACGGACTTTCCCGGGGCCGGGCGGTCAGGACCGCCCGGCCCCGTTAGTCTGTTCTGGTCCCTGCCACCCCAGGCGGCGCCGCCGCACGAGAGGTTCCCGTGGTCCAGTCCCGTCCCGACGTCGAGCTGAGAATCCCCGCCGACGGCGCGTTCCTGTCGGTGCTGCGCACCGCGACCGCCGGCCTGGCGGCCCGGTTGGACTTCACCCTCGACGACATCGAGGACCTCCGGATCGCCGTGGACGAGGCCTGCGCCATGGTGATCCCGCAGGCCAAGCCGGGGTCCGACCTCACCTGCGCCTTCCATCTCGGACGGTCCACACTGCAGGTGGAGGTCACCGCCCACTGCGAGGACCCCAAGCCGCCGAGCCAGGACGGGTTCGCCTGGACCGTCCTGTCCGCCCTGACCAGCTCGCTCGACGCGCGGGTCGACGGCGACCTGCTCACCGTCACGCTCGAGCGCACCAGCGGCGGACCCGCCTAGTCATGGCCGAGCACACGAACGGATCCGCGGACATCACCGAGGTCCGCGAGCGCAGCATGCGGATGTTCGCCGAGCTGGGCGGCCAGGACGGCGAGATCAGCGACGTACGCCGGGCCGCCCTGCGCGAAGAGCTGGTCAAGCTCCACCTGCCGCTGGTCGAGCACCTGACCCGCCGCTTCCTGAACCGCGGCGAGCCCTACGACGACCTGGTCCAGGTCGGCACGATCGGCCTGATCAAGGCGGTCGACCGCTTCGACCTGGAGCGGGCGGTGGAGTTCTCCACCTACGCCACGCCCACCATCGTCGGCGAGATCAAGCGTCACTTCCGCGACAAGGGCTGGGCGATCCGGGTGCCGCGCCGGCTCCAGGAGCTGCGCATCTCGATCTCCTCGGCCACCGCCGAGCTGACCCAGAGCCTGGGCCGCTCCCCCACGATCAAGGAGATCGCCGGCCGGGTCGGTGTCAGCGAGGAGGAGGTGCTCGAGGGCCTGGAGTCCGCCAACGCGTACTCCACCCTCTCCCTGGACGCCTCCGACTCCAGCGAGGACGGCACGCTGAGCATGCTGGACACGCTCGGCGAGGACGACGAGGCCCTCGCGCACGTGGAGAACCGCGAGGCGATCAAGCCGCTGCTGGCCCGGCTCCAGCCGCGGGAGAAGCGGATCCTGGCGCTGCGGTTCTTCCGCGGGATGACCCAGTCGCAGATCGCGGCCGAGATCGGTGTCTCGCAGATGCACGTCTCCCGGCTGCTCAACCGCACCCTGGAGCAGCTGCGGACCTCGCTCGACGAGGACTCCTCGATGAACCCCGCCAGCTGACGCCGAGCCCGGGGCGGCACGCGGCGGAACCGGTCGTGGGGCCCGGTCGTGTGGCCCGGTCGTGTGGTCGGGTCGTGTGGTCGGGTCGTGTGGCCGGGTCGTGTGGCCAGGCCGGCAGCGGCTTAGCGGCCCTCGCCGCCGGGCGCGCCGGTCTCCGGGGACAGCGCGCGGATCGACGCGGGGTGGAAGATCCCGACCAGCACGAGGACGGCGAGCACGCCCAGTCCGACCGCCACCAGCGTGGTGGCCCCGCCCCAGAAGCTCCAGGCGACCGCGGCCTGGATCAGCTGCGCCACCACGACGGGCGCCCGGGCCCACGACCGGCAGCGGGTCAGCGCCCACGCGCAGACGGCCAGCCCCGCGCCGTACGCCAGGAAGAACAGGGTGGTGGTCAGCCCCATGGTCAACCGGTCCGCGTCGACCACGAACAGCTCGAGCACACCTTGGGCCGCGATCAGCAGCGCCTCGACGAAGGCCAGCCCGGCGGCGACCATCAGCGGGGCCGGGGCCCGACCGGCCGGATCGCCTGCGGGGGCCGGATCGGGTCGGCCGGCCGCCCGGTCGGGGCGGTCGGCGGGAGGCGGGGACGCGGACGGGGTCACGGGCCGGAGCCTACCGAGCGCGCCGGCCGCACTTCCCACGCCGTGCCCGCACTTCCCACAACGAGCTCGTCCTGGGAAGTGCCGGTTCACCAACAGACCTTGATGAAGCCGAGGCCACAGGGACGCGGGTCCAGACCGGGCGGCGCGTCTCTGGAACAGGCATGACTCCCCCGTTACAGTCAGGGCCTGTGACCAAAGTGACCTCACGAAGGGGTTGCCTGGTTCCGTAACACTTGCGACGATCGTGGAGGTCGACGGCTCGCACCTGCGCGCGAGCCTGCCGGAGACCCCGGCTTCTACGGCCCCGACCTGAACTCGTGACGCGGATCAGGTTTCAAGATCGTGAAAGTGTTCACAACACAGGAGCACCGCCACACCGCGTCAGAAGGCCGTGCGGCTCACCCGCCGTCGGTCCACGTCCAAGAGAAGGAGTACGTCGCCATGGATTGGCGCCACCGCTCTGCGTGCCTCGACGAGGACCCGGAGCTGTTCTTCCCGATCGGCAACACCGGTCCGGCCATCCTGCAGATCGAGGAGGCCAAGCAGGTGTGCCGTCGCTGCGAGGTGCGCGAGCAGTGCCTCGCGTGGGCGCTCGAGGCCGGCCAGGATCACGGTGTGTGGGGCGGCATGAGCGAGGACGAGCGCCGCGCGCTCAAGCGTCGCAACGCCCGCGCCAAGGTGCGCACCGCCTGACGCGTCGGCGCGTCAGCGCCCCGGGACCATCCGACCGGCCGTCGCCGACGGCCGGTCGCTGCATGTCCGGGGCTCTCACCGCAGCGGTACGTCGAGCTCGACCCGGGTCCCCGCGCCGCCCGCGCCGGTCCCCACCTCGAGCACCCCGTCCAGCTCCGACTCGACCAGGGTGCGCACGATCGAGAGCCCCAGGCTCGTGGAGCCGTCCGGGTCGAACCCCGCCGGCAGCCCCACCCCGTCGTCCTCGACGCTCACGTGCAGCCGGCCCACCAGTCGCCGCGCCGTGACCACCAGCTGTCCCGGCCGTTCACCGAACGCGTGCTCGACGGAGTTCTGCAGCAGCTCGGTGAGCACCATCGCCAGCGGCGTCGCGGTCTCGGCGGGCAGCTGGCCGAAGGACCCGCTGCGCCGCGACCCCACGACCCCGTCACGCGCTCCGACGTCGACCACCATCAGGCGCAGCCGGTCGGCGACCTCGTCGAAGTCGACGGCCTCCTCGAAGGTCTGGCTGAGCGTCTCGTGCACGATCGCGATCGAGCCGACCCGGCGTACCGCCTCCTCGAGCGCCGCGCGCCCCTGCCCGTCGGGCACCCGGCGCGCCTGCAGCCGCAGCAGCGCCGCCACCGTCTGCAGGTTGTTCTTCACCCGGTGGTGGATCTCCCGGATGGTGGCGTCCTTCGTGACCAGCTCGCGGTCGCGCCGGCGCAGGTCGGTCACGTCGCGGAGCAGGACCAGCGCACCGATGTGCTCGCCGGTCGGGCGCAGCGGGATCGCGCGCACGATCAGGGTGACGTCGTCGTTGCCGGTCTCCACGTCGCTGGCGACCCGGCCGCCGAGCACCGCGCTGAGCGTCTCCTCGTCGTCGCGGGCCCCGGGCGGCACCAGCTCCCGGGTGACGGTGGCCAGTTCGAGCCCGGACAGGTCGCCGTTCAGCCCGAGGCGGCGGTAGACCGACAGCGCGTTCGGGCTGGCGTAGATGACCCGCCCCGCGGCGTCCACGCGCAGGAAGCCGTCCCCCACCCGGGGGGTGTCGGCGTGATCGGAGCGCTGCCCCGGTAGCGGGAAGTGCCCGTGGCTGATCATCTGGGTCAGGTCCGTGGCGGTCTGCAGGTACGACAGCTCCAGCCGACTGGGGGTGCGCACGCCGAGCAGGTTGGTGTTGCGCCCGATCACGGCCAGGACGCGGTCCCCGCGGCGTACCGGGATCGCCTCGGACCGCACCGGGATGTCGTCACGCCACTCCGGGTCCCCCTCGCGGGCCACACGTCCGTGCTCGAGCGCGGAGTCCAGCAGCGGGCGCCGGCCGGTGGGCACGAAGGCGCCCACCAGGTCGTCGACGTACGCCGTGGGGCCGGTGGTCGGGCGCATCTGCGCCGCCGCCCACCAGCCGATCCCCTCCCGGTCACGGACCCACAGGACCAGGTCGGCGAAGGACAGGTCCGCGATCACCTGCCAGTCGGCGAGCAGGAGGTGCAGCCAGGCCAGATCGTCCGGGTCCAGGTCGGTGTGCGCGCGGGCGACGTCGTTCAGCGAGGGCACCCGCACAGCGTAGGCGTCGGCACCTGTGCGGCCGCACTGCGGCGCGGGCTGGGCGGTCGCACCCGTCGCGGGCGGGGAGCGGTCCGGGTGTCAGAATGGGGGCCATGGCTGAGACGTTCTGGGAGCAGGTGCGGGCCAACGGCCTCAAGGTCCCGGACGACCGCCCCCTCGCGGAGCTGACCAGCGAGCTGACGGCGATGCTCGGCGACCCCGACCCGCAGAGCCGCGACCAGCTGGCCTACCCCACGCTGGCGACCTGGGTCGGCGACGGTGTCTACGACGACCTGCTGGGCGGCCTCGGCGACGGGATGGTGGCCGGCCTCTCGGTCGGACTCGGCGAGGACGGCACCGACACGGTGTTCCGGCGCAGCTTCTCGGCGCTGGTCCTGGCCGAGTGCATCGCCCGCGACAACGAGCAGCACCTGGTCAACGGCGACGTGGTGCTCGGTTGGGGCGACGGACTGGCCGGATGGCTGGTGCGCGAGCGCGACCTGCGCGGGTTCGTGCCGGGCAAGGGATGGGCGCACGCGGTGGCCCACGGAGCGGACGCGCTGGGCGTCCTGGCCGGCGCCGAGGCGGTCGGCCGCCTGGAGCTCACCGTGCTGCTCGACGTGGTGGCGGACCGGCTGCTCGCCTCGACCGACTACCACCTGGTCCACGGAGAGCCCGACCGGCTCGCCCTGGCGACGATGGCGGTGCTGCGCCGCGACCTGCTCGGCCTGGACGTGCTCGAGCCCTGGGTGGCCAGGCTCGGCGCCGCGGCCGCGCCCACACCCGAGCAGGCTCTCGACCACTCGGCCGACCGCGACCCCTACCGGGTGACCGGCAACGTGCAGGCCTACCTGCGCGCGCTGTACCTGCAGCTGGCGGTCGCCCCCGCTCCGCCGACCTGCCGGGCGGACCTGCTGCTGGTGCTCATCGACGTGCTGAAGCGGTCGAACCAGCTGGTCTGAACCATTCCGGGCAACACGCCGTGGCGGGGTACGGATGAGTAACCCGGGAGTAGGACTAGCGTCAGCCCGCTGTCCCCATGCATGCCTCACACCACGGAGGTGGTTCCTGTGCCGGGTTCGACTGGCGGGTCTCGCAGCACCCGCCCCCTCTGGCTCCTCGTGGGCCTCTTGATCGCAGTGGGCGTCATCGTGCCCCTGCTGATCCCGATCTACGACCAGGCGGAGCCGACGCTGCTCGGCTTCCCGTTCTACTACTGGTTCCAGTTCCTGCTGGTGCCGATCGTCGCCGGGCTCACCTACGCGGCCTTCCGGCTCTCCCAGTCCGCCACCGACCGGGACCGCGCCGAGCGTGGCCTGGGACCGGCGGCCGGGCGCGAGGACCAGGCGGGTGACCGTCGATGAACGGCGTCGAGCTCGCGGTCTTCTTGTTCTTCTTCCTGCTGGTCACCGTGATGGGCTTCCTCGCCTCGCGGTGGCGGCGTGGCGCCTCCCTGGACAGCCTCGACGAGTGGGGCCTCGGCGGGCGTGGCTTCGGCACGTTCATCTCGTGGTTCCTGATCGGCGGCGACATCTACACCGCCTACACCTTCGTGGCGGTCCCCGCGCTGCTGTACGCCGGCAACATGATCGGCTTCTTCGCGGTGCCGTACACGATCATCCTCTACCCGATCATCTTCGTGTTCCTCCCGCGGCTGTGGTCGGTCTCGCACCGACACGGCTACGTGACGCCGGCCGACTTCGTGCAGGGGCGCTTCGACTCGCGTCCGCTCGCGCTGGCGGTGGCGATCACCGGCATCCTGGCCACGATGCCCTACATCGCGTTGCAGCTGGTGGGCATCCAGGTGGTCCTCGAGGTGATGGGGATCGGCACCAACGGCGACTCCTGGTTCGCCCGGGACCTCCCGCTGTTCATCGCCTTCGCGGTGCTCGCGGCCTACACCTACTCCTCGGGCCTGCGGGCGCCGGCGCTGATCGCCTTCGTCAAGGACGCGCTGATCTACGTCGTGATCCTGGTCGCGGTGTTCTACCTGCCGACCCAGCTCGGCGGCTGGGACGGCATCTTCAGCGCCGCGCAGGACTCCTTCGACGCGGCCAACGAGGCGTCGGGGTCGGTCAGCAAGGGGCTCATCCCGACCGGCGCGCTGCACTGGTCCTACGTGTCCCTGGCGCTCGGCTCCGCGTTGGCGCTGTTCATGTACCCGCACTCCCTGACCGGGGTGCTCGCCACCAAGAACCGCTCCGTCATCCGGCGCAACGCGGCGCTGCTGCCGGCGTACTCCTTCCTGCTCGGGCTGCTCGCCCTGCTCGGCTTCGCCGCGATCGCGGCCGGCGTGCAGACCGACAACGCCCAGCTCGCGGTGCCGGAGATGCTGGACCGGATGTTCCCGGACTGGTTCGCGGGCGTGGCGTTCGCCGCGATCGCGATCGGTGCGCTGGTGCCCGCCGCGATCATGTCGATCGCCGCGGCGAACCTGTGGACCCGCAACGTCTACAAGGCCTTCCTGAAGCCCGACGCCACCCCGCAGCAGGAGGCCAAGCAGAGCAAGCTGGTCTCGCTGGTGGTGAAGTTCGGCGCCCTGGTGTTCGTGCTCGGGCTGCCCAACGACTTCGCCATCAACCTGCAGCTGCTCGGTGGCGTCTGGATCCTGCAGACCTTCCCGGCGATCGTCGGCGGCCTCTACACCCGGTGGTTCCACCGTACGGCGCTGCTGCTCGGGTGGCTGGCCGGCATGGTCTACGGCACGGTCATCGCCTACCTGCAGCCCACGGCGACCGACCCGAACGCGCACTTCGGCAGCTCGGTGGCCACCGTCCCGTTCACCGACACCAAGGGCTACATCGCGCTGACCGCGTTCGTGATCAACGTCCTGGTCGTCGTGATCGCCACCGTGGTGCTCAACGCGCTCAAGGTCTCGCCGGGGCGCGACCACACCCGGCCCGACGACTACCACGCCGACGCCGGTGACCCGGGGGTCGAGGAGCTGGACCTGGAGGACGTGGCGGCGGAGCCGCCGGTGCGCGGCACCTCCTGACCTCCCGCCCCCGGGCTGCTACCACCGGGTAACCTGCCACGCATGAGCGAGGTTTCCGAGACCACCGAGTCACGCGAGCAGGCACCCGACCCGCACGGGGACGGCAGCACCACCGACGGCCACGGCGGCGAGCACGCCGTGGCCGTCGCTGCGTCCCACGGCGTCGACACCCTGTTCACGCTGTCGGGGGCGCACGTGTTCCCGATGTACGACGGGGCCGTCAACGCCACGCCGCCGATGCGCATCGTCGACGTGCGCCACGAGCAGACCGCGGTGTTCGCCGCCGAGGCGCTCGGCAAGCTCACCCGGACCCCCGGCCTGGCCGTGCTCACCGCGGGCCCGGGGGTCACCAACGGGGTCAGCGCGATCGCGCAGGCCCGGTTCGCCGGCTCGCCGCTGGTCGTCGTCGGCGGCCGCGCCCCCGCCAACCGGTGGGGCACCGGAAGCCTCCAGGAGCTGGACCAGCCGCCGATCATCGGCCCGGTCGCGAAGAGCGCGCGCACCCTGCACGCCACCGCGGACATCGCCGACGGCGTGCACCGCGCGTTCACCGACGCAGGGTCCCCGCACCGCGGGCCCGCGTTCGTCGACGTGCCCATGGACGCCTTCTTCGACCGGGCCGACATCGAGAGACCGTCCGCGACCGAGCGGCCCCGGGTCGAGCCCGACACCGACGCGCTCGGCGAGGTCGGGGCGCTGCTGGCCCAGGCCGAGCGACCGGTGCTGGTCCTTGGCACCGACGTGTGGGCCGACGGCGCCGAGGAGGCCGCGCTGCGCCTGGTCGAGCAGGCCGGGCTGCCGGCGATCACCAACGGGATGGGCCGTGGCGTCGTGCCCGGCGGGCACCCGCTGCTGGTGACCAAGGCGCGTCGCACCGCCGTGGGGGCCTGCGACCTGGCCATCGTGATCGGCACCCCGCTGGACTTCCGGCTCGGCTACGGCGTCTTCGGCGGCAAGGACGGGGCGCCGGCCGCGAAGGTGGTGCACCTGGCCGACGCGGAGGACCAGGTCGCCGGCCATGCCGAGCTCGCCGCCTCGGCGTACGGCGACCTCACCTTCGTCATCGACGGGCTGCAGGACGCCCTCGAGCACCAGCTGCGCAAGCCGGACTGGACCCCGTGGGTCGAGCGGCTGCAGGGCGAGGTCGCCGCGGCCGTCGAACGGGACGCGGCGCTGCTGGGTGCGGAAGCCGACCCGATCCACCCGGCGCGGATCTACGGCGAGCTGCTCCCCCGCCTCGCCGACGACGCCGTGGTGATCGGCGACGGCGGCGACTTCGTCTCCTTCGCCGGCAAGTACGTCGAGCCGCGCCGCCCCGGCGGGTGGCTCGACCCCGGGCCGTACGGCTGCCTCGGGGCGGGGCTCGGCGCGGCGATGGCCGCCCGGCTGGCCCGCCCCTCCTCGCAGGTGGTGCTGCTGCTCGGGGACGGTGCGGCCGGCATGTCGCTGATGGACGTGGACACGCTGGTCCGGCACGGCCTTCCGGTGGTGATGGTGTGCGGCAACAACGGTGCGTGGGGGCTGGAGAAGCAACCGATGCAGATGCTCTACGGCTACGACGTCGCCGCCGACCTGACGCCGGGCACGCGCTACGACCAGGTGGTCACCGCGCTGGGCGGCGGCGGGGAGACGGTCACCGACCCGACCGCGATCGGCCCCGCCCTGGACCGGGCGTTCGCCTCCGGCGTGCCGTACCTGGTCAACGTGATCACCGACGTCGAGGCTGCCTACCCGCGAGCCACGTTCGGTGTCTGAGCCGAGGGTGGTCGTCCGGGCGGCCCGTGACGACGAGCTCGACGAGGTCGGCGCGCTGACGGTGGCCGCCTACCGTGGCGACGGGCTGCTGGCCACCGACACCGGCTACGCGGACCGGCTGGCCGACGCACGTTCCCGGGCACGAGAGGCCGAGCTCTACGTGGCCGAGGAGGACGGGACGCTGCTCGGCTCGGTCACCTTCTGCGCGCCGGGCACGCCGTACGCCGAGCTCGCCTGCGACGACGAGGGCGAGTTCCGGATGCTCAGCGTGGCACCGGCCGCGCGGGGACGCGGCGTTGCCGAGGCGCTGGTGCGACACTGCCTGACCCGCTCCCGCGAACTGGGCCACAGCGCCGTGGTGCTCTGTAGCATGCGCGAAATGACGACTGCGCACCGTTTGTACGCCCGCCTCGGGTTCCAACGCCTCCCCGAGCGGGACTGGTCCCCGGTGCCCGGGGTGGATCTGCTCGCCTACCGGAGGGGGCTGTGAAGGACTGGCTGACGCCGCCGGCCGCCGCGATCGCGGCGCTCGCGCTCGGACTGTGCAGCGTCACCGGCGCGAGCACCATCGGGATGGCCGCGCAGAGCCTGGTCGGCACCACCTTCTCCGAGGGGCAGTACACCGCGATCGTGGTGGCCACCGGCCTGTGCATCATGCTGGTCGCGGCCACCGGCCTGCTCTGCAGCCGACACGCGTTGGCCGGCGTGGAACCGGCGGCCTCATGGGCCGACGCCCTCGCGCGGGCGGCGGTCATCGTCTGCGGGCTCGGCGCCCTGCTCGGCCTGATCACCGTGCTCGGCGGGCTGCTCATCCCCTAGCGTGCGAGCGCCGGTGCGCTCGGCGCCGACGCCGGCGGCGACCACCGCGATGACGCCGAACACCGGCAGCAGGCCGGGGGTCTGGTGCAGCACGACGAGCCCGACCAGCATCGCGATCGCCGGCTCGAGGCTCATCAGCGTGCCGAAGGCAGCCGTGGTCAGCCGCCGCAGCGCGAGCAGCTCCAGGCTGAACGGCACCACCGGCAGCAGCACCGCGAGCCCGAGGCCCACCACGAGCAGCTGCCAGGTCAGGTCGTCGAACACGGCCGGCCCGGCGACCACCGTGGCGACCAGGCCGGCCACCGGCATGGACACCCCCAGCCCGGTCAACCCGGACAGCTCGTCGCCCACCCACTGGGTGAGCAGGATGTACGCCGCCCAGCAGGCGGCCGCTGCCAGAGCGAGCCCCACCCCCTGCAGGTTCACGTCGCCGCGCCACGGCTCGGTGAGCAGCAGCACGCCGACCCCGGCCAGCGCCGGCCAGACGAGCAGGCGCGCGCTGCGGCTGCGCGCGACGGCGACGGCCAGCGGGCCGAGGAACTCCAGCGCGCTCGCCGTGCCCAGCGGCAGGGTGACCAGGGCGGCGAGGAAGAAGAAGGTCAGGCCGGCGGTGACCGTGCCGAGCGCGGCGCAGCCGAGCAGCGCCCGCCGGCTCATCCGCAGCACCGGTGGCCGGACCAGCACGAACATCAGCACGCCGGCCCAGGCCAGCCGAAGCCAGGCTGCGCCGTGCGGGCCCACCGCGTCGAAGAGGTCCACCGAGACCGCGAGCCCGAGCTGGACGCAGGTCATCGACGCCAGCGCCATGAACGTGCCGGCCCGGGCGGCGCTGGCGGCTCTGGACGCGGGGACGGTCGCGTGCGGAGTGCTCATGGAGGCTAGTGAACGACGCCGCGATCGTCCGTGTCCACTCAAGATCACTGGACAGATCGTTCAGGTCTGATGAACACTCGTGCCATGGACCTGCACCGCCTGGAGCTGCTGCTGCAGCTGTCCCGGCTGGGCTCGATGCGCGAGGTCGCCGAGGTCAGCGGGATCGGCACCTCGGCGGTCTCCCAGCAGCTGGCCGCCCTGTCCCGCGAGGTGGCCACTCCGCTGCTCGAGCCCGTGGGACGGCGGGTGCGGCTCACCCCGGCGGGTCGGCGACTCGCAGCGCACGCGGTGCGGATCCTCGCCGCGGTCGAGGCCGCGCGAGCCGATCTCGACCCGGCCGCGGAGCCGTCGGGAGCGGTGCGGGTGGCGGCCTTCGCGACGGCGACCCGCGGCGACCTGCTGCCGGTCGCGCGCGAGCTGGCCGCGCAGCACCCCGCCGTACACCTGCGTATCCACGAGCACGAGCCGTTCGAGGCGATGGACCTGCTGGCCTCCGACGACGTCGACCTCGCGCTGACCTACGACTACAACCTGGCGCCCGCCACGTTCGACGAGTCGGTGGACGTGCGGCCGCTGTGGCGGCGCGGCTGGGCGCTGGCGTGCCCGGTCGCCCGGGCTCCGGCGGCGCTGAGATCACCGGGCACGGAGGGGCCGGGTGGCGCCGACCCCGTGAGCGCCCCGGAGGTACTCGCGCACTTCCGGGACGACGACTGGATCGTGAACTCCCGAAACACCGCCGACGAGGACGTGGTGCGCACCGTGGCGTCGATGGCCGGGTTCGTGCCGCGGGTGACGCACCGGGTGGACAACCTCGAGCTGGTGCAGGACCTGATCGCGGCCGGGCTGGGGGTGGGGCTCCTTCCGGTGGACCAGGCGACCGTGCCGGGGGTGGCCCTGTGCCCTCTGAGCGACCCCGAGGTGCTCCTGCGCGCGTTCGCGGTCACGCGACGCGGGCGCGCGGAGTGGCCGCCGCTCGCGCTCGTGCTGGACCTGGTCGGCGGTCGAGGGGTGTGAGCGACCCGGTCAACGCAGCCGGGTCAGGAACCGCTCCGCGTCCACCACGACCCGGGTGACCTCGCCGTGGGCGAGGACCTTCTCGTCGCCGTGGCGCAGCGCCACCACCTCGAAGCGCAGCAGGCGCGCGCTGCCCTGCGGGCCCGGCGCCGGGTCGACGTAGGCCACCGTGGCCTGGACCACCACCCGCTCGCCGATCGGGCTGGCCGCCAGGTGATCGAGGGTGACGCGCGTGCCGACGCTGGTCCTGCCCTCGGGCAGGGACTCGTCGACCACCGCACAGCTGGCCGCCTCGCACCAGGCGAGCAGTCGGGGCGTGCCGAGCACCGGGAGGCTCCCGGACCCGACGGCGGCCGCGGTGTCGTCCTCGGTCACGGTGAACTCGACCCGGGTGCTGGCTCCGACGCGCATGCGGCCATCCAAGCACGTGCGGGGCAGTCCACCCGCGGTCGTGCGCGGTCGCGCCTGGTCGCTGCCCAGCCTGGGCGCTGGGCAGCAACAGAGCACGGTAGGTTCCGCAGGTTCTCCGGCCGAAAAACCTGCAGAACCTACCGTACGGCGACTCCGCGTCCCCGCCGGCCGGGCGCGGGAACTCGCCGGTCCGCCGGCCGGCCGGATCCCCCCGGCCCCCGCCGATTGGCCGAGACCCGGGCCGGTTTGCGACAATGGCGGGGTCCCGCGCCTGCCACGACGGCCGGGGCCCTGACATCCCACGGCGTGGAGGAGAAGCATCATGGGCAAGACCGGCCGCAAGCGCCGCGCGCGCAAGAAGAAGTCCGCCAACCACGGCAAGCGTCCCAACGCCTGACGGCAGGCAACCAGACGCGGACGAGCCCCCGACCGGGATGGTCGGGGGCTCGTCGCCGTCGTGGGGCTATCGCTGCCGCCGAGGGCTCGTTGCCGCCGCGAGTGCCGGCACCGACGGGGCCGGCGCCACCGCTCTCAGCGGTCGGTGTCGGTGACCACGGTGGTCTGGGTGATCTCCACCTGGACCTGCCGGATCCGCAGCAGCACCTTGTCCCGCAGGCCCTCGGGGGCGTGCTCGGAGCAGGACCGCGCCACCAGCGTCTTCACGGTGCGCTCGAGGTCGAACTTGTCCAGGCACGGCGCGCACTCGTCGAGGTGCCGCTGGATCTGCACGTGGTCGGCCTCGTCGAGCTCGTTGTCGATGAAGAAGGCGACCCGGTCCAGGACCTCGGCACAGTCGGTCTCGTGCGGCTTGCCGCAGCTCATGAGGCACCTCCCTCGCCCGTGCTGCCGTCCGTGGTGACCGGACCGCGGGCGCCGTAGGTCGCCGGGGTGAGCCGGCGGTCGCGCACGTAGTCCTCGAGCATCTCGCGCAACTGGCGCCGTCCCCGGTGCAACCGTGACATCACGGTGCCGATCGGTGTGTCCATGATCTCCGCGATCTCCTTGTACGGGAACCCCTCGACGTCGGCGAGGTAGACCGCCATCCGGAAATCTTCCGGCAGCGCCTGCAGCGCGTCCTTGACGTCGCTGTCCGGAAGGTGCTCGAGCGCTTCGACCTCGGCCGACTTCAGGCCGGCGGACGTGTGCGACTCGGCGCGGTGGAGCTGCCAGTCCTCGACGTCCTCGGTCATCGCCTGCTGAGGCTGGCGCTGCTGCTTGCGGTAGTTGTTGATGAACGTGTTGGTCAGGATCCGGTACAGCCACGCCTTGAGGTTCGTGCCGGGACGGAACTGGTGGAAGGCGGCGAAGGCCTTGGCGAACGTCTCCTGGACGAGGTCCTCCGCGTCCTGCGGCTTGCGCGTCATCCGCATCGCCGCGGAGTACAGCTGGTCGAGGTAGGGCATCGCGTCCCGCTCGAACCGTGCCGACCGCTCGGCGTCGGTCTCCGGCTGGTCCTCCACGCGGGAGGGTCCGCTCGGGTCCGGATTGGCTGAGTTCGTCATCGTGGTCCAGCCTACCGGCCCCGTCGAGAGGGGACCGGGTCGTTCTTCGCCGCACTGCGGCAGGGTGGCGAGCACGCGACCTCCTGTGTCCGGTCTGCTTGTCTCTGCTTGTCCGGCTGTCGAGGAGGTCAACAGCTCAACCCCCGGTTCGATTCCCCGCGCGGCTTCCGACGACGTCCCGCACGATCCACTCGAGGGTCGCCTCCACGATCACCTCCAGCGCCTCGTCGCGGGTGATCCCGGAGGACTTGGTGACCGCGAAGCCGTGGTCGGCCGCCGGAACGATGGCCAGCTCGTGCGAGGAGGGGAACTCCTCGGGCCGCCCGAAGGGGTCCCGCTCCCCCTGGACCACCAGGGTCGGCACGCCGGCCGCCTCGAGCTCGTCGAGGCGCGAGCGCTCGGGCTTGCCGGGCGGGTGCAGCGGGAATGCCAGGGCCAGCAGACCGGAGGCGGCCAGGTGCCGGGCGCACCGCGCGGCCGAGCGGGCGCCGGCACTCCGGCCGCCGAGCACCAGCGGTGTGCGCACCCGCAGCGTGTCGGCGGCGGCGACGAGACAGGCGTCGAGCACGTCGGGCCGGGGCGCGATCTTCTTGCCCGCGACGCGCCAGGGCTGCTCGAGCCGGACGACGGTGATGCCCTGGCGCGGCAGTGCCTGGGCCAGCGCTTCCAGGTCCGGCGCGTCGATGCCGCCGCCGGCCCCGTGGCCGAGCAGCAGGGTCGCCACGGGATGGCGCGACCGGTCGACCACCAGCCGGGCGTCGCCGTGTGGGGTGGCGACCAGCCGCTCGGTGCTCACGCGTCCTGCTCGGCGGGCTGCGGGGTGACCAGCTCGGCGCCGTTGTTGCGCACGTTGTTCACCGCGGTGGAGACCGGGTAGGCCTCGAGGCGACCGGGGGCGGCGGGCACGAGCAGGTCCAGCAGCTCCTGGGGTGAGGAGAGCTCGGGGTCCAGCCACGCGGCCTGCCGGTCCTTCTCCACCAGTAGCGGCATCCGGTCGTGAATCCGCCCGAGGTCGTCCCTGGCCGAGGTGGTCAGCACGGTGCAGGTCCACCGGAACCGGTCCGGGTCGTCGTCGGCACGGGTGGGGTCGCGCCAGATCTCGTAGAGCCCGGCCATCGCCATCACCGTGCCGTCGGCCGGGTGGATGTAGAACGGCTGCTTGAGCGGCTTGCCCGCCTTCGTCTTCTGGTCGGTGGTGTACCACTCGTAGTAGCCGTCCGCGGGCAGCAGGCAGCGGCGTACCGCGAAGGCCTTCTTGTACGCCGGCTTCTGCGCCACGGTCTCCACCCGCGCATTGATCATCCGGTTGCCGATGGAGGGGTCCTTGGCCCAGAACGGCACCAACCCCCAGGTGAGCACCCGCAGCTGGCGCTGGGCCTCGCGCGGCTCATGCTCCGGCGTACCGGCGCGGGCGGGGCGCTCGAGCACGGCGTACACCGGCTTCGTCGGCGCGACGTTGTAGTCCGGCGCGAGGGTCTCCTTGACCTCGTTCGCGTCGATCTCGAACTCCTCGACGAGGTCCTCGGGACGTCGACTGGAGGCGTAGCGACCACACATGAGGGTCAGGGTAATCGGCGGCGCGGGCCGGGTGGTGCCCACCGCTCCCCTGACGCGGTGGGTACCACCCACTCCCCGTTGCCCCCGGCCGCTGCTCCCCTCTCCCGAGCAACGAACACCGACGAGACGGCCCCGGGCAGGCGGCATGACGCGGTTTCGCGGAGTTTTCTGCAGCGAGAGCCCGGTGGTCTGGACGGGGCGGCGCTACCGGCGGTTTTCCGGTAATCCGTGGCAGAACGCCCGCGGCGGGTTTACCTTGTGGCCAGGCCACCCCCCATGACCGATCTGCTGAGCGACATCGACGCGCCTAGCGACGCCGAGCTGATCTCGCGCGTGCGCGGGGGAGACGTCGCGGCCTATGGCGAGCTGTTCGCCCGGCATCGGGAGGCGGCGGCCCGGCTCGGCCGGCAGCTGGTCCGCGGCCCCGACGCCGACGACCTGGTGGCCGAGGCGTTCGCGAAGGTGCTGCAGCAGCTGCAGCGCGGCGGCGGTCCCGACGTCGCGTTTCGCGCCTACCTGCTGAGCGCGGTACGCCGGCTGCACGTGGACCGGATCCGGGCCGGGTCGCGGCTGCAGACCTCCGACGACATGGAGCGCTACGACTCCGGGATTCCGTTCCAGGACACCGCGGTGGCGGGCTTCGAGAGCGGTGCGGCCGCGCGCGCGTTCGCCTCGCTGCCCGAGCGCTGGCAGCTGGTGCTGTGGCACCTGGAGGTGGAGAACCAGAAACCTGCCGACGTCGCTCCCCTGCTGGGGATGACGCCGAACTCGGTGTCGGCGCTGGCCTACCGTGCCCGCGAGGGGCTTCGTCAGGCGTTCTTGACGATGCACCTGGCGCAGGCCGAGTCCGAGGAGTGCCGGTGGACCACCGAGCACCTCGGTGCGTACGTGCGCAAGGGGCTGGCACGGCGCGACGTGGCGAAGGTCGAGCGTCACCTCGAGGACTGCCGACGCTGCACCGCGATGTACCTCGAGCTCAACGAGGTCAACTCCAACCTCGGTGCGCTGCTGGGCCCGCTGCTCCTCGGCGGCGCCGCGGCCGGCTACCTCGCGTCGTCGGGGTCGGTCGGGATCGCGGGCGTGGTCTCGACGCTGGTCGGGCGGGTCCGTGACGCCTTCGTCGCCAACACCGCCGCCGCGACGGCGGGGGCGGTGGCAGCCGGGGTCGCGGCCGTGGGGACCGCGGGGTTCGTGGTCACCCAGGTGGTGCGCGACGACGCTGCGGAGGTACGCGGCGGCCCGTCCGTGGTCGCGTCGGCGGGCGCGCCCGACTCGGCACTGGTCTCTCCGTCGGGACCGGGTACGCCGCTGCCGTCTGCGCGCGTCTCGCCGTCGGCCCCTCCGTCGGTGACACCCCCTGCGACGCCGCCGACCGCCCCGGTCCCCTCCCCCGCGGCGACGGTCCCCGCGCTGGTCCCGCCGACTCAGCTGCCGGGCACGGACGAGTCCGACGGTCCGGAGGTGGAGGACCCCGGGGCGGACGGGCCGGGAAACCCGCCGGGGCCTCCCCACCAGCCGGGCCCTGGACCCACCACGGCCCCGCCTCCGTCCCAGCCGCCGCCCAGCGAGCCGGCCGCCAGCGCGCCCGCACCCACGAAGCCCGCGCCCACGACGCCGGCCCCCACCGAGCCGGCCCCGAGCGACCCGGCACCGACCCAGCCGACGCCGACCGACCCCGCACCCACTGAGCCCGCGCCCACCGATCCGGGGCCGACCACCACGCCCACGCCACCGGTCATCGACACCGAGCTCACCGTGGAGGCGTCCCTGGCCCCCGACGATGCCGTCGTGCACATGACGGTGAGCAGCGACCCACTCCCGGAGCAGATCTTCGTCCACCTGAGCACCACCGGCGCCTCCGGGGGAGCAGGCGGCGTGACCTTCGACGACGGGCTCCCCGCCGAGTGCGAGCCGGTCGCCGCTGACGGATCCGGCGCCACACCGGACGGGACCACGTTGCGCTGCGCCCCGGGTGACGGTGTCCTCGCGACTGCGGACGGTGCTGCCCCGGCGGACGGTCCGGCTCCCGGCCGTGCGCCGCAGGCCCGGCTGGGACGCGCAGCTCCGATCACCGTCGTCGCCGCAGGCGCGGATGTTCCCGCGGGGGCCGCCGGAAGCGGTCCCGACGGCCGCACGGCTGCTGCCGTCTACACGCGAACGTTGCCGGTTCGCATCCCGCCGGACCTCGGGCCGAGCGCCCTGGAGCTGTCCGTGGCGCTCCCCGACGACTACGTTGCGTCCGAGTCCTCCGTCACGAAGGCCCCGTTCAGCTACGAGCCCCGACTCGCCCGCGGGCTCGACCACCTCACCTTCCTGGGGCCGACGCCCGTCGACGGGGCGGCGACGTACCGGCTCTCGACCGAGGTCACCGGAGTCTCCGGCAGCCTCGATCACGTCGAGCTGCGAGTGACCGCACCGGCGGCTCTGGTGCTCACCGCCTCATCCGATGCCTGCACCGCCGCACCCCCACCGTCACTCAACAGCGAGACCAGGGCGTTCCACCTCGACTGCCGCCGACCGGCCACTACGGCTCGCGCCAACTGGTCTGTGCCGATCGACCTCGTGCTGGCTGCCGACAATCCGGTGAACGGATCCGTGACGATGCGGATCCTCGAGCGCCCGGGCTACCGCCAGCCGGTGGCTCCGAACCAGTCCGGCACGCTCCCTGCCGCAACGCCCTTCCCCGCAGAGATGACCGTGGAGGAGAGGAGCAGCACCCCGGGCGACGGTGGTGGCGCCGTGCACCAGGTCGAGGTCACCCTCACCTCGCTGCCCGACGAACCGGTCGACCTGACCCTCGACCTGCGGGCCGGCCCGGGCGCACGGGTCGTACTCGCGGATGGCGCGCCGAAGGGCTGCCGGCTTTCCGGGGGCTCCAGCGAGAAGCCCTGGACCGTGACCTGCAGCGAGACGGCAACGGCGCTCACGATCCCACTCGGGATCTCCCGGCCGAACGTCGACGCCGGCGCGCTGACCGCAACCCTCCACGTCCCGGACGGTTACTACGCTCCGACCCCACCGACCGCCACCGTGCCGTTGTCGGCGATCGAGGTTCAGGAGCCGCCCGCTGACCCTCCTCTCTCGGTCGACGCGGAATTCCACTGCTTCGACGTGCTGTCTCCTCTCTGCGCGAACGTGCACCTGATGTGGATCGAGATCGACGTCCACATCGGTGCTCCGACGCCGGACGGACTGCTTCTCGAGTTCGACGCAGGCGGCACGAAGTTCGTGTTCGGTGACAAGTGCAACGAGGAGTCTGCGATCGACGGCACGTGTTCGCGAGGTCTGCAACGCACGGTCGGCCCTCCGGATTCGGCTGCGGAGACGTACCGTCTGTTGGTCTTCGTACCGCCCGGCCAGCGCGACAAGACCATGCTCACCGTGACCGCGCTGGGCGACACGCAGCGCCGAGTAACCGTGCCGGTGCAACCGCCCGCCGATGGTGTGCCGTCAGACGGCACCGGGGGGTAGCCGCGCGGCCGCGACGGCCCACCAGCTGCGTCCCCGCGGCGGCGTTGTCCGCGTGCGGCGAGCGCGCAAAC
>DASSVD010000201.1:0-3183 GCA_035706365.1 Nocardioidaceae bacterium
TACAACCTGGACCTGGTCGTCCACGCGGGCGCCGGCGCCTACATCTGCGGTGAGGAGACCGCGCTGCTCGACTCCCTCGAGGGACGCCGCGGGCAGCCGCGGCTGCGCCCGCCGTTCCCCGCGGTCGCCGGCCTGTACGCCGCGCCGACGGTGATCAACAACGTGGAGTCGATCGCCTCGGTGCCCGCCATCGTGCGCCACGGCGCCGACTGGTTCTCCTCGATGGGCACCGAGAAGTCGAAGGGGTTCGTGCTCTACTCGCTGTCCGGCCACGTGAAGCGGCCGGGGCAGTACGAAGCGCCCCTGGGCATCACCCTGCGCGAGCTGATCGACCTCGGGGGAGGGATGCGCGAGGGGCACGAGCTGAAGTTCTGGACCCCCGGCGGATCCTCGACGCCGATCCTGACCGCCGAGCACCTCGATGTCCCGCTGGACTACGAGGCGGTCGGCTCGGCCGGCTCGATGCTCGGCACCCGCGCCCTGCAGATCTTCGACGACACCACCTGCGTGGTGCGCGCCGTGCTGCGCTGGACGGAGTTCTACAAGCACGAGTCCTGCGGCAAGTGCACGCCGTGCCGCGAGGGCACCTGGTGGCTGGTGCAGACGCTGGCCCGCCTGGAGCGCGGTGAGGGGTCCGAGCAGGACCTCGAGCTGCTGCTGGACCAGTGCGACAACATCCTGGGCCGCGCCTTCTGCGCGCTCGGGGACGGTGCCACCAGCCCGATCACCTCCTCGATCCAGTACTTCCGGGACGAGTACGTCGCCCACCTCACCGAGGGTGGGTGCCCGTTCGACCCGGCGGCCTCCACGCTCTTCGCCACCGAGGGAGCACCCGCATGAGCGTCACCCCCACCTCGCCTGCCGACGGCTCGGTCGAGAAGGCCGACCTGGTCACCGTCACCATCGACGACGTCGAGGTCAGCGTGCCCAAGGGCACCCTGGTGATCCGGGCCGCCGAGCAGGTCGGCGTGCAGATCCCGCGCTTCTGCGACCACCCGCTGCTCGCGCCGGTCGGCGCCTGCCGACAGTGCCTGGTCGAGGTCCCCGACGCGGGCAACGGCCGGCCGATCCCGAAGCCGCAGGCCTCCTGCACCCTGGCCGTCGCCGACGGGATGGTCGTGAAGACCCAGGCCACCTCGCCGGTCGCGGACAAGGCCCAGCAGGGGATCATGGAGTTCCTGCTGATCAACCACCCGCTGGACTGCCCGGTCTGCGACAAGGGTGGCGAGTGCCCGCTGCAGAACCAGGCGATGTCCAACGGCCGCGGCGAGTCCCGCTTCGTCGAGGAGAAGCGGACCTTCCCCAAACCGATCAACATCTCCGCCCAGGTGCTGCTGGACCGCGAGCGCTGCGTGCTGTGCGCGCGCTGCACCCGCTTCTCCGAGCAGATCGCCGGCGACCCGTTCATCGCGCTGATCGAGCGCGGCGCGCTGCAGCAGGTCGGCATCTACGAGCAGGAGCCCTTCGAGTCCTACTTCTCGGGCAACACCATCCAGATCTGCCCGGTCGGCGCGCTCACCTCGGCCTCCTACCGTTTCCGAGCCCGCCCCTTCGACCTGGTGTCCACGCCGTCGGTGTGCGAGCACTGCGCGTCCGGCTGCGCGTTGCGCACCGACCACCGCCGCGGCAAGGTCACCCGCCGCCTCGCCGGGAACGACCCGGAGGTCAACGAGGAGTGGAACTGCGACAAGGGCCGCTTCGGGTTCACCCACACCCGGCTCCCGGACCGGCTCACCCACCCGTTGGTGCGTGACGAGGACTCCGGCGAGCTGCGCCCGGCGTCGTGGCCCGAGGCGTTCGCCGTGGCCGCCCGCGGCCTGCAGGCGACCCGGGCCGGGGTCGGCGTACTCACCGGTGGCCGGCTGACCACCGAGGACGCGTTCGCCTACTCGAAGTTCGCCCGCGTCGCGCTCGGCACCAACGACATCGACTTCCGGGCCCGGCCGCACTCCGCGGAGGAGGCCGACTTCCTGGCCTCCTCGGTGGCCGCCACCTACCTCGACGTCACCTACGCCGACCTCGAGCGCGCCCGGACCGTGCTGCTGGTCGGTTTCGAGCCCGAGGACGAGTCGCCGATCGTGTTCCTGCGGCTGCGCAAGGCAGCCCGCAACGGGACCCGGGTCTTCTCGCTCGCCCCGTTCACCTCCCGCGGACTGCGGAAGATGGACGGCACCCTGCTGCGCTGCGCACCGGGCGAGGAGGCGTCCGCGGTCGCCGAGCTCGGCAACCACGGCGACCTGGCCCTCGACGGCGGCGGCGTGATCCTGGTCGGTGAGCGGATGGCCACCGTGCCGGGCGCCCTGTCCGCGCTGGTCGAGCTGGCCGGAACCACCGGCGCCAAGCTGGCCTGGGTGCCGCGCCGCGCCGGCGACCGCGGCGCGGTCGAGGCCGGCTGCTTGCCGAACCTGCTGCCCGGCGGCCGCCCGGTCGCCGACGCCGCCGCCCGGGTCGACGCCGGGACCGCCTGGGGCGTGTCCTCCCTGCCCGACCAGCCGGGTCGCGACGGCTCCGCGATCGTCGCGGCCGCGGCCAGCGGCGAGCTCTCCGCCCTGGTGATCGGCGGCGTGGACCTGGCCGACCTCGAGGACCCGCTGCTGGCCGCGCAGGCCGTGCACCGCGCCGACTTCGTGGTGAGCCTCGAGGTGCGCGCCAGCGAGATCACGGCCCAGGCCGACGTGGTCCTCCCGGTCGCCCCGGTGACCGAGAAGTCCGGCAGCTTCGTGGACTGGGAGGGGCGCGTGCGCACCTTCGAGACGGTCCTCACCGACACCCACGCGCTGCCCGACCTGCGGGTGCTCTCCGGCATCGCCGAGGAGATGGACGTCGACCTCGGCTTCCGCACCGTCGAGCAGGTCCGCGCGCAGATGACCGAGTTCGGCCCGTGGGACGGCGAACGCGCTCCCGCCCCGACCGTGGGGGCCGGCGGTGCGGCCACCGAGTCTGGGGCTCCCGCCGGGACCCCCGGCTCGCCCGACCATCCGGCCCTCGCAGGCTCGGGCCTCCCGCCAGACCCAGCCACGGTCGAGCCGGGCGCTTCCGCGTCCGCCTGCGACCCTGCAGCCCCGGCCGCCGCTACGGTCGGGGCCGGAGCACGCTCGCCGTCCCAGGGGCCGAACTCGGTCATCTGCGCGCGGACCTGCTCGACGGTGCGGAAGCCGAGGTCGACGGCCATCTCCTCGGCGA
>DASSVD010000202.1:0-15372 GCA_035706365.1 Nocardioidaceae bacterium
GGCGTGAACGGCGCCGGCAAGACCTCCGTGCTGCGCCTGCTCGCCGGGGAGCTCGCGCCCGACGCGGGCCGCGTGCGACGCGGCCGCACGGTCGCGCTGGAGCACCTGAGCCAGACCCTGGACACGCTGGACCCGGAGGAGCGGGTGCTGTCCTCGGTGGAGCGGGTCAAGCGGGTCACGAAGACCGCGGACGGCGAGATCACCGCGACCTCCATGCTCGAGCGCTTCGGGTTCACCGGCGACCGGCTCACCGCGCGGATCGGCGACCTGTCCGGCGGGGAGCGGCGCCGGCTGCAGCTGATGCGCCTGCTGCTGGCCGAGCCGAACGTACTGCTGCTCGACGAGCCCACCAACGACCTGGACATCGAGACGCTGAACGTGCTCGAGGACTTCCTCGACCGCTGGCCGGGGACGCTGGTGGTGGTCTCCCACGACCGGTACTTCCTCGAGCGGGTCACCGACTCGGTCTGGGCGCTGATGGGAGACGGCAGCATCGCCCAGCTGCCCCGCGGGGTCGACGAGTACCTCGAACGGCGCGAAGCCGACCTGCGCCGCGCGGACGGTCAGCCGGGGCGAGCGGACCGGTCGCAGGACCTCGCGGACGGGCCCCCTCAGGGGGCGGCGCCGGGCGTGCCGGCCGCCGCTCCGACCTCGGCGCAGGAGACGAGGGAGGCGAAGAAGGCGATGGCCCGCCTCGAGCGCCAGCTGGAGCGCACCGAGGAGCGCGAACGCGAGCTGCACGCGCTGATGGCCGAGCACGCCTCCGACCACGAACGGCTTGCCGAGCTCGGGGCTCAGCTGAAGGCGGTCGTCGCCGAGCGCGAGTCGATCGAGGAGGAGTGGCTCGAGGCCGGAGCGGTCCTCGAGTAGCGCCTGCCGTCGCGCGGTCGGTGGTGGGTGGCCGTCACGGCCGCTCCGGGCGGGAAGTCGTGACGTGCCTGCGCCAGCTGTGCCAGGGTCGCTCCATGAGCGAGACCCCCAGCGAGACCCCCAGCGAGAACCTGGTCGAGAGCCCGGTCGAGAGCCCGGTCGAGGACCTGCGCGGCCGCACCGTCCGAGCGCGGTCCTTGCGTGGAGCCCGGTTCGTGGACTGCGACCTGCGCGACGTGGTCGTACGCGGCAGTGAGGTCGCCGGCATCGAGATCGACTCGCCCTGGCTGCTCGAAGGCGGGAGCACGTTGCTGGTCAACGGGGTCGACGTGGTCCCGCTCGTGGACGCGGAGCTGGACCGCCGCTTCCCGGGGCGGGAGCTGCGCACCGCGGAGGACCCGGCCGGGCTGCGCGATGCCTGGGCGGCACTCGAGCGCAGCTGGGCCGCGACGCTCGACCGGGCGGCCGCCATGCCGGCGGGCGCCGTCGACGCGTCGGTGGACGGGGAATGGTCGCTCGCGCAGACGCTGCGGCACCTGGTGATGGCCACCGACACCTGGCTGGGCAAGGCCGTGCTGGAGCTCGACCAGCCGTACCACCCGGCGGGCCTGCCCAACGACGATCCCGACACCGCCGCGTACGACGCCTCCGCCTTCGCGGCCGAGTCGCCGCCGTACGACGAGGTGCTCGCGGTGCGGGCCGACCGGCAGGCGATGGTGCGCGACTACCTCGCCGGGGTCAGCGCGCAGGAGCTCGTCGCGCCGCGGAGGAACCCGCACGCACCGACGTACCCGGAGACCGTGCTCTCCTGCCTGCGCACCATCCTGGAGGAGGAGTGGGAGCACCACCGGTACGCCGTGCGCGACCTGGATGCCCTCGCCGCACGGGAGTCCTCGCACTGACCGGGCCATCGAGCCACCTGGGGGCGGCAGGGTCGGTCGTCGGCTCGTTCGGCGCGATCGGCACCCGCCTCGACGCTCCACGCGTTCCCCTCGCGCCAGACGACGCGTCGGGGTGGCGTCACCGGCTGCGCACCGGAACATTCACGACGGGTCGGCGGGCTCGGGTGAGACATTCACGACGGGTCGGGGTGCTCGAAGGGGAGGACGAGCGCGCGCAGCAGGTCGGCGAGCCGGTGCTGGTGCTCCGGGTCGAGCCCGGCCAGCAGGTCGCGCTCGCGGGAGAGCAGGTCGGCCAGGGCGCCGTCCACGGTGCGCCGACCCGCCTCGGTCAGCCGGACCTGGACCCCGCGCCGGTCGCGCGGGTCGGGCCGGCGCTCGACCAGGCCGCGGGCGGCCAGCCGGTCCACCCGGTTGGTCATCGTGCCGCTGGTGACCAGCGTCTCGCGGATCAGCCGGCCGGGGGAGAGAGCGTAGGGCTCGCCCGCGCGGCGCAGCGCCGCCAGCACGTCGAACTCCCAGGACTCCAGCTGGTGCGCGGCGAAAGCCTGGCGGCGGGCCCGGTCGAGGTGGTGCGCGAGCCGGCTGACCCGGGAGAGCACCTGCATCGGCGCGAGGTCGAGGTCGGCGCGTTCGCGCCGCCAGGCCTCGACCAGCCGGTCCACCTCGTCGTCCATGACGACAGTCTAGCCGTCGAGATTCTTGACATCGAGATACCTCGCTGCCACGATTTATCTTGACATCAAGATAAATCGAGAGGTGGAGCCGATGCCGACGACACATCGCTGGGACCCGGAGCGCTACCTGCAGTACGCCGACGAGCGCGGCCGGCCCTTCGCAGACCTCCTCGCCCGGGTCGGCGCCGAGCGGCCGTCACGCGTCGTCGACCTCGGCTGCGGGCCGGGCAATCAGACCGCGCTGCTCGCCGAGCGCTGGCCGCACGCGGCGGTCACCGGCATCGACACCTCGTCCGAGATGATCGCCCGGGCCCGCGCCACCGCAGGCAGCGCCTCGAGCTTGGAGTTCGAGGTCGCCGACCTGCGCACCTGGCAGCCGGAGCAGCCGGTCGACGTGCTGATCAGCAACGCCACGCTGCAGTGGGTGCCCGGCCACCTCGACCTGCTGCCTCGCCTCCTCGAGCAGGTGGCGCCGGGCGGGTGGCTCGCCTTCCAGGTGCCGGGCAACTTCGACGCACCGAGTCACGCCATCCGGCGCGACCTCGCCGCCGAGGAGCCCTACGCCGCCCACACCGTCGACGTTGCCTTCCCCGCCGCGTACGACGCCGCGACGTACCTGGCCGCCCTTGCCGACCTCGGTTGCACCGTGGACGCCTGGGAGACCACATACCTGCACGTACTGACCGGCGAGGACGCGGTCTTCACGTGGGTCTCCGGGACGGGCGCGCGCCCCACCCTCCAGGCGCTCCCCGACGACCTGCGCCCGGGGTTCGAGGAGGAGTTCAGGAGGCGGCTGCGCGCGGCCTACCCCGAGCAGCCGTACGGCGTGGTCCTGCCGTTCCGGCGGGTGTTCGTCGTCGCCCACCTGCCGGGCTGACGTCGTACGACGAGACCGGCCATTCATGCCCACGAGACCATTCATGCCCACGAGAAATGAGGTCCATCGGTGATGAGACTGCACCACGTCCAGGTGTCCTGCCCCGAGGGTGGCGAGGGCGCGGCCCGCATGTTCTACGGCGAGCTGCTCGGCATCCCCGAGGTCGAGAAGCCTCCGGTGCTCGCCCGACGCGGCGGCTGCTGGTTCCGCGGTTCCGGCGTCGAGGTCCACGTCGGCGTCGAGGACGGCTTCAGCCCTGCGAAGAAGGCGCACCCGGCCTTCGTGCTCGACGACGTCGCGGCGCTCGAGGAGCTCGCTGGCCGGATCGAGGCCGCCGGCCTGCCGGTCACCTGGGACGACGACTTCCCGGGGTACCGCCGGTTCCACAGTGCCGACGGTCACGGCAACCGGGTGGAGCTGCTGGCTAGTCCGTGACCTCGCGGTTCGCCTACCTACGGGACCGTAGGTTACGGTGGCGTAGGGAGAGGCCACCGGGGTCTCGGAGGGAGCACGATGAGCGCGACCATGACCCAGACCCAGCTGCTGCTCGAGCTCGAGCAGGTGGTGGAGGAGAACCTCAACCGGCACCTCACGGTGGCCAAGGAGTGGTTTCCCCACGAGTACGTCCCCTGGAGCGACGGCCGCAACTTCGACGGTCCGCTCGACGGCGACCCGTGGTCGCCCGACGACTCGCCGATGTCGGACGTGGCGCGGTCCTCGCTGATCGTGAACCTGCTCACCGAGGACAACCTGCCGAGCTACCACCACGAGATCGCGAGCCTGTTCGGCAGGGACGCGGCCTGGGGCGACTGGGTGCACCGCTGGACCGCCGAGGAGGGTCGGCACGGGATCGCGATCCGCGACTACCTGCTGACCTCGCGCGCCGTCGACCCGGTCGAGCTCGAGCGACTGCGGATGGACCACATGTCGTCCGGCTACGAGTCGGCGCACAGCCAGGACCTCGTCCGGTCGCTGGCGTACGTGTCGTTCCAGGAGCTGGCCACCCGGGTGTCGCACCGCAACACCGGCAAGCTCACCGACGACCCCGTCGCGGACGCGCTGCTGGGCAGGGTCGCGGCCGACGAGAACCTGCACATGATCTTCTACCGCAACCTGCTCAAGGGCGCGCTCGAGCTCGACCCCAACCAGACCATGCGCGCGATCACCGACGTGGTGACGACGTTCGCGATGCCCGGCACCGACATCGCCGGCTTCCAGCGCAAGGCCGTGCAGATGGCCGTGGCCGGCGTCTACGACCTGCGCCAGCACAAGGACGAGGTCGTCGCGCCGGTGCTCCGGTTCTGGAACGTCTTCGACGTCGAGGGGCTCGACGCCGAGGGGGAGCAGGCGCGCACCGAGCTGGCCGACTTCCTCGAGGAGCTCGAGAAGCAGGCGCTCCGGTTCGAGGACAAGCGCGACGTGCTCAAGGCTCGGATGGCCGCCCGCTGACGCTCGGTCGCCGGCCCCGGGCGCTGTGCGACCTCGAGGTGGCGCGGCACTCCGACCTGCCGCCGCACGAGGCGGACCCGGCCTGACGACGCTCATCAGGCCCGCCGCCTGCGCCCGACGACTCAGGGACGGGTGCGCAGGGTGGGTCGCGGCTCCAGGCCGGACAGGCCGTGCCAGGCCAGGTTCACCAGGTGCGCGGCCACCACGTCCTTGGACGGCTTGCGGGCGTCGAGCCACCACTGGCCGGTGGTGCCCACCATGCCGACCAGCATCTGGGCGTACATCGGGGCGGCGTGGGTGTCGAAGCCGCGGACCTTGAACTCGTCGGCCAGGATGTGCTCGACCCGGGTCGCCACGTCACCGATGATCGAGACGAACGACCCGGTCGACGACCCCAGTGGGCTGTCCCGGACCAGGATCCGGAAGCCGTCGGAGGACTCCTCGATGTAGTCCAGCAGCGCGAACGCCGCCTGCTCGAGCAGCTCGCGGGGGTGCCCCGAGGTCAGCGACGCGCGCATGCTGTCCAGCAGGGTGCGCACCTCGCGGTCCACGACCACGGCGTACAGCCCCTCCTTGCCGCCGAAGTGCTCGTAGACCACCGGCTTGGAGACCCCGGCCCGCGCAGCGATCTCCTCGACCGACGCGCCGTCGAAGCCGCGCTCGGCGAACAGGCCGCGCGCGATCTCGATGAGCTGCTCGCGGCGCTCCGCGCTGGTCATCCGGTGCCGCGGGCGACGTGCCGCCGGAGCCGCCGGGGTCGCCGGAACCGCGGCGACGGTGCTGGGCGAGGCCGGGGTGGGGGGATCCAGGGAGGGGGTCATCGCCTCAGGCGGCGACCGGCTGCTTGGGCTTCTGGTTCTTCACCAGCTTGGAGTCGATCCGCTCCTTGACCGGCCAGCGGACATCGCGCACCCAGCCCAGCTTCTCCATCGCCCAGATGATCCGGGCGCTGGTGTCGAGCTGACCGCGCAGCACGCCGTGGCGGGCGCAGGTCGGGTCGGCGTGGTGCAGGTTGTGCCAGGACTCGCCCATGGAGGGGATGGCCAGCCACCAGACGTTCGCCGACTTGTCGCGGGAGACGAACGGGCGCTCCCCGATGGTGTGACAGATCGAGTTGATCGACCAGGTCACGTGGTGCAGCAGGCTGATCCGCACCAGCGAGGCCCAGAAGAACGCGGTGAGCGCGCCCTGCCAGGACCAGGTGATCAGCCCGCCCGCGATGGCGGGGGCGACCAGGGAGACCGCCACCCACATCGGGAACTGCCGGGAGATGCGGACGATGTCCGGGTCCTTCATCAGGTCGGGCGCGTACTTGCGCTGCGGGGTCTGCTCGGGGTTGAACAGCCACATCATGTGGGCGAACCAGAAGCCCTTGGCCAGCGCCTTGAGGTCGGTCCCGTAGCGCCACGGCGAGTGCGGGTCCCCGTCGCGGTCGGAGAACTTGTGGTGCTTGCGGTGGTCGGCGACCCAGCGGATCACCGGGCCCTGGATGGCCAGCGAGCCGGCGACGGCCAGCGCGATCTTCACCGCCCGGTTGGGCTTGAACGACTTGTGCGTGAACAGCCGGTGAAAGCCGACGGTGACGCCGTGCCCGGAGATCGCGTACATCACCACGCAGATGAGTACGTCGCTCCAGCCGAGCCACCCTCCCCAGGCCATCGGGATCGCGGCCGCCACGGCCAGGAAGGGGACCACGATGAACAGGCCGAGAGCGACCTGTTCCTTGCGACTCTGGATGTCGCCGCCCCAGGTGGCGCCGGCTTGTCCGATATCGGCGGGTCGGGCTTCGGTGGCAGTGGGAGCTGTCATCGACGTTCCTCGCAGAGGTGAGGTAGTGGAGAGCGTCGTGCGGTCAGCACGCGGTCGTACTTACGCAACCGTAACCTACGCAACCGTAGGCAATCCAGCCGTCGGGGGCACGAGATGGCGCGGCGGTACCCGTCCCGGGGTCCCGGCCCGGTGCGTACTCTGGTCCGCACAACAGTCCCCGGTTGGTCTGTCGGCAGGGCCCGCCGCACTTTGAATGCGGATAAAGCGACGTAGGTTCGACTCCTACCCGGGGAGCGTGAGCCAGCCACATCTGACGGTGATCGTCCTCGCCGCCGGCAGCGGGACGCGGATGAAGTCCAAGCTGTCCAAGGTGCTGCACCCGCTCTGCGGTCGCAGCATGATCGGGCACGTCCTCGCCGCCGCGAGCAGGGTCGACCCCGACCGGCTCGCGGTCGTCGTCGGACACGGCCGCGAGCAGGTCGGTCCGCACGTGCTCGAGCACGCCCCCGGGGCGCTGCTCGCGGTCCAGGAGACCCAGGAGGGCACCGGGCACGCGGTCCGGGTCGCCCTCGACGCGCTCACCGGCGGCGCGGCGCGGCCGGTCCCCGATGACGGCACGGTCGTGGTGATGTACGGCGACACCCCTCTGCTCGAGGGCGAGACGCTGCAGGCGCTGGTGGCCGACCACCGCGCGGCCGGACGCGCGCTGACCGTGCTGACCGGCGAGCCCGAGAATCCGTTCGGCTACGGCCGGGTCATCCGCGACGCCTCCGGCGCGGTCACCGCGATCGTCGAGCAGAAGGACGCCACCCCCGAGCAGGCCGCCGTACGCGAGATCAACAGCGGCATCCTGGCGCTGGACGCCCGCTTCCTGGCCGCGGCGCTGCCGCGGATCGGCAACGACAACGCCAAGGGCGAGTACTACCTCACCGACCTGGTCGGTATCGCCCACGGCGACGGGCTCGCGGTCGGGGCGCACCGGATCGACGACGTGATGCAGACCGAGGGGGCCAACGACCGGGCCCAGCTGGCCGCCCTGGGGGCCGAGCTCAACCGGCGGATCCTCGACCGGTGGATGCGTGCGGGCGTCACGATCGTGGACCCGGCCACCACCTGGGTCGACGTCACCGTCCGGCTGGCCGCCGACGTGGTCGTGCATCCCGGCGTGCAGCTGCACGGGGACACGGTCGTGGAGGAGGACGCCGAGATCGGGCCGGACTCCACGCTGCGTGACGTGGCGGTCGGACGCGGCGCACGCGTCGTACGCACGCACGGCTCCGAGGCGGTGCTCGAGGCCGGCTGCAGCGTGGGGCCGTTCGCCTACCTGCGGCCGGGGACCGTGCTGGGCGCCGACGGGAAGATCGGCACCTTCGTCGAGACCAAGAACGCCACCATCGGGCCCCGCGCCAAGGTGCCCCACCTGTCCTACGTCGGAGACGCGGAGCTCGGCGAGGGCAGCAACATCGGGGCGGGGACGATCTTCGCCAACCACGACGGGCGGAGCAAGCACCGCACGCGCGTCGGCCGCTACGCGCGGACCGGGTCGAACAACACCCTGGTCGCGCCGGTGGACATCGGCGACGGGGCGACCACCGGCGGCGGCACCGTCGTGCGCGGCGACGTGCCTCCCGGGGCGCTGGCCGTGTCGGCCGGACCGCAGCGCGTCATCGAGGAGTGGACGCTGACCCGGCGCGACGGTACGCCGTCGGCTGCGGCCGCCCGTGCCGCGCTGGAGCGCGACGGTGACCCGTCTCACCACGAGCAGTCCCCGGTCGCGCACCCGGACCAGGGTGCGGGAGAATCCCCACAGGGGTAGTCGGCGGCGACCAAGGAGACCCAGGCGTGAGCGGAATGAAGCGGACCACCGAGAAGAACCTGATGGTCTTCAGCGGTCGGGCACACCCCGAGCTCGCGGAGGAGGTCGCCGAGCTGGTCGGCACCGGGCTGGTGCCGACCTCGGCCTACGAGTTCGCCAACTCCGAGATCTACGTGCGCTACGAGGAGTCGGTGCGCGGCTGCGACGCCTTCGTGATCCAGAGCCACACCGCGCCGATCAACAAGTGGATCATGGAGCACCTGATCATGGTCGACGCGCTCAAGCGTGCCTCGGCCAAGCGGATCACCGTGGTGATGCCCTTCTACGGCTACGCACGCCAGGACAAGAAGCACCGCGGGCGCGAGCCGATCTCCGCCCGGCTGATGGCCGACATGTTCAAGACCGCGGGCGCGGACCGGCTGATCTGCGTCGACCTGCACACCGCGCAGATCCAGGGCTTCTTCGACGGGCCGGTCGACCACCTGATGGCGCTGCCGATCCTCTCCGACTACGTGCAGGACAAGTACGGCCACGAGCAGCTCGCCGTGGTGTCTCCGGACGCCGGGCGGATCAAGGTGGCCGAGCAGTGGTCCAGCCGGCTCGGCGGCGCTCCGCTGGCCTTCATCCACAAGACCCGCGACATCGACCGCCCCAACGAGTCGGTGGCCAACCGCGTGGTCGGCGAGGTCGCCGGCCGCATCTGCGTGCTGGTCGACGACATGATCGACACCGGCGGCACCATCGTGAAGGCCGCCGAGGCGCTGATGAAGGACGGCGCGGCCGGGGTGATCATCGCCGCCACCCACGCGATCCTGTCCGACCCCGCCGTGGACCGGCTGAAGAACTGCCCGGCCACCGAGATCGTGGTCACCAACACCCTGCCGATCCCGCCGGAGCGGCAGTTCGACAAGCTCACCTGCCTGTCCATCGCACCGCTGATCAGCCGGGCGATCCGCGAGGTCTTCGAGGACGGCTCGGTCACCTCGCTCTTCGACGGTCGCGCCTGAGGGCCCGATTAGCGCCGCGCGCAGCGGCTGGCTAGGATTGGACGGTTGCCTCGGCGAGGGAGATCTTCGCTCCGTGATCGACGCGGTGGACGGCTTGCGCTGTGCGCGGCCGCACCCTCGATCTCCGGACGTGACGCACCCGCCGGGCCACCGAGAGCTTGTGAGTTCACGTTCGAAGTCGATTGAGGAGTCAACCCCCGATGTCTGAGGTCAAGATCCAGGCGGAGCCCCGCACGGAGTTCGGCAAGGGCGCCGCGCGCCGCATCCGCCGCGCGGACAAGGTCCCCGCCGTGCTGTACGGCCACGGTGGCGACCCCGTGCACATCACCCTGCCCGGCCACGACACCATGCTGGCCCTCAAGCACGGCGGGATGAACGCGCTGCTGTCGATCGAGGTCGACGGCAAGTCCCAGCTCGCCCTGCCCAAGCAGGTGCAGCGCGACCCGATCAAGGGCTTCATCGAGCACGTCGACCTGATCATGGTCAAGAAGGGCGAGAAGGTCACCGTCGAGGTGCCCGTCCACGTGGTCGGTGACGCCGCGCCGGAGACCCTGGTGGTCACCGAGCACCCCTCGGTCAACGTCGAGGCCGAGGCCACCCACATCCCGGAGTACATCGAGGTCTCCGTCGAGGGCGCCGAGGTCGGCACCCAGGTGCTGGCCAAGGACCTCGACCTCCCCTCGGGTGCCGCGCTGCACCTCGACGAGGAGACGCTGATCGTCAACGTCACCCACGCTCCCACCGCCGCCGAGGTGGAGGAGGAGCTGGCCGAGGCCGAGGCCGACGCGGGCATCGAGCGCGAGGAGTCCGAGGACGAGGCTGCCGCCCCGTCCGAGGCCGCGTCCGAGGGCTCCGAGGCCGAGGAGGGCTCCTCCGAGGAGGAGTGAGGCCGTGGGAGAGCGACTGCGCCGGTGGGCGCAGCGGCTCTCCGGACAGGTGCGCAGGAAGGCCGGGAGCGCTGGGTCGATGACTGAAGACGTGTGGTTGGTCGTCGGGCTGGGGAATCCCGGCCCTTCCTATGCCGGCAACCGGCACAACGTGGGGTACCTCGTCAACGACGAGCTGGCCGTCCGCGCCGGCGGTCGGTTCCGGCCGCACAAGTCCGGGCGGGCCGACGTCGTCGAGGGTCGGCTCGGGGGTCTCGGCGGTGTGGGCGGCGCCCGCGTCGTGCTGGCCCGGCCCCGCTGCTACATGAACGAGACCGGCGGGCCGGTGGCCACGCTGGCCCGGTTCTACAAGATCCCGGTCGAGCGGGTGGTCGCCGTCCACGACGAGCTGGACATCGCCTTCGACACGCTGCGCGTCAAGCGCGGCGGCGGCGACAACGGGCACAACGGCCTGCGCTCCATGCGCAAGTCGCTCGACTCGGGGGAGTTCTACCGGGTGCGCGTCGGCATCGGCCGCCCGCCCGGCCGCCAGTCCCCGGCCGACTTCGTGCTCTCCGACTACTCGGCCGCCGAGCGCAAGGTGCTGGCCTTCCAGGTGGACCGGGCCGCAGATGCCGTGGAGAGCCTGCTGACCGACGGTCTGGAGCGCACCCAGGCCACGTTCAACAGCTGACCCCCGTGAGAGGGTGACTTCGTGACCGAGACCCAGTTCGACCCAGGCCCGTTGCCGCGGGACGCCCGCACCGACGACCACCGCTTCGCCGCCTGGCTGGCCACCGTCGCCGGCGACCTCCTGGTGCAGGTCCGGACCGGCGGGCTGGAGGGCCGCGAGCTCAAGGACGCCGGCGACTCCGCCTCCCACGAGCTGCTGGTGCGGCTGCTCGCCGAGCACCGGCCCGACGACGCCGTGCTCAGCGAGGAGAGCCGGGCCAGCATCGACGACCGGCGACGCCTGGACGCCTCCCGGGTCTGGATCATCGACCCGGTCGACGGCACTCGGGAGTTCTCCGAGCCGCCCCGTGACGACTGGGCGATCCACGTCGCACTGTGGCAGGACGGCGACCTGGTCGCCGGCGCCGTGGCGCAGCCCGGACTGGACACCACCTTCGGCACCGCGCAGCCGCCGACGGTGCCTCCGCGCACTAGCGCTCGCCCGCGGATCGCGGTCAGCCGCACCCGGCCGCCGGCGTTCGTCGAGGCGCTCGCCGCCGAGATCGACGCCGAGCTGGTGCCGATGGGCTCGGCCGGCGCCAAGGTGATCTCGGTGGTCCGCGACGTGACCGACGCCTACGTGCACGCCGGCGGCCAGTACGAGTGGGACTCCGCGGCCCCGGTCGCGGTGGCGCGCGCGGCCGGGCTGCACGCCAGCCGGGCCGACGGCGCCGCCCTCGCCTACAACCAGGAGGACGTGCTGCTGCCCGACCTGCTGGTGTGCCGGCCCGAGCTGGCCGAGCAGATCACCGGGTTCGTACGCCGCTACTGGGCCGAGAACCCGCCGTCCTGAGCATCGACATGGGGGTTCGCGCGCTGCTGCTCGACGCCGACGGGGTGGTGCAGACCAACCCCGAGGGCTGGTACGACGAGCTGGTCGGCACGCTGTCGGACCGCGCCGGCGACGACTTCGCGCAGGCCGTCTTCACCGCCGAGCGGCCGGCGATGGTCGGTCGTCGCCGCTTCGAGGACGTGCTGGCGGAGGTGGCCGACCGCTGGTCCCTCGACGACCGGCTGCCGCGGCTGCTCGAGCACTGGCACCGGGTCGAGGTGGTGCCCGGCGTGCTTGCCGTGGTCGCACAGCTGCGTGCCGCCGGGCTGCCGTGCTACCTCGCGTCGAACCAGCACGCCCACCGGGCGGAGTACATGCGCCGGGAGCTCGGCTACGACGACGCGTTCACCGGCCAGTTCTACTCCTGCGAGGTAGGGGTCACCAAGGACGAGCCGGCCTACTTCGAGCGCGTGTGCGCGCGGCTCGGGGAGCCCGCCGCTCAGGTGCTGTTCGTCGACGACAAGCAGGAGTACGTCGACACGGCGCGGGCGGCCGGGCTGCGCGCGGCGTGCTGGTGCCACGACGACGGGGTGCCGGCGCTGCGGGAGCTGCTGCGGCGCCACGGCGTACCCGGCGTCTAGGTGCCCCCGGCGATCTCGTCGTCGCTGTCCTCCGGCGGCGGCGCACCGACCTCGCCGGCCTGCTCGTCACGGTGGGCCCACTCCAGCAGCGGGGCGATGTCGAAGGGGTGCCGGTCGATGTCGGCGTGCAGGTCGCCGAGCTCGGCGAACCGGGCGGGCACGGTCGCGATCGTGCACTCCCGCGGCTCCACGTCGTCGACCTCGTCCCACCGGATCGGGGTGGACACCGTCGCCTCGGGGTTGCCGCGCACGGAGTAGGCCGCGGCGATGGTGTGGTCGCGGGCGTTCTGGTTGTAGTCGACGAACAGCTGCCGGGGATCGCGGTCCTTGCGCCACCAGGTGGTGGTGACCTCGCGCGGCGCGCGGCGCTCGACCTCGCGGGCGAAGGCGAGTGCGGCCCGGCGTACATCGGCGAAGCCGTGCTCGGGCGGGATCCGGACGTAGACGTGCAGGCCGTTGCCGCCCGAGGTCTTGGGGAAGCCGACCGCCCCGAGCTCGTCGAGCACCTCGTGCACCACGTGGGCGACCCGGCGAACGGTCGCGAAGTCGCACTCCGGGCCGGGGTCGAGGTCGATGCGCCACTCGTCGGGCTTCTCGGTGTCGGCGCGCCGGCTGTTCCACGGGTGGAACTCCACGGTGGACATCTGCACCGCCCAGATCACCTGCGCCACCTCGGTCACGCACAGCTCGTCGGCGGTCCGGTTCCACCGCGGGAAGTGCACCCGCACCGTCTCCAGCCACGGCGGCGCACCCGCGGGCACGCGCTTCTGGTGCACCTTCTCGCCGCTGACCCCGGTCGGGAAGCGGTGCATCATGCAGGGCCGCTCGTAGAGCGCGTTGACGATGCCGTCCCCGACCGAGAGGTAGTACTCCGCCAGATCCCGCTTGGTCTCGCCTCGGGCCGGGAAGTACACCCGGTCGGGGTTGCTGAGGCGCACGACCCGGTCGTCGATCTCGAGCTCGACCGACGGGGAGCGTGAGGACGAGGAGGCGGCCACGGGTTCAACATAGCGGCGTACCATCGAGGAGACCCCCTGCTCTGTCTGACAGGGGGCAGTCGTCGTGCCGTCGGGCGGTCCAGCGCCGCTGCGCCCCGTCCACGTGCCTGGGCAGAAGGGAACCCGCGTGAGCCTCACGGGCCTGGCCGAGATCGTCCTCGAGGACAAGACGCTCGCCTCGGCGGTGGAGGACGCCCGGGGTGGCTCGGTCCCCGCGCTGGACCTGACCGCACCGGGCGCGCTGCGGCCGTTCCTGGTCAAGGGCCTGGTCGACGCCGGCCGCACGGTGCTCGCCGTGGCCGCCACGGCCCGGGAGGCCGAGGACCTGGTCACCTACCTCGGTGACCTGATGGACCCCGCCGAGGTGGCCTACTACCCGGCCTGGGAGACCCTTCCGCACGAGCGGCTCTCGCCGCGCTCGGACACGGTCGGCCGCCGGTTGGCGGTGCTGCGGCGGCTGCGTCACCCCGGGCAGGACCGCAGCAACGGTCCGCTGAAGGTGGTGGTGGCTCCGGTCCGCTCGATCCTGCAGCCGCAGGTCAAGGGGCTGGCCGACCTCGCGCCGGTCGAGCTGGTGCCCGGCGCGGAGGCCGACCTCGACGACGTCGTACGACGCCTCGCGGCCGCGGCGTACTCCCGCGTGGACCTGGTCGAGAAGCGCGGCGAGTTCGCCGTGCGCGGCGGCATCGTCGACGTCTTCCCCCCGACCGAGGAGCACCCGCTGCGGGTGGAGTTCTGGGGCGACGAGGTGGACGAGATCCGGTCCTTCGCGGTCGCCGACCAGCGCTCGCTGGAGCCGGCCGCCCGGCTCTGGGCGCCGCCGTGCCGCGAGCTGCTGCTCACCGACGAGGTGCGCGAGCGCGCACGCCGCCTGGGGGAGGAGCACCCCGAGCTGGCGGAGCTCGCCGAGAAGCTGTCCGAAGGCCACGCCGTGGAGGGCATGGAGTCGCTTGCCCCGGTCCTCGTCGACGAGATGGAGATGCTCGTCGACCTGATGCCGACCGACTCTCACGTGCTGGTGCTCGACCCGGAGCGGGTCCGCAGCCGGGCGCACGACCTGGTCGCGACCAGCGAGGAGTTCCTGCACGCCTCGTGGGCGGCCGCCGCGTCGGGCGGTCAGGCCCCGATCGATCTCGGTGCCGCCTCGTACCGGTCGCTGGGCGATGTGCGGGCGCTCTCGCTGAGCCAGGGCAAGCCGTGGTGGAGCCTGTCGCCGTTCGGTCTGGACACGGGTGCGGACACGGGTGCGGACGGCCAGCCGCTGCGCGACGAGCTCGGCGAGGTGGTGCGCGCCGACGTCGACGTGGCCGTCGGGGCGGTCGAGTCGCGCACGGTGGGGATCCGGCCCGTGTCGGCGTACCACGGCGACGTGGAGCGCGCGATCGGGGACCTGCGCGCCTGGCTGGCCAACGGCTCCCGCGTGGTGCTGGTCAACGAGGGGCACGGCCCGACCCAGCGGATGGTGGAGGTGCTCAAGGAGCACGACGTCCCCGCCCGGTTGGCCGAGACCCTGAGCACGCCCGAGGAGGTGGCCGAGGGCGTCGTGGTGGTCACCACCGCGTGCCTGGACCACGGCTTCGTCGACGAGGAGCTGTGCCTGGCGGTGCTCACCGGGGAGGATCTGTCCGGGCAGCGGGTCTCCACCAAGGACATGCGCCGGATGCCGGTACGGCGCAAGCGGCAGATCGACCCGCTCGAGCTCCAGCCGGGCGACTACGTCGTGCACGACCAGCACGGTGTCGGCCGCTACGTGGAGATGAAGCAGCGCGAGGTGCAGGGCGCGACCCGCGAGTACCTGGTGCTCGAGTACGGCGCGGCCAAGCGCGGCGCCGCCCCGGACCGGCTCTACGTACCCGCCGACCAGCTCGACCAGGTCACCCGCTACGTCGGCGGTGAGCAGCCCAGCCTCGACCGGCTCGGTGGTTCGGACTGGGCCAAGCGGAAGCGCCGCGCGCGGAAGGCGGTCCGCGAGATCGCGAGCGAGCTCATCAAGCTCTA
>DASSVD010000203.1:0-5963 GCA_035706365.1 Nocardioidaceae bacterium
GACGAAGGTCGCGCGCACGCGCTCGCCGCGCCACGCCTCGTAGGCGCCGGTCAGGATCGGGGTCAGGGTGCCCAGGAGGGCGATCAGCGCGACCGGAGCGTGCTTGGCCGCGGTCATCACCACCACCGTGCTGCCGCCCAACAGCACCCCGGCGAGGACCGTGGCGCGCCCCGGCAGCCTGTCGAACGTGCCGCGGCGGTCGACCAGCACGGCGACCGCGGCGAGCAGGGGGATCGCCGCGAGCGTGCGCCACAGCGCGAAGCCGATGCCGTTCAGGTGAGCCCAGGCGCCGAAGACCGCGTTCGTGGAGTAGAGCACCACGCCGGCGAGCACGGCCAGATGAGCGGTGCCCGCGGGCGTCGAGGACGGAGAGCGATGCGCGTTGATATCAGATAAAATACATGGATTTGCCGGCCGTCGTCGGGGCGGCTCGTCGGGCGGACGGTCTCACCCGCCCAGGCGTGACAGCACCTGGTCGAGCACGACATGGACCGTGGCGTCCCGGACCTCCCGGCGCGTCACCACCCACACCTCGGAGGTGTAGTCGCCGTCCGTCAGCGCGGTCAGCCGGATCCGTTCGTTGTCCGGGATCATCCCCGCAGGCATCAGCGCCACCCCGAGGCCGGCTCCCACCAGCTGGCCGACCGTCTGCCACGTCGCCGTGCGGTGGGCGATCCGGGGCTGGAAGCCGGCGCCGAAGCACATCGCACGCACCCGCTCGAAGTAGTGCGGTGACACGTCCTGGCGGAAGACGACGAACGGCTCGTGAGCCAGCTGCGACAAGGCCAGTGGTTCGGGCCCGAGCCGGTGGTCGCGGGGCAGGCAGGCCAGGAAGGGTTCGGAGAACAGCCGCCGGCTGTCGTCCTCGGGGTCGAGCGAGGGGGCGTGGCCGCAGGCGATGTCGATCTGGCCGCGCTGCAGGGCGTCGAGCTGGTCGCCGGTGCTCATCTCCACCAGTTCCACCCGGATGCCGGGATGACTGGTCGACAAGGCGGTCACCGCGTCCGGGAGACCGCGGTGCGCGAGGGTCTGGACGAACCCGACGATCACGTGGCCGACCGCCCCTGCGGCGACCTCGCGTGCCTCGTGGGTGAGCCGGCTTGCCGACTCGAGCAGCATCCCGGCGCGGCGGTGCAGCCAGAGTCCGGCGTCGGTCGGACGGGTGCCGCGGCGCGAGCGCACGAAGAGCTGCAGCCCGAGATCGTGCTCCAGCTTGCGGATCTCCGCGCTCAGCGCCGGCTGGGAGATGTGCAGCGCGGCGGCCGCCCGGCCGAAGTGCCCCTCGTCGACGAGCGTCGTGAAGTACCGCAGCCGTCGCAGGGTCCAGTCGGCCATAACTAGAGATTAACGGTTCATCGGATACATGTATTGGTGTTTATCACTGACCGTTCCTAGCGTGAGGTCCGCGCGCCGGAGCGGCGCGATGCCGAGCAGACACGAGGACGCCGGATGACCGCCCAGCCGGAGACCGCCCAGCCGGAGACCGTCCCGTCGGAGAGCGTCCCGTCGGAGAGCGTCCGATCCGAGAGTCCCGCGGACGCCTGGCCGATTCCGGACAGCCACGGGATCAATCGCTATCGGGACGACCCGGCGATGTCGGCCCTGCTCGACCTCTACCTCGAGGAGGACCTGCGCCAGCACGTGGAGCCGGTGCTGGTCCGGCTGGGGCAGGACGTCGGCTCCCGGCTCGACGACCTGGCCCACCAGGCGGACCGCAACCCCCCGACGCTCGCGCACCGGCGTCGGGATGGCCGTGACGAGCAGGCCGTGCACAAGCATCCGGCGTACCAGGAGCTCGAGCGGGTCGCGTTCGGCGAGCTCGGTCTCGCGGCGATGAGCCACGTGCCCGGGGTGCTGGGGTGGCCGACCCGGCTTCCGCACCAGGTGAAGTACGCCCTGACCTACCTGTTCACCCAAGCTGAGTTCGGCCTCCTCTGCCCGGTCAACATGACCGACTCCCTCACCCGCACCTTGCGCCGCTACGGCTCGACCGAGCTGGTCGACTCCTACCTGGCAGGACTCACCTCCACCGACTTCGAACACCTGAGCCAGGGCGCCATGTTCATGACCGAGCAGCAGGCGGGGTCCGACATCGCCGGCACCGCGACCGTGGCCCGACCGCAGCCGGACGGGTCGTGGTCGCTGAGCGGGGACAAGTGGTTCTGCTCCAACGCCGACGCCGAGCTGGCCCTGGTGCTGGCCAGGCCGGAGGGAGCTCAGGCCGGCATCCGTGGCGTGGCCCTCTTCCTGCTGCCCCGCCACCGCCCGGACGGCACCCGGAACTCCTACCGGGTGGTCCGGCTCAAGGACAAGCTGGGCACCAGGTCGATGGCCAGCGGCGAGATCGTGCTCGAGGGGGCGACCGCCTACCTGGTGGGAGACCCGGGCAAGGGCTTCAAGCAGATGGCCGACATGGTCAACTCCTCGCGCCTGTCCAACGGTGTGAGGGCCGCCGGCATGATGCGTCGTGCCTTCGCCGAAGCACGCTACGTGAGCCTGCACCGGGAGGCGTTCGGTCGTCGGCTCGTGGACCTGCCGCTCCAGCGACGCCAGCTGGTCAAGCTGCTGCTTCCGGCCGAGCAGGCCCGGAGCATGTACATGCACATCGCCCAGCTCTTCCCGGCCGCCGACGATGGGGACGCCACCGCTGCCTCGTTGATCCGGATCCTCACGCCGCTGATCAAGTTCCGCGCTTGCCGGGACGCACGTCGGGTGACCGGTGACGCGATGGAGGCGCGGGGTGGTGTCGGCTACATCGAGGAGTACGGCGACGCGCGACTGGTGCGCGACTCCCACCTCGGCTCGATCTGGGAGGGGACCTCGAACATCGTCGCACTCGACGTCGCCCGGGCTGCTCACCGCGCGGGCTGCCTGCCCGTTCTGGTGACTCACCTCAAGGGCCTGCTCGACCACCCGGCGACGCCGGCGCCGGTGGCGGCTGCGCTCGTGCAGCTGCTGGACCGGGTGGCCGCCCTGGCCGAGCGGCTGAACGACAAGGACGAGGAGTCCACGACCCGGCAGGTGGCCACCGCGATGTACCACCTGACCTCGGCGATCGTGATGAGCCGCGAGGCCGTCGGCCTGGCGGCCGCAGGACACGGATGGAGTCGGTTGGCGCTGGCCGGACTGGTGGTCCGCCACCGCCTGGCGGCACAGGATCCGTTGAACCCCGTGGTGGACGACGCATCCTTGTTGCACGACCTGATCCTCGAGCGGCCCGTGTCGCGTGAGGCCGCTGTCGCGGTGTTCGAGAGCCTCAGCGTGGCCGCCGCATGAGCGCCGCCCCTGCGGGAGCAGGTGCCCTGGCCGGGGTGCGGGTGCTCGACCTGAGCCGGGTGCTGGGCGGCCCCTACTGCACGCAGATCCTCGCTGACCACGGCGCCGACGTGCTCAAGGTCGAGCCGCCGGCCGGTGACGAGACCCGCGGGTGGGGACCGCCGTTCACCGAGGCGGGTCACTCGTGGTACTTCGCCGGCGTGAACCGCAACAAGCGCTCGCTCGTCGTCGACCTGTCCGGTGACCCGGGGCGTGAGCAGCTGGTGCGGCTGCTCGAGGACGCCGACGTGCTGGTGGAGAACTTCCGCAGCGGCACCCTGGAGCGATGGGGACTCGGCTACCACGATGTCCTGGCAGAACGCTTCCCGAGGCTCGTGCACTGCAGCATCACCGGCTTCGGCCCGGACGGGCCGCTGGGTGGGTTGCCCGGCTACGACGCCGTGGTGCAGGCGATGACCGGGATGATGAGCGTCAACGGCGAGCACGGTGGCTCTCCGCTGCGCGTCGGGATGCCGGCGGTCGACATGATCACCGGTCTCAATGCGGCCAACGGCATCCTGCTCGCCCTGAACGAGCGGGCGACCAGCGGCCGCGGGCAGTACGTCGAGACGACCCTGTTCGACTGCGGGCTCTCGGTGATGCATCCGCACCTGCCGAACTACTTCGGCGACGGCCGGACGCCTGCGCCGACCGGCAACTCCCACCCCAACATCACGCCCTACTCGGTCTACCGGGCCGGCGACGGCGACGTGGTGATCACCGCCGGCAACGACCGGCAGTTCCGCTCGCTGTGCGAGTACCTCGGCCTGCACGGGGTGCCGGAGGACCCGCGGTTCGTGGACAACGCGGCGCGAGGCGCGCACCGCGAGGAGCTACGCGCCGCGCTGGAGGGTGCCCTCGCGTCCCGGTCACGGGTGCAGGTGAGCGAGGACCTGATGGCGCGCGGCGTTCCCTGCGGGCCGATCAACGACGTCCCCACCGCGGTCGAGCATCCGCACACCGCCCACCGCGGCATGGTGGTCGAGCTCGAGGGCGGGTATCGCGGTGTGGCCTCCCCGGTGAAGCTGTCCCGGACGCCCGCCCGCTACCGTCTCGCCCCGCCGCGCTCGGGGGAGCATGCAGGCGCCTCCTGGGAACAGCCCGCTCTCGCGGACATTGCCGCCCAGAACCATTGACATGCGTGCACTCATACACGATGCTTTTTATATGATGTACCGCACATCGGGCGGGGACGCGGACTCGGGCCGTGGTCGGTAGCGGAGGCACATCAGACCGTCGTTGACCAGCCACGCGGCTGGGGTCGACGAGGCATCACCATTCATCACCACCCACATCACCACCCACATCACCACCAGGTGCGCCAGGTCGGCGCGTTGTGACTGAGGAGGACTCACGTGCGTCATCGAATCCGGTTAGGGGCGGTCGGCCTCGCGCTCGCTGTATTGACCGCGGCATGTGGTGGGGCGAGCGGCGGCTCGTCGGGTGACGAGATCGAGATCGTCACCGCGCTGCCCTTCTCGGGCGGACTGGCCGAGATCGGCCAGGACATGTACGACGGGGCCAACATCGCCCGCCAGCTGATCAACGAGCAGGGCGGCGTCAACGGGGCCAAGGTGGTGTTCTCGAAGGCCGACGTGCCCGACCCGGAGAGCGGCGTCACCGAGGTCAACCGGGTGATCTCCCAGGATCAGGCGAAGATCATCTTCTGCTGCTACTCCAGCTCGATCGACCTCGCGGTCAGCCAGGTCACCGAGCGCAACAAGGTGGTCATGGTCGAGGGCGGTGCGATCGCTCCCGAGATCACCGAGCGCGGATTCAAGTACCTGCTGCGCACGCAGTCCACGGCCGCGCAGTACGCCGGTGGCGCCCTGGGCCTGCTCGAGGACGTCGTCCTGCCCAAGCTGGGGATGGACCCGGCCGACGTACGCGTCGCGATCGTGCACGAGCAGGGCAGCTACGGCGAGGCCTACGGCAAGGTCGTGTCGGCCGGCCTGAAGGATCTGGGAGTCACCCTGGTGGCCAACGAGTCGTACGACTCCAACGCCACCGACCTCACCTCCCTGGTGCTCGGGGTCAAGGCCAAGAAGCCCACGATCGTGATGGCCGCCTCCTACACCAACGACGCGGTCCTCTTCTACGACCAGGCGCGCCAGCAGGGGCTGAGCCCGAAGGTCTTCATCGGTGCCGGTGGCGGTCACTCCAACGCGCTGTTCGGCGAGTCCCAGGGGAAGTTCGCCAACGGCGTCTTCGAGTCCTCCTCCTCCGCGCACGTCAACGAGGAGGCGCTGACCCCCGAGATGCGCGACGTCGCCGCCGAGCTGCGCGACCGCTACACCAAGCTGCGCAACAAGCCGGTGAGCAACCAGGTGGTGCTCGGGTTCTCGGGCATGTGGGCGCTGCTGAAGTACGTCCTGCCCAAGGCCAGCGACCCGATGGACCCCGACGCAGTCATGGAGGCCGCCGCGAAGGTGGAGGCTCCTGAGGGGTCGCTGCCCAACGGCTGGGGTATCGACTTCGACGAGACCGGTCAGAACACCCTGGCCACTCCCAGCGTGCAGCAGTGGCAGGACGGTGAACTCGTGGTCGTCTACCCCGAGGAGCTCGCCACCGCCGAGCCGACGATGATCCCGCTGCCCCCGTGGAACGAGCGCGGCTGAGCGCCCCCGTGGTCCGGCCGCGCCACCCTC
>DASSVD010000204.1:0-12480 GCA_035706365.1 Nocardioidaceae bacterium
CAGCACCCCACCTACACCGCCGCGTCGGTCGCCGCGCAGGCCCGCCTGCCGGAGCTGAACACCGACCGGATCGCGTTCGCCGGCGCCTACCACGGCTGGGGCTTCCACGAGGACGGCTGCCGCTCCGGGGTGGCCGCCGCCCGCGCGCTGGGCGCCGCCTGGTGAGCCCGGGCACGCCGTCCGCCCTCCCCGGCGCACCGGCGTTGGTGCCGGCGCACGTGTGGCACCGCCGGCATCACCCGACTCCGTACGAGTTCGAGCACCGTACGCCGCTGTGGCTGGTCGACCTGGACGCCCCGAACGCCGCGTTCCCGAGGTGGCTGAGGCCGCTGGTGTCGGTACGGCCGCGCGACCACCTCGCCATCGACGACCGGCCGCTGAGGGTCAAGCTGCTCGAGGTGCTGGCCGAGCGCGACCTGGGCTGGGAGTGCCAACGCGTGCTGGTCCTGACCGGCACCCGGACGCTTGGCCACGCCTTCGACCCGCTGACCACCTGGTTCTGCTTCGACCGCGCAGGCCGGCTCGAGGGGGTGCTCGCCGAGGTGCACAACACCTACGGGCAGCGGCACTGGTACCCGCTCGAGGTCAGCTCCGCCCGCGGCTCACTGCGCGCGGAGGTCGACAAGGAGTTCTACGTCTCGCCGTTCTTCGCCGTGGAGGGCCGCTACGACATCCGGCTGCGGCTGACCCGGCACGACGTGGCGGTCGCCATCTCACTGGATCAGGACGGCCGGCGGGTGTTCGACGCGTCGGTGCAGGGAACACTCCAGCCGGCGACGCGGGGTCGCACGCTGCGAGCGGTGCTGCGCAACCCCGTCGCGTCACAGCGGGTGTCCACACTGATCCGGTGGCACGGCGTCCGGCTGTGGCTTCGCCGGTTGCCCGTCATCCCGAGAGGAACCGCATGACCGCCCTGCCCCGCACCGAGCTCGACCCGCCACCCTCACGTGCGGCTCGTGCGCCCTCCACGGCGGGCCAGCTGCCCGCAGCGCCCCGATCCGGCTGGCGGGCCCGGCTGACGCGCAGCTTCCTGGACCGGGTGGTGCGCCGGGTTCCGGTGTCTGTGCGCGAGGCGGACGGCGGTGTCCTCGGCGCACGCAACGAGACCGCGCGAGCCAACGGCGTGACGGCTCTCCCGGAGATCGTGATCACCGACCCGGACGCGTTCTACGCCCGGGTCGGTCGCAGCCCGATGATCGGGCTGGGCGAGTCCTACATGGCCGCCGAGTGGCACGCCGCCGACGACACCGACCTGGCCGACGCCCTCACCCCGTTCGCGGAGCGACTGACCGGCCTGGTCCCGCCGGTCTTCTACCGTCTGCGGCACCTGGTGATGCCCACCGGCTTGAACCCGGAGAACAGCCGGCGCGGCGCGCGGTCCAACATCGAGGCACACTACGACCTCTCCAACGACATGTTCGCCGCGTTCCTCGACGAGACGATGTCCTACTCCTCCGCCTGGTTCGACACACTGGACCCCGCGCCCTCCTGGGAGGGCCTCGAGCCGGCGCAGCTGCGCAAGGTCGACGCGATCCTGGACGCGGCCGGCGTCGCCGCGGGCAGCCGGGTGCTCGAGATCGGCACGGGCTGGGGCACGCTGGCGATCCGGGCCGCAGAGCGCGGCGCCCAGGTCACCAGCGTCACGCTGTCACGCGAGCAGGCCGACCTGGCGCGCAAGCGGATCGCCGCCGCCGGCCTGAGCGACCGGGTCGAGGTCGCGGTGCGGGACTACCGCGAGCAGGAGGGCAGCTTCGACGCGGTGGTGAGCGTGGAGATGATCGAAGCGGTCGGCGAGAAGTACTGGCCCGAGTACTTCGCCCGCATCGACCGGCTGCTGGCCCCCGGCGGCCGGGTCGCGATCCAGGCGATCCTGCTCGAGCACGACCGGATGGTGGCCACGCGCAACACCTACACGTGGATGCACAAGTACATCTTCCCCGGCGGTCTGCTGCCCTCCCTGCAGGCGATCCGCGAGATCACCACCGAGCACACGAGCCTGCGGGTCACCGGCGCGGACTTCCTCGGCCCCCACTACGCGCACACGCTGCGCCTGTGGCGCGAGCGCTTCCTCGCGCAGTGGGACTCGGTGGCCGCGCTCGGCTTCGGCGACACCTTCCGCCGGATGTGGGAGTTCTACCTGGCCTACTGCGAGGCCGGGTTCCGCGCCGGCTACATCGACGTGGCGCAGGTCCGACTGGCGCGCGAGGGCTAGCGCTAGCGGCGTACGGTCACGGTGCCGACCGCCAGGTCGTGCAGGCCGCGCTGGTCGCGGTTGAACACCAGCGGCGGGATCACCAGGCAGATCAGCAGCGTGCGCAGCAGCGCCTGCAGCAGGTTCACCGGCCGCCCGTCCAGGCGCACCACGGCGATCCGGCAGGCCAGCTGGCCGAACGAGCCACCGACCAGCGCGGTGAGCACGCCCGCCTCGAGCCAGAACACCAGCATCGGCAGCCACTGGACCAGTCCGCGCCCGGTCCACGCCTCGGTGCCGATGAACGCGGCCAGCACGAGCAGCGAGCCGAACCAGTCCACGACCAGCGCCAGCACGCGACGCCCCCATCCCGCGACCGAGCCGGAGCCATGCTCCGGCAGGCCCAGCCGCTCACCGGGGTACGCCGACTCCGCTGCCGTCCCCGACGTCCCGGGCCGGCCGGGCTCCCTGGTCTCGCTCACGCCGGCAACGCTACCGCCGGACCGCACGCGCGGGCCCGTCGAGGTGGCCCGAGCGGCGGCCCGCCTGTGACCGGCCTCTCGCCGCCCGGGCGGTTGTTACATCGACGAAACATTGGGGATACGGTCAAGTAATCGCACCTGCCTAGGTTCTGAGCACCACGACAGCACGATCACAGCGCCATGACAGCACGGGGCCAGCCCGCATGGGCGGCCGAGGAGGACGAATGTTCGCGAACGCCGACGAGCTGCTGAAGTACATCAAGGACGAGGGCGTCGAGATGGTCGACGTCCGGTTCTGTGACCTGCCCGGTGTGATGCAGCACTTCACCGTGCCGGTGTCCTCCTTCGACGAGTCGGTCTTCTCCGACGGCCTCGGCTTCGACGGGTCGTCGATCCGCGGCTTCCAGGCGATCCACGAGTCGGACATGTCGCTGTTCCCGGACCCGACCACGGCGTACCTCGACCCGTTCCGCGAGCACAAGACGCTGATCGTCAACTTCTTCATCCACGACCCGCTGACCGGTGAGGCCTACAGCCGCGACCCGCGCAACATCGCGCGCAAGGCGCAGGCCTACCTGAAGAGCACCGGCATCGGGGACACGGCGTTCTTCGCGCCGGAGGCGGAGTTCTACGTCTTCGACTCGGTGCGCTTCGAGACCACGCAGAACGCCGGCTACTACCACATCGACTCCGAGGCCGGCGCCTGGAACAGCGGCGCCGAGGGCGACAACCGCGGCTACAAGGTGAAGTACAAGGGCGGCTACTTCCCGGTCGCGCCGTACGACCACTTCGGCGACCTGCGCGACGAGATCACCGTGGAGCTGGAGCGCGCCGGGCTGCTGGTCGAGCGGGCACACCACGAGGTGGGCACCGCCGGGCAGGCCGAGATCAACTGGCGCTTCGACGAGCTGCTGCCCTCGGCCGACGCGGTGATGAAGTTCAAGTACATCGTGAAGAACGTCGCCTGGCGCAACGGGAAGACCGCCACCTTCATGCCGAAGCCGATCTTCGGCGACAACGGGTCGGGCATGCACTGCCACCAGTCGATCTGGAACGACGGCGAGCCGCTGTTCTACGACGAGGCGGGCTACGCGGGCCTGTCGGACATGGCGCGCTACTACATCGGCGGCCTCCTCAAGCACGCCCCGTCGCTGCTGGCGTTCACGAACCCGACGGTGAACTCCTTCCACCGCCTGGTCCCGGGCTTCGAGGCGCCGGTGAACCTGGTCTACAGCCAGCGCAACCGCTCGGCGTGCATCCGCATCCCGATCACCGGCGCGAACCCGAAGGCGAAGCGGATCGAGTTCCGCTGTCCCGACCCGTCGTCGAACCCGTACCTCGCGTTCTCCGCGATGCTGCTGGCCGGCATCGACGGCATCAAGAACAAGGTCGAGCCGCCGCAGCCGGTCGACAAGGACCTCTACGAGCTGCCGCCCGACGAGCACGCCGACATCGAACAGGTGCCCACCACGCTCAGCGGTGTGATGGCCTCCCTCGAGGCCGACCACGAGTACCTGCTCGAGGGCGGCGTGTTCACCCCCGACCTGATCGAGACCTGGGTGGACTACAAGCGCACCAACGAGATCGCGCCGCTCGCGCTGCGCCCGCACCCCCACGAGTTCGAGATGTACTACGACATCTGACGTTGACAGCCAGAGGCGGGTGCCGATGACGAGCAGGTGGGTCCTCGCCGGAACGCTGTCCGCGGCTGCGGTCGGCTACCAGAAGCTCCTCCGTCCGTGGCAGGAGCGGTGGGGCGCCCGGGACGACGAGGTACGCGCGGCGCTTGTCGGTGACGAGCTGGTGGCCGAGCCGGCGTCGCAGAGCACGCGCGCGATCACCATCGAGGCGCCGCCCGAGCGGGTGTGGCCGTGGGTCGTCCAGCTCGGTGCCGACCGTGCCGGCTTCTACAGCTACGACTGGCTGGAGGACCTGTTCGGCCTGGGCATCCACAGCGCGGACCGGGTCGTGCCGGACTGGCAGCACCGCAGCGTCGGCGAGCTGGTGGCGGCGAACGCCTCCGGCTCCGGCGGCTGGTACGTCGCGAAGATGGTGCCTGGGCAGGTTCTCGTGCTGCAGCTGGCCGACGTGGCACACGGCCGGCCGGCCCGCCGCGACGGTCGGACGCGATGGGAGTTCGTCTGGATCTTCGCGCTCCAGGACCAAGGCGACGGCCGGACCCGGCTGCTCGTCCGCGAACGGGTCGGGTTCGGCAGCACCGCCGTCCGACTGCTGATGGGGCCCGTCGGGATGGTCAGCTTCGTGATGACCCAGAAGATGCTGCGCGGCATCAAGGCACGCGCCGAGCGTCCGACCGAGGACCCACACGCGGCGCAGGACTGACCAGCGCGCTCGGCCCGGTCAGCCGGACGCGTCGTACCAGTCCAGGACGCGCAGTGCGCGCAGCGTGTTCCAGCGACTCGGTCGGCCGTCGCCGTCCTCGAGGTCGAAGTGGCTGGCTCCCGGGTGCGTGTTCTCGAGCAGCCAGACCCCGATGGGCTGTCGCTTGTCCCGGACCAGCTGGACGGCCTCGTCGACGCGTTCGTCCGGCTCGGTTCCGGTGCGCCGGAAGTAGTCCAGCGAGCGCAGCACGTCGTAGTGCCAGCGCGGCGGCCAGGAGAACTGCACCAATCGCTCGGCCGGCACCTCGCCGGTGCTCCGGCGCCGGAAGAGCCGCCGCTCGAGCAGGTACTCCTCACCGCGACGCCGCGCGTCCGCGACCGGGACCGCCCCGGCGGTCTGCTCGTACTCGAGAAGCCCCTCGAGCACGCAGATGGTCGAGTCGAACGACGACACCGTCGCACCGTGCTCGGCCCAACAGTTCCAGCCACCGTCGGCCAGCTGGTCCTCGAGGAGGCGCTCGACCAGGCCGTCGACGTCCGCCCCGAAGTACGCGCCGATCGACAGCGTGCGTCCGTTGATGCACGCCTCCACCTCGCCGCCGAAGAACGGCTCGTCGTCGTGCTCCCAGGTGCAGTTCGCGGCGACCAGGGCAACCGTCTCGCGCGCGGCCGCAGAGTCGGGATCCAGACCGAAGTCGCGCAGCAGCATCAGCGTCGGCAGGGTCGACGTCCACGGTTGGCCACGGGAGAAGTCCGGCTCGATCCCGGCCTGCCAGGCCTCGACCACGCTCCGCGGGAAGCACGCCCCGCCCGCCCAGAGCCCGTCAGCACCTCGAAGCGCCAGCAGTCGGGCACCCCAGCCCTCGCGCTCGACGCGGGCACGTTCCGCGTCGACCCGGCTCGCCGGTGCGTGCGTGAGCCCGTCGAGCACCTGCCAGCGAATGGCGGGGTCGCCCTCCAGCAGCCACGCGGTGACGTCCATCCGCGGATCGTACGACGCCAACGCTCTAGAAGACCGTCCAGTCGGAGTACGTCGTGAACGCGTCGAGCGCGGCCAGTCCCGCCGCGGAGCTCCCCGACGGGCCGAGCGTCGGGCTCCACACGCAGGCCACCCCGCGGTCGGGGATCACCGCCAGGATGCCGCCTCCGACACCGCTCTTCGCGGGCAGGCCGACCCGGTAGGCGAAGTCACCGGCCGAGTCGTAGGTGCCGCAGGTGAGCATCACGGCGTTGACCCGCTTCGTCTGCCGTTCGCTGAGCAGCCGGCTGCCGTCGGACAGCACCCCGTCCCGAGCCAGGAAGAGCCCGGCCAGGGCCAGCTCCCGGCAGGTCATCGACAGCGCGCACTGGGTGACGTACTGCTCGATCACCTCGTCGACCGGACAGTGCAGATTGTCGTAGCTGGCCAGCAGGTGCGCCAGCGCCAGCGTGCGGTGCCCGGCCTCGAGCTCGGAGCGCGCCACGGCCGGGTCGCTGTCGACGTCGGGGCGACCGCTCTCCCGGCGCAGCAGGTCCCGCAGCGTGCCGCTCGCGTCGCCGGTCAGCTGGTGCAGCCGGTCGGTGACGACGAGCGCACCCGCGTTGATGAACGGGTTCCGCGGCCGTCCCTCCTCCTGGTCGAGCTGCAGCAGGGAGTTGAAGGGGTTGCCCGACGGCTCGCGCGAGACCCGCGTCCAGATCCGCTCCCCCTCCGCGGCCATCACCAGCGCGAGGGTGAAGACCTTGCTGATGCTCTGCACCGAGAAGGGCACGTCCGCGTCGCCGACGATCGCGACCTCCCCGTCACACGAGGCGACCGCCATTCCGAACTGCTCGGGGTCGACGGTCGCCAGGCTGGGGATGTACTCAGCAACACGACCGCGGCCCACCTCGGGCGCAGCGTCCTCCTGAGCGCGCAGCAACGCCTCCTTGATCTCCACGCGCTCATCCTCGCCTAACCGGCGCCCGGTGCCGACGCCGGCACCGGGCCGCGCTGCTGGGGGCGCGCCCGGCTACCCTGCCGGGGTTCGTACGACGACCCGATCGGCAGCCCGCACCACGATGACCGAGCACTTCACCGACCCCCGCCTGCGCGCCCTGAACGCGGACAGCGGCTTCGAGGACGACGGCATGCGCCGTGCCCTGGTCGACGCCCTCGAGGCGGACGAGGCCGCGGTCGCCTCCTACAACGTCAGCGCGCACATCTGGGTCCAGGCGGTGCTTACCGACCGCGCGCTCCTGCTGGTGAAGGGCGCGCTCCGCGCCAGGGTCGTCCGGGTGCCCTTCCCGCTCGACATTGCACGCCGCCCCTCAGGAAGCAAGGCCGGCGCGCGCGTGCGGACGCCGCTGGGCACCAAGACCTTGTGGGGCTCGAAGCTCGACCCCCATGCCGGGTGGCTGCTCAGCGCGGCGACCGACGCTGCCGCGCCGGACCTCCCCCGGCCCAGCACCCCTTCGCCCGGCGCCCCGCCGCTCAGCACCCCGCCGCCCAGCGCCCCACCAGTCAGCACCGCACCGGCCCCGGCCGCTCCGGACCCCACGGCCGGCCCCGCCACTCCCCCAGCCGGGCGGCTCACCCGCCGCCAGGCCCGCCGCGAGGCAGGACCCCGCCCCCGCAAGCCTCGCCCTCGCCGCGTCCGCAGGGCCCGGGTCGGCTTCGAGCCCCCGACCACGGTCTGGGAGATGGCCGACAACTGCATCAAGTGCGGCCGCGCGTTGACCGACCCGCGCAGCCGACGAGCACGTGTGGGAACCCGATGCATCAAGGTGTACGGATCGCAGGAACGTCGCGTGCCGAACCCGGCCCATGCCCTCTGGCGCGCTCGCAAGGCGAAGGCGGACGCGGCTTACGTCGCCGACAAGGCCCAGGCAGAGGCCGAGCACGCCCGCGCGGTCGCGGCGTACCAGCAGGCGCGGGCCGAGTGGCACCGGATCCGTTCCCGCCGCTGAGTCCGGGTCGCCCGACCGGGCCGTCGCCGTACAAGGAACGATGAGCCCATGCCTTACTTCCAGCGACTCGACGAGCACCGCTTCCGGGCCACCGAGGAGGTCGGCGGCGCCTGGGACACCACCCACCAGCACATCGCCCCCGCCCTGGGCCTGCTCGTGCACGCGGTCGAACAGGACCGCGACGCGCGCCGCGACGACCGGCTGCGGGTGGGCCGGCTCTCCTACGACATCCTCGGCACCGTCCCGGTCGACGCCGTCGAGGTCGCCGTGCGAGTGCTGCGCCCGGGACGCACCATCGAGCTGGTGGAGGCGACCCTGCGCCATGGCGACCGGGACGTGGTGCTGCTGCGTGCCTGGCTCATGTCGACCCGGGACACCGAGCGCGTCGCAGGCTCCTCGCTCCCCCGGCTCAAGCCACCCGCGGACCTCGCGCCGTGGGACCCGACCTCGCTGTGGCCGGGTGGGTTCATCGCCTCGGCCGAGGTGCGCCGCGACCAGGAGGAGCCGGGGCGCGCCCGCTTCTGGGTGCGCAGCACGACCACGCTGCTCGACGAGCCGGTCAGCGACCTGGCGCGCTTCACCGGGCTGCTCGACATCGCCAACGGGATGACCGTGCGGGTCGATCCGCGGGAGGTCGCCTTCCCCAACGTGGACCTGACCGCCCACTTCTTCGAGGAGCCCCGGGGCGAGTGGGTCGGGTTCGACACCTCGGTGTCGTTCGGCACGTCCGGCCTGGGCCTGACCAGCAGCGTCCTGCACGACCACGACGGCCCGGTCGGGACGCTGGCGCAGGTGCTGACCGTCCGCCCCGGCTGAGCCGCACCGGCACCCGAAAACCCCGCGCGCCACCGCGCGCTTCCTGCTGCAATGTCTGCCATGACTGTCACCCCCACTGCGCTTCCCGCCGGCCTCACCCTCCGCCCGCTGGTCCGCGACGACGCCGCCGCGGTGACCGCGCTCATCGCCGACGAGGAGCTGACCGACGTCGGCGAGGTGGTCATCGAGGAGGCCGACATCGTCGCCGACTGGCAGCGGCCCGGCTACGACGTTTCCGCGGGGAGCGTCGGCGTCTTCGACGGCGAGCGGCTGATCGGCTATGCCGAGGTGGCTCACGGTGACCGCGGCGACGCCGCCGTCCACCCCGACTATCGCGGCCGTGGCATCGGCACCTGGTTGGCGCACTGGATGCAGCGCATGGCCCGCGCCAAGGGCGCCACGGTGATCGGCATGCCGGTGCCACAGGGCTCCCCCGGCGACCGTCTCCTGGAGGGCCTGGGCTACCGGGTCCGCTGGACCAGCTGGGTGCTCCAGCTCCCGGAGGGCGCGAGCATCCCGGAGCGTCCGCTCCCCGAGGGGTACGCCGTACGCGCTGCGGGCCAGAGCGAGTGGGAGGCGGCCTACACGCTCAACGAGGACGCCTTCCTGGAGTGGTCCGAGCGCGAGCGGGACACGTTCGCGCAATGGCGGTCGCAGGTGGTGGAGCGGCCAGGCTTCGAGCCGTGGCACCTGCGCGTGGTCGCCGACCCGGCCGGCGAGGTCGTGGCCATGGCGCTGCTCCAGCTGCACGACCACCAGGGCTACATCGCCCGGCTGGCCACCCGCTCGGACCAGCGCGGTCGTGGGCTGGCCCAGGCGCTGCTCGTGGACGCGTTCGCCGAGGCACGCCAGCACGGCGCCACCCGGTTCGAGCTGTCCACCGACTCCCGCACCGGCGCGCTCGGCCTCTACGAGAAGGTCGGCATGCAGGTCACCTCGGCGTGGGTCAACCGCGGCATCGACCTCTGACTCAGCGACCGGCCCTGCTACCTGCGCAGCGGGCCGCCGCGGTCGTCGACGGCCTTGGTGAGGAAGTCGAGGACCCGGTCGTCGCTCAGGCCGTCGTGCTCGAACTCGTTGGTCACCCAGGCGTGCAGGTTGCCGACCTCCGCGGCGGTCGCCAGCTGGAGTCCGGAGTCGACGTACATGTCATCGAAGTAGACCGCGGCGGCGACCGGGACCTCGTTGTCGGCCAGCCGCTGCCGGTCGTACAACGGCGTCCAGTCGGTCCGGCGCGCCAGCGCGTCGGCGGCCCCGGCGAACGGTCGCAGGCCGCGGATCTCCTCGAACATCCAGGGGTAGATCATCTCGCCGGTGAACAGCAGGGGGCGGGCGGACTCGGCGAAGTCCGGGTGACGCTCGCGCTCGGCCTGCGCGGCCCACCCCGGCGCACCGGAGGCGGGGTCGCCGTAGATGGACTCCTGCAGCACCGCGAACAACGGGTTGTCCACGAAACCGGTGCGGCCACGCACCTGGTCGAGGAAGGTGTCCGACAGCTGCTCTCCGGGCCGCGCCCACGCCTCGTCGAGCAGGTAGTGCACCGTCTCGAAGCCGTGCTGCATGCCGAAGCACTGCCCCAGCGACTGCAGCCGGCGCACGGTGAGTGCGTCGCCGTCGGCAAACCGCACGTCGCCGGCCTCGAGGCGGTCGGCGACCGCTGCGACGGTCTCCTCGTGGTGCGGGTAGCGGCGGTAGAACTCCCGGGTCTTGGCCGCCGTCCGCGGGTAGGTGCGCCGGTAGACCTCGGCGGCGTCCGGGTGCAGCGAGGCCAGCCCGCCGGTCACGTAGCAGGCGCTGAGCCCCTCCGGTGCCTGGGACAGGTAGGTCAGCGTCACGAAGCCGCCGAAGCTCTGACCCAACGTCGCCCAGCGCGCCCCGCCGAACTCGTGCGTGCGCAGGTGCTCCGCGTCGGCGACGATGGAGTCCGCGCGGAAGTGCGCGAGGTAGTCACCCGCGGCCTCGTCCGTGTCGAACCGCGCCATCGTCGCCGCCTCGACGCGCGAGCTGCGCCCGGTGCCGCGCTGGTCCAGCAGGATCACCCGGTGGGTCTCCAGCGCCCGCCCGATCCAGCCGGTCGCCGTGGCGGGTCGCGGGCTCTTGCCGCCTGGCCCACCCTGCAGGTAGAGCAGGCACGGCAGGTCCTCGTCGCGCCGGGGCGGCGCCGACAGCTCGCGGGCGAAGACCTGCAGCGAGCCCGATCGGCTCGCCCAGTCCAGCGGCACCTCGACCAGATGGTCGCGGACGTGGATCCCGGGGATCGTGTACTCGGCGACGATCATGGCCGCTCCTTCCCTGCCCCGGTCGGTCCGGAGGCGTGACCAGTTCTACCCTCCGGCCCGGGCGAATCGGGACCTAGTGCCCTTCTCGGGCAGGCTGCGCGGAGCCACACTGCTGGTATGTGTGAGCACTGCGGCTGCCGCGGAGTCGGCCCGATCGCCGAGCTGATGGACGAGCACCTGGAGCTTCTCGACCACGCCGGTGAGGTACGGCGCCTCCTCGACCTGCACGAGCTCGACCGGGCGTGGACCCGGATGGCTGCGCTGGCCGACCTGCTCACCCGGCACGTGCGGCGCGAGGAGGCCGGCATCTTCACCGCGCTGCGCGACCAGGGCGACTTCGTCGAGGCGGTGACCGAACTCGAGGCCGAGCACGCCTCCTTCGACGAGCTGCTCAGCGAGCTCGACCGGTCCTCCCCCACCCTGCGCGCCGACCTGGAAGCGTTGTTCGCCGAGCTGCGCGACCACATCGACAAGGAGAACCTCGGGATCTTCCCGGTCGCGGTGGTCACCCTGGGCGCGCGCGGGTGGGACACCGTCGCCCGTGCCCACCAGCACGTGCACGAGCACGGCCACGGCACCGGCGGGCAGCCCCAGCACCAGCAGCTGAGCTCTGCTGCGCGCGCCTAACTGGCAGCACCTGTCGTTTTTCGATAGATTCCCATCGCCCCTCGATCAAGGAGACCAGATGGGAAACGTTGCTGTGCTCGCGCTGCGCGCGGTCATCGCCCTGGCCTTCGCCGGCTCGCTGGCGGTCCAGCTGATCCTGGTGCCCCTGCTCTGGCTGGACCTGACCGACGCCCCGGGCACGGTGCGGGTGCCACTGGTGGTGATCGTGCTCCTGGGCATCGTCACCATGCAGGTCACCGGCGTGTGCATCTGGCGGCTGCTGACCATGGTGCGCCGCGGCACCGTCTTCTCCCATGCCGCGTTCCGCTACGTCGACGTGGTGATCGGCGCCATCGCCTGTGCGTCGCTGCTCACCTTCGGTATCGCGGCGGTTGCCGCGCACAGCAACCGCACGACCCCCGGTGACGAGGTCGCGCCCGGCGTCGTGGCCCTGATCTGCGGGGTGGCGCTGGTGGTGGCCGGCGTGGCGCTGATCGTGTTCGTGCTGCGCATGCTGCTGGTGCAGGCGGTCGCCCTGGACTCCGAGGCCCGGCACCTCCAGTCCGAGCTCGACGAGGTGATCTGATGCCGATCGTCGTCGAGATCGACGTGATGCTGGCCCGGCGCAAGATGGCCGTGGGCACCCTGGCCGAGCAGGTGGGGATCACCCCGGCCAACCTCGCCGTGCTCAAGAACGGCCGGGCGAAGGCGGTCCGGTTCACCACGCTCGAGGCGCTGTGCGCGGCTCTCGACTGCCAGCCCGGCGACCTGTTGCGGTGGGAGCCCGAGAGCGGTGGCGACGACGGCCCAGCGGCCGGTGGGCCCCGGACGGAGGC
>DASSVD010000205.1:0-3704 GCA_035706365.1 Nocardioidaceae bacterium
AGCTCGCCCCGGACCGCCCGGATCCCGACGTCTGACCGCCTTGCGGGGGCTTGGCACCGCTTTGCCAGGCCCTGCCAGACTGGGGCGGGTGAGTGCTTCCTGGGGTTATCGGCCCTCCCTGGACGGGCTGCGCATGGTGGCGATGTACGTCATCGTCCTGTTCCACACCGAGATCCCGTGGATCAGCGGCGGCTTCATCGCGGTGAACCTCTTCTTCGTGCTCTCGGGCTACCTGGTCACCAACGTGATCCTCACCGAGCTGGACCGCACCGGCACGGTGAGCCTGCGCACGTTCTACGCGCGCCGTGTGCGGCGGCTGCTGCCGGCCGCCCGGGTCGCGATCGTGGCAACGAGCCTGGTCTTCGTGCTCATCGAGCCGATCACCCGGCGGGTCTCCATCGTCGGTGACGCGCAGAGCGCCCTGCTCTACGTCGCCAACTGGCGGTTCATCGCCCAGGCCAACGACTACTTCGCCGCCAACATCGACAAGAGCCCCTTCCTGCACTTCTGGACGCTGGCCATCGAGGAGCAGTTCTACCTGGTCTTCCCAGTCCTGCTCCTGCTGCTGGCCAAGCTCGGCCGGCGCACGCTCACCTTCGCCGCCCTCGCGGTGATCTGCGTCCTCTCCATCGGCGCCCAGTTCTACTGGGCGCAGGCAGACCCGATGCACGCCTACTACGGCACCGACGCCCGCTGCTACCAGCTGGCCGCCGGCGCGCTGCTGGCGCTGGGCTTCCGGATCTGGCGGGTGCACGTCTCTCCCCGAGTCGCCGCGGCGACCGGGGTGCTGGGCATGGTCGCCTTCGCGGTGCTGTGCCTGGATGTCGTACCCCTGGATCGCTCGGTGCGCGGGCTGGCCGGCACCGCCGCGTGCGTGCTGCTGATCGGCGGCCTGATGCTGGCCGAGAAGCAGCCACTGGGCCGGCTCCTGGCTCGCCGTACGCCGGTGTACCTGGGCCAGATCTCCTATGCCACCTACCTGTGGCACTGGCCGATCGTGCTCATCCTCGCGCGCACCCTCGACATCGGCCCCGAGCTGCTGGCGGTGCTCGCCGGCGTGCTCGCGACCGCGATGGCCGCCGCCTCGGCCGAACTGCTCGAGCTGCCGATCCGGCGTACCAAGCGCCTCGACCGGTTCCCCTGGCAGACCGCCGTCGTCGGGGTGGCCTGCAGCGCCCTGGTCGCCGCGACGCTCGTCCCCTGGGCACTCAAGCAGGAGCGCGAGCCAGCCCTGGTCGCAGCCAAGCAGGCGCCGGGGACCAGCGCGGCGACGGACCCTGCGGCCGAGCCCGACGTACGCAAGGCGAAGGTGCCCGACAGCGTGGACTGGAAGGCGGTGGAGGACGACACCGGCGAGGAGCACTCCTGCACCGCCGAGAACCCGCGCGACTGCATCCTGCACGAGGGCAGCGGGCCGCACATCCTGGTGATCGGCGACAGCCACGCGCGGATGCTCTCGCGGATGTTCACCACGCTGGCCGAGGAGCACGACTTCACCCTGTCCATGAACGCCGTCGCCGGCTGTCCGTGGCAGGAGAATCTCAAGAACCTGCAGTCCCCCAAGGCGCGGCAGCAGCAGTGCACGCAGGCACGGGTGGGGTGGTACGACAAGGTGCTGCCCGAGCTGGATCCCGACCTGGTGATCGTGACCAGCTCCCCGCGCGACGACGAGAAGCACTGGAAGAGCCGCCTGACCGAGCGCGACGGGCATCACGACAAGCTGCACCGCGCGATCCTGCGCTCCACCAAGCAGACGCTGCGCAAGATCGACAAGGTCGCCGACCGGACGCTGATGGTGGAGACCATCGTCGCGGCGGAGAAGTTCAACCCGACCGACTGCCTGGCGCGCACCGGCAAGCCCGAGGAGTGCGCCGTGGCGATCTCGGGCAAGAACCGCCCCACCGACGGGTTCTACCTGACCGCCGCCGCGGAGCACGAGAACTTCTACACCGTGAATCTCAATCCGGCGTTCTGCCCGACGGCGCCGGTGTGCCCGCCGGTCTACAAGGGCCAGATCGTCTGGCGCGACGCCCACCACCTGACCGCGCACTTCGCGGAGAAGCGCCGCGACACGGCGTGGAAGCTGATCAAGGACAGCGGCGCCCTGCCCGCCTCGCGCAGCTCCTGAGCGGGTCGGTCAGCGCTCCACCTCCAAGCCCAGCCAGGCGGCGAGGGCGTCCACCTCCGCCTCCACCGCCGCGGTCATCGCCGCGGTGAACGGAACGTCCTCGTGCAGCGCGTGCACCACCAGCCGGCCCCGCTTGCGTTCGGCCTTCGCGTCGAGCTTGCCGACGAGGCGGTCCTCGTGCAGCACCGGAAGCGCGAAGTAGCCCCACCGGCGCTGGTCCTTGGGCTTGTACATCTCCAGTACGTACTCGAAGTCGAACAGCTGCTCGGCGCGGACCCGGTCGTGCACCAGCCGGTCGAACGGCGAGAGCAGCGCGGTGCGCCCGGTGAACGGCCGGTCGAGGTAGTCCGGGTGCACTCGCCACACGCCCGGCGTGCCCTCCACCACCGCCTCCTCGCCGGCCTCGCCGACGAACGGCGACTCCCCCGGCGTCTGGGTGCCGCTGCCCCGGGCGATGCCCAGGGCCGCGAGCCGGCGCTCGCCGCGGACGCGGCGCGCCTCCTCGAGGGTGAGCTCGGGCAACGGATCGGGGTAGACCCGCTCGGGCAGGTCCCAGAACCGCTGGCGCCCCTTGCGCCCGGAGATCGCCACCTGGCCCCGCCGCGCCATCGCCTCCAGCATCTTGGTGACGTTGCGGTTGTTGGTCCATCCGCTCGAAGGCCACGGCTCGACGCAGGTGTCGGGGATGTCGCGCGACAGCAGCGGCCCGGCCTCGCCCAGTCGGTCGATGATGTCGCGCCGGAACGGCTCGTTGGCCTTCAGCCAGGAGCTCAGGAACCCGTCGGGCTCGGCCTCCCGCACCTCCGCGATGACCGCGGCAAGGTCGCGGGGATGCCGGATGAAGGCGACCGTCTCCACCAGCGAGCGCTCGGTCTCGACGGCGTGCACCAGGTCGCCCGGGGAGTACGCCGACCCGAGCCGGCTCCACAGCACCAGGTCCGCGCTGGGCGCCACGGCGGCAGTCGGGTCGATCTGCACGAACGACAGCCGCTCGACGACCGGGACGAGCGCCTCCGGGCGGGGTGCGTCGAGCAGCTGCGCGCTGACCGCGATGCGACGCGCTTTCTCAAGGCTGAGCCGGTGGGCGGGCATGGACCGACCCTAGGGCACCGGGCATGATCACAGGATGCGACTCCTCGTGCTCGGCGGGACCCGGTTCGTCGGTCGGTGCGTGGTCCTGGAAGCGGTGCGCCGCGGCCACCGGGTGACCACGCTCAACCGGGGCAGCGCGCCGCCGGCTGCGACGGCGGTCGACGCGCGCCATGCCGACCGCGCCGACCCGTCCGCGCTGGCCGAGGCGCTGGGCGACGACCGGTGGGGCGCGGTCGTCGACACCTGGTCCGGGGCTCCGGTCGTGGTGCGGGACGCGGCGCGGATGTTGGCCGGTCGGGTCGACCACTACGGCTACGTGTCCAGCCGCTCTGTCTACCGCTGGCCGATCCCGTCCGGCGTGGACGAGAGCGCCCCGGTCGTCGACGCCTCCCCGGACAGCACTGACGGGGGCGACTACGCGGCGGCCAAGCGCGGCGCCGAGCTGGCTGCGCTGGAGGTATTCGGCGAGTCCGCGCTGCTGGCC
>DASSVD010000206.1:0-40531 GCA_035706365.1 Nocardioidaceae bacterium
GAGCTCAAGGAGCGCAAGCACCGCATCGAGGACGCCGTGCGCAACGCCAAGGCCGCCGTCGAGGAGGGCATCGTCGCCGGTGGTGGCGTGGCGCTCGTCCAGGCCGCCGACAAGGCGTTCGAGAAGCTCGAGCTGTCCCACGACGAGGCCACCGGTGCCGCCATCGTGCGGCTGGCCACCGAGGCTCCGCTCAAGCAGATCGCGGTGAACGCCGGCCTCGAGGGCGGCGTCGTGGCCGAGAAGGTGCGGGGCCTCGAGCCCGGCTTCGGTCTCAACGCCGCGACCGGTGAGTACGTCAACATGATCTCCGAGGGGATCATCGACCCGGCGAAGGTGACCCGCTCTGCGCTGCAGAACGCCGCCTCCATCGCCGCGCTGTTCCTCACCACCGAGGCCGTCGTGGCCGACAAGCCCGAGAAGCAGCCCGCGATGCCGGGTGGCGACGCGGGCGGCATGGGCGGCATGGACTTCTGAGTCCGTCCCGCTGACGGGCGCGCAAGCTCGCGCGCCGCGCTGCACAGGCGCTGCACAGGCGCTGTCTTCAGGGCCCCGGCTTCGGCCGGGGCCCTGTTGCGTGCCCGTCGACCGGTGCGGCTCCGGGCCCGACGTACACCCCCATGCGCCCCGGCCGCCCCGGTTTCATCAAGGTCTGTTGTCGAACCGGCACTTCCCGTGCGGAGCTCGTCGTGGGGTGTGCTGGGACCGCGAGGGAAGTGGTACGCCGCGGCCGCGGGGGACGCCGGACCGGCCGCGGGCGGAGCACAGCTCACGCCGCGCGGGCGCAGCTCATCGCACGCCGCGCGGCGGGGCTCAGCGCACGCCGCGCGGGCGGAACTGCACGCTGATCCGGGGGCCGACCGGGCGGGACGTCTTCAAGATCGCGTGCTCCCAGGTCCGCTGGCAGGACCCGCCCATCACCACCAGGTCCCCGTGGCCGAGCAGGAATTCGAGGCGACGTTGCCGGTCGCCGTCGGCCCCGGGCACGCCCTGGCGCGGGCGCAGCGACAGCCGCCGCGGCTCGCCGAAGGAGACGATGGCCACCATGGTGTCCTCGGTGCGGCTGCGACCGATGGTGTCGCCGTGCCAGGCAACCGAGTCGCGCCCGTCGCGGTAGTAGCACAGCCCGGCGGTGGTGAAGTCCTCACCGAGCTCGGCGCGGTAGTGATCGCTCAGGGCCGCGCGGGCCCGCTCGAGCAGGGCGTCAGGAAGCGTCTGGCCCTCGCCATAGAACTTCAGCAGGCGGGGTACGTCGACGACCCGTTCGTACATCTCTCGCCGCTCCGCGTGCCACGGGACGGTGCGCACCAGCTTCGCGAACAGGTCGGCCGACCCGCTGACCCATCCCGGGCAGGCGTCGACCCAGGCTCCGTGGCTCAGCTGGTGCCGGCGTACCTGCCGGCCGAGGTCTCCCAGCGCCGGGCCTGCCGCCGGCCCCGGCCCCGCACTCGTCTCCGCTCCGGAGACCGGCATCCCGTCGAACAGGGATTCCTGGAAATCCACAGTCATGCGCGGAATCCTACCCGCGCTTCGAACGTGTGTTCTACCCTTGGGTGCCGGCGTGTGGCGGGTCGCGGAGGGGGCGGCGGTGCGACCACATCCTGAGGCCCCGGTCGGGGGCGGCTCAGGGCCGGATCAGGGTGACGCCGGGGGTGAGTCCGATGTCGCCACCGCATCGACGATCCTAGGTTGATCAGCATGAACGCTCACGACGCCCGCACGCCCGCCGCGCGGATCCGCCACCTGACCAAGACCTACGGCCGCGACGCCGCCCGCGTCGTCGCCCTCGACGACGTGGACCTCGACCTCTACGCCGGCGAGTTCACCGCGATCATGGGGCCCTCCGGCTCCGGCAAGTCCACGCTGATGCACTGCGCCGCCGCGCTGGACACCGCGACCAGCGGCTCGGTGCTCATCGGCGACGTCGACCTGTCCACGCTGCGCGACAAGGAGCTGACCCGGCTGCGGCGCGACCGGATCGGCTTCGTCTTCCAGGCCTTCAACCTGGTGCCCACCCTGACCGCGGAGGAGAACATCACCCTGCCGCTGTCCATCGCCGGGCGCCGGCCGGACACGGAGTGGCTGGACACCGTCATCGAGGCCGTGGGCCTGCGCTCCCGGCTGGGGCACCGGCCCCAGGAGCTGTCCGGCGGGCAGCAGCAGCGCGTGGCGGTGGCCCGGGCGCTGGCCAGCCGGCCCGACATCGTCTTCGCCGACGAGCCGACCGGCAACCTCGACTCACGCTCGGGCGCCGAGGTGCTCGCGTTGCTGCGTCGTTCGGTCGACACGTTCGGCCAGACCATCGTCATGGTCACCCACGATCCGGTGGCGGCCGCGGCGACCGATCGCGTGGTCTTCCTCAGCGACGGTCGTGTGGTCGACGAGCTCGCCCGGCCGGACCGCGACGAGGTGCTGGCCCGGATGTCCCGGATGGACGACGCCGCCCGTGGCAACGCCGTCGCGGTGGGTGAGTGATGCTGCGCGCTGCCTGGAAGAGCCTGCTCGCCCGCAAGGTACGACTCTTGATGAGCACCTTCGCGATCGTGCTCGGCGTCGCCTTCGTCGCGGGGTCCTACGTGTTCACCGACACCCTGAGCCGCAGCTTCACCGAGGTGTTCGCGGCTAGCGCCGGCGACGTGGTGGTGCGGCCCGCGGGCGCCACCGGCGACGACGGCAACCCCACCACCCGCTCCCTGCCGGCCGACCTGGTCGACCGGCTGGCCGACGTCGACGGAGCCGCTCGGGTGGACGGCAACGTGACCACCTTCGGCGTCTTCGTGGTCGGCACGGACGGCAAGCTCGTGGGCGCCCAGGGTGCGCCCGGCCTGGGCGGGAACTACACCGGCGCCCCGGCCGGCCACGGCGTCGCGGGCCTGCACATCACCGCGGGCAGCGCGCCGAACGGGCCGGGCGAGGTGGCCATCGATGAAGCCACCGCCGAGCGCGCCGGCTACGTGCTCGGCGACCGGGTGCACCTGGTCACCTCCAGCGACCGCGCGGTCCTGCACCCGCGGCTGGTCGGCATCGTGCAGTACGGCGAGCGCGGCTCCACCAACGGGGCGACCTTCACCCTCTTCGACACCGCGACCGCCCAGCAGCTGTTCCTCGACGGGCGCGACCGGTTCCACGACATCTGGGTGACCGCCGCCGACGGGGTGTCCCAGCAGGAGCTGCGCGACGAGGTGGCGGCCGTGCTTCCCTCCGGGGTGGAGGCCGTCACCGGTGACGTCGCCTCGGACGAGATGGCCAGTGACCTGCTCGAGGCGATCTCCTTCATCAGCACCTTCCTGCTGGTGTTCGCCGGCATCGCGCTGCTGGTCGGCAGCTTCCTGATCGTCAACACCTTCTCCATCCTGGTCGCCCAGCGCAGCAAGGAGCTGGCACTGCTGCGCGCGCTGGGCGCCTCCCGTGGCCAGGTGAGCCGGTCGGTGCTGTTCGAGGCGTTCATGCTCGGAGTCGCCGGCGCCAGCATCGGACTCGGTCTCGGCCTGCTGCTGGCCATGGGCATCCGGTCGTTGTTCGCGACGTTCGGCCTGGACATGTCCGGCACGGACCTGGTCTTCGCCCCGCGCACCGTGCTCGTCTCCTACGCCGTCGGCGTGCTGGTGACCATGGTCGCCGCCTACCTGCCCGCCCGGCGCTCGGCGCGGATCGCCCCGGTGGCGGCGCTGCGCGACGACGTGGCGATGCCGGAGTCTGCCCTGCGCCGGCGCACCGTGCTCGGGGCCGGGCTCGGCGTGGTCGGAGCGGTCCTCGGCGGGACGGGCTTGTACGCCGACGTCGCGGAGCCGGCCTGGTGGATCGGCGGGGGCGCGCTGCTGCTCCTGCTCGGCACCGCCGCAGCGGCTCCGGTGCTGAGTCGGCCGGTGCTGCACGCGGCGGCCGCGGCGTACCACCGGGTGTTCGGCAGCGTCGGCCGCCTGGCCGGGCAGAACACCCTGCGCAACCCGCGTCGGACCGCCGCCACCGCCTCCGCATTGATGATCGGGCTGACCCTGGTGACCACCATGTCGGTGCTGGGGGCCTCGGCGAAGGCCAGCGTGGACAAGGCCATCGAGCAGAACTTCGTCGGCGACCTCGTGGTGTCCAACGCCATCGGGGTGCCGTTCTCCCCCTCGGTGGCCGATCGCGTCGAGGGCGTCGACGGGGTGGCGTCGGTGGCGCGGCTGCGCCACGGCGTCGGGCAGTACGACGGGCACGGGCAGGGCATCACCGGGGTCGACCCGGCCGCACTGTCCCGGGTGGTCGACCTGTCGCTGGTAGAGGGCGACCTCGACCGCGTGCACACCGGGACGATCCTGGTCTCGCAGAGCCTTGCCGAGGACGACCACATCGCGGTCGGTGACCGAATCGACTACGGCATGCCGGTCGGGATGCGGCACTACGAGGTGGTCGGGATCTTCGAGGACAACCCGGTCCTCGGCTACCCGCTGGTCACCACCCTCGACACGCTCCGCAAGGCCGGGTTCGAGCCGGCCGACGCGCTGCTCCTGGTCGGGGCCGAGCCGGGGGTCGACGTCTCCGCGCTGCGCGACCGGGTCGAGCAGCAGACCGCAGAGCTGCCCACGGTGACCGTCAAGGACCAGGCGGAGTTCGCCGACGAGCAGCGGGCCCCCATCGACCAGCTGTTGGTGCTGGTCTACGCGCTGCTCGGGTTGGCACTGGTGATCGCCGTCCTCGGGATCGTGAACACGCTGGCCCTCTCGGTCGTCGAGCGCACCCGCGAGGTGGGGCTGCTGCGTGCCATCGGGCTGGGCCGCCGGCAGCTGCGTGCCGTCTTCCGGCTCGAGGCGGTGTCGATCGCCGTCGTCGGCACCCTGCTCGGGGTGGCCCTCGGCGTGGTCTTCGGGGTCGCGCTGGTCGACGCCCTGCGGAGCGAGGGCCTGGAGGTCCTGGTCGTGCCCGGGGTGCAGCTTGCCGGGTTCGTCCTGGCTTCGGCCGCCGTCGGGGTGCTCGCCGCGGTCCTGCCGGCCCGGCGGGCCGCACGGCTGGACGTGCTCCGCGCCATCGCAACCGAGTGATTCGGGGGCCCCATCCGGGCGACGCCGGGGCTAAGGTAGAGCGACGGGGTGGGATGGGGAGGTGTCATGGGTGAGGTGATCACCCCACCAGACCGGACTCGACCGACGGTGCTCAAGCACGTGCAGGTCCGCGAGTACGTCCGCGACCTCATCGAGGGGGCCGAGCCCGGCAGCCCGGCCCCCTCGGAGCGCGAGCTGGTCCAGCGCTTCGGGGTGGCCCGGATGACGGTGCGGCAGGCGCTGGACGCGCTCGTCGGCGAAGGGCTGCTCGAACGGGTGCCCGGGCGCGGCACGTTCGTGGCGCGGACCCGGGTGGATGTCCCGCTACGGCTGTCGAGCTACTCCGAGGAGATGGCGCGTCGCGGGCTCAAGCCCGGCGCGCGGACCTTGCTGGCCCGGATGGAGGCCGCCGGCCCGGGCGTGGCGCGGGCCCTGGAGATCGAGCAGGGGGAGCGGGTGGTGCACTGGCAGCGGCTGCGCCTCGCCGACGGTACGCCGATGTGCCTCGAGGACGCGTACCTCGCCGACAAGGTCGTGCCGGGCTTCCTGGACCGGCCGCTTCCACAGAGCCTGTACGCCGACCTGAAGGCGCGCGAGCTGCTCCCCACCTGGGGCGAGGACTCGGTCGACGCCGACCTGGCCCGGGCCGAGGAGGCCGAGCTCCTCGAGGTGCCGATCGGCTCGCCGGTGCTGCGCGTGGCGCGGCGGGCGTTCGCCGGCGACGTCGCGGTCGAGGTGGCCCGCGCCACCTACCGCGCCGACCGGTACACCTTGTGGGTGCCGGTCTCCCGGCCGCACCCGTCGGGGGCACGCCGTTGACCGGCTCGACCACGGTGGGGCTGCTGCTGGCCGCCGGGGCGGGGCGCCGGATCGGTGGCCCGAAGGCGCTGCTGTGCGACCGGGCGGGCACCCCGTTCCTGGTGCGCGCGGTGTCCGCGCTGCTCGACGGCGGCTGCGAGGAGGTTCTCGTCGTGCTGGGCGCCGGCGCGGAGGAGGCGGCCACGCTGCTCAAGGGGTTCGGCCTCGGCGAGGACGCGCGCGTGGCGACCGTGGTGGCCGACGAGTGGGACGAGGGGATGGGTGCCTCCCTGCGCACCGGTCTCGGTGCCGCCGAGGGCGGTGCGGCCGGGCGCGCCCTGGTGCTGCTCGTCGACCTGCCCGACGTCGGGCCGGAGGTGGTGCGCGAGGTGCTGCAGCGCGCGCCGGACGGGCCGGCTGCCCTGGCGAGGGCGTCGTACGCCGGGCGTGCCGGGCACCCGGTGCTGCTGGGTCGCGATCACTGGCCCGGGGTCCGCGCCACCGCGACCGGTGATCACGGCGCCCGGGACTACCTGCGTAGCCACCCGCCGGTGCTGGTGGAGTGCGGCGCTCTGGCGACCGGGCGTGACGTGGACGTTCCCGCGGACCTCAACGGCTGAGTGGCTGCAAGGCGGCGCGGACCTCCTCGATCTCGACCGGGCGGTGCTCGCGCAGCGAGGTCTGGCAGGCCTGCGCGACCAGCTCGCTCTCCAGCGCGTCGGTGAGCGTGCACGGCGACTCCCGCGTGCCGTCCGCCACCTCCACGAACGCCGCCAGCTCGGCACGGAACGCGTCGGCGAGCCGGTCCATGAAGAAGGTGTGCGGAGTCCCGGAGGGGAAGGTCGCTCCCGGCTCCACGGAGCGCAGCGGCAGCCGGTCCTCGAGGCCGACGGCGATGCTGTCCTGCGCGCCGTGCACCTCCAGCCGGACGTCGTAGCCGCGCGGGTTGTACCGGGTGTTCGAGACCACCGCGAGCGTGCCGTCGTCGAGGGTCAGCACCGAGGCGGCCGTGTCGACGTCGCCCATCTCGGCGAAGAAGGCCTCACCGCGGTTGGCGCCGGTGGCGTACACCTCGGTGACCTCGCGCCCGGTGACCCAGCGGACCGCGTCGAAGTCGTGCACCGCGCAGTCCCGGAAGATCCCGCCGGAGGCGGCCACGTAGGCCGGCGGCGGCGGCGCCGGGTCCAGCGTGGTGGCGCGCACGGTGTGCAGCCATCCCAGCTCGCCGGAGCGCACCGCGGCACGGGCGGCTGCGAAGCCGGCGTCGAAGCGGCGGGGGAAGCCCAGCTGGACCGGGACGTCCGAGCCCGACAGCCGGCGTGCCAGGTCGAGGCCGGCCTCGGTGCTCGCGGCCACCGGCTTCTCGCAGAACGCGGGCTTCCCGGCCCCCACGGCCGCCAGCAGCAGCTCGGGATGCACCGGCGTGGCCGCGGCGATGACCACGCCGTCCACGCCCGAGCGCAGCACCTCCTCCGGCGTGTCGACCACCTCCGCGCCGGTGCGCTCGCCGACCTCGCGGGCGCGCTCCCGGTCGAGGTCGGCGACCACCACCTGGTCCACGGACTGCAGCGCGGCCAGGGTGGTCACGTGGAAGGCACCGATCCGGCCGAGACCGATCACGCCGATGCGCATACTTGCTCCCTTCGAGGGCTCTGGGTGTTGTGGCGGTTGTGTCGTGTTGTCGCGGTGTTGCGACGGACTAGTCGAGCCCGCCGAAGACGTTCTGGTCCCAGTCGATGACCGAGCCGGTCACCACGCCGCTTCGCTCGGAGAGCAGGAAGACCACGAAGTCGGCGATCTCCTCGACCTGTCCCAGCTTGCCCATCGGCAGCTTCTCGGCGGCCCGGTCGCGCCAGTCGTCGCCGGCGCCGTGGAACCTGCGCTGGATGGCGTCCTCGCCCTCGGTGTCGGTCCAGCCGATGTCCAGGCCGTTGATCCGGATCCGGTCCCAGCGGTGCGCGTAGGCGGCGTTGCGTGTGACCCCGGCCAGGCCGGCCTTGCTGGCGACGTAGGGCGCCAGATAGGGCTGCCCGCCCAGCTCGGAGGTGGACAGGATGTTCACGACCGTGCCCGGCTCGCTGCGCGACACCATGTCCGCGACGGCAGCCTGCATCAGGAAGAAGGGGCCGCGCAGGTTGACCGCGACGTGCTGGTCGAACAGCTCCGGGCTGGTGTCGAGCAGGCTGCCGCGCGTGGTCAGGCCCGCAGCGTTGACCAGGCAGTCCACCCGGCCGAAGGCCGCCACGGTCGCGCGCACCGAGGCCTGCGCCTGGTCCACGTCGGCGACGTCGGTCGGGACGAAGAGCGCCTTCGTGCCCAGCCCTTCGATCTCGGTGACCAGCCGGCGACCGGGCTCCTCGCGCCGTCCGGTGACGGTCACGGCACGCGCGCCCTCGCGCGCGGCGGCGCGGGCGATCCCGGCGCCCAGGCCCTGGGTGCCTCCGCTGACGAGGACCACCTTGTCGGCGAGCAGGTTCATCGGGTCTCCTTCGGTGCTGGCTTCGGTGCTGGCTTCGGTGGTCTCGGCGGGGCCGGCGGGCTGATGGCCCTCACCGGTCGACCAGCGTGAGCTGGAACGAGTAGAGGTCGGGACGGTAGACGTGAGTGCCGTACTCGACGGCACGACCGCCGTCGTCGTAGGCGGTGCGCTGCATGGTGAGCAGCGGCGCGTCCTCGGGCTCCCGGAGCAGCTGCGCCTCCCACGGGCGGGCACGGCGTGCACCGATCTCCTGGTTCGCGACCCGCATGTGCACCCCGCGCGCCCGCAACACCTCGTACAGGCCCGTGCGGTCCAGGTCCACCGCTCCGAGGTCCGCGACCGCGCGCGGGACGGTGTTGTGCAGCAGGGCCAGTGGCTCGTCGCCGGCGTAGCGAAGCCGCTCCAGGTCCCAGACCAGGTCCCCGTCGGCGAGCCCGAGGTGGTCGCGTGCCTCCGGTCCGGCCTCACCCAGCTCCAGACGGAGGACCGTGGTCCGGGGATGCTTCCCGGCCCGGTCGAGGTCGTCGTGCAGGCTGGTCAGCTCCACCGAGCGGCGGATCCGGTTCTGCACCACCTGGGTGCCCACGCCCCGCTTGCGGACCAGGAGGCCCTTGTCCACCAGCACCTGGATCGCCTGGCGCATGGTCGGCCGGGAGAGTCCCAGCTCGGCGGCCAACGCGATCTCGTTGTCCATCTTGTCGCCGGGGGCGAGCTGCCCGTCCGAGATGGCGCGCTCGAGCTGCTCGGCGATCTGGAAGTACAGCGGCACCGGGCTCGAGCGGTCCAGGCTGATCCGAGGACGGGTGGTCACGCGAGCATGGTAACCAGAAAAGTCCGTACGTAAATATGTCAAGACAAATGCTTGACAGTGGTGCCCGGGCCGCCACAGACTCGTGGTCGTCGTCACGTCAGCCCGAAGGAGGTGGACCCGGCTCCATGCCGAACCGACCGGACAACGGACTGCGGCTCGGACTCGCCGGTTGCGGTCGCATCGGCCGGCTGCACGCCGAGGTGCTGCACCAGCTGCCCGACGTGGACGAGCTGGTCGTCGCCGACGTCGACGCCGCGCGCGCCGAGGCGGTCGCGGCCCACCTGGACGTCAAGGCGGTCGGGTCGCTCGCCGAGCTCCTGGCCGCGGACGTGGACGCGGTCGTCGTCGCCACCGCCACGGCCGCGCACCCGGCCCTCGTGAAGCAGGCCGTCGCTGCGGGCATCCCGACCTTCTGCGAGAAACCGCTGGCCCACGACGTGCCGGCGACGCTGGAGGTCATCGCCGCGATCGACGGCTCCGGCGTCGCGGTGCAGATGGGCTTCCAGCGCCGGTTCGACCCGGCCTACCGGGCCGCGCGGCGGATGCTCGCCGAAGGGCGGCTCGGTTGGCTGCACGGGATCCGCTCGATCACCTCGGACGCGGCGCCGCCGCCGGAGGAGTTCATCGCCGGCTCCGGCGGCCTGTTCCGGGACTGCCTGGTGCACGACTTCGACAGCATCCGCTGGCTGACCGGTCACGAGATCGTCTCCGTCTTCGCGCAGGGCAGCAACGCCGGAGCGGCGTACTTCTCCGAGCACGGCGACGTCGACACCGCGGCGGCCCTGCTGACCCTCGACGACGGCACGCTGGCCACCGTGGCGAGCACCCGCTACAACGGCGCCGGACACGACGTGCGGCTCGAGCTGCTGGGCGAGCGGGACTCGGTCGCGGTGGGGCTGGACGCCCACACGCCGCTGACCTCCCTGGAGGCCGGCGTCACCTTCCCGTCGGGAGAGCCGCACCCGAGCTTCGCCGAGCGGTTCGCCGCCGCCTACCGCGCGGAGATCGAGGCGTTCGTGACCCTGGCCCGCGACGGCGGCCCGAGCCCCTGCACGCCCCACGACGCGCTGGAAGCCTTCTACGTCGCCGAGGCGGCTGAGCTCTCCCGTGCCCGGAACCGACCCGTCGACGTGAGCGAGGTACGCCGATGACCCGCCCGACCACCCGGACGACGCAGGACGCGTTCGACGCGCGGATCGCCGCAGCCCCCATCTCCTGGGGCGTGTGCGAGGTCCCCGGTTGGGGCCACCAGCTGTCCCCGGACCGGGTGCTCCGCGAGATGCGCGAGCTGGGCATCACCGCCACCGAGTTCGGCCCCGACGGGTTCCTGCCCGACGCGCCGGAGGACGTGGCGGCGCTGCTGGGCCGCTACGACCTGCAGCCGCTGGGCGGCTTCCTTCCGGTGCTGCTGCACGACCCCGCGCACGACCCGCTCCCGCAGGTGGAGGCGTTCGCCGCCCGCGCCCGCGCCGTCGGCGCCGGTGTCGTGGTCCTCGCCGCGTTCACCGGGGCCGACGGGTACGACGCGCGCCCGCAGCTCGACGACGAGGGCTGGCGCACACTGCTCGACAACCTGGACCGGATCGACGCGCGGACCGAGCAGCTCGGACTGACCGCGGCGCTGCACCCGCACGTGGGCACCATGGTCGAGACCGCGCAGGACGTGCAGCGGGTCGTCGACGGCTCCGACGTCGGGCTCTGCGTGGACACCGGACACCTGCTGGTCGGGGGCACCGACCCGGTGGCACTCGTCCGCGACCACGTGGACCGGGTCGTGCACGTGCACCTCAAGGACGTGCGTGCCGACCTGGCCGAGCGGGTCCGCCGCGGCGAGATCGCCTACGGCGACGCGATCCCCGAGGGGGTGTTCGCCCCGCTGGGCGCCGGAGACGTGGACATCGCGGCGATGGTGCGCACGCTCGAGGATCACGGGTACGCCGGCTGGTACGTCCTCGAGCAGGACATCATGCTCACCGCCGATCCGGCCGGCGCGGGACCTGTCGCCGACGTCCGAGCCAGCCTGGACCACCTGCGGGCGGTGGCACCGTGAGCGGCGCGGCCCGGGCCGCGACTCCGGTCCGCCACGAGCACCTCGAGGTGCTGACCATGGGTCGGGTCGGCGTCGACATCTACCCCCAGCAGACCGGGGTCGGCCTGGAGGACGTGACGTCGTTCGCGAAGTACCTCGGCGGCTCGGCCACCAACGTCGCCGTGGCCGCGGCACGACACGGGCGGCGTGCCGCCGTGGTGACCCGCACCGGGAACGACCCGTTCGGCCGCTTCGTCCACCAGGCGCTGGCCGGCTACGGCGTGGACGACCGGTTCGTCACCCCGGTGGAGGGGCTGCCGACCCCGGTGACCTTCTGCGAGATCTTCCCGCCCGACGACTTCCCGCTCTACTTCTACCGCCAGCCCAAGGCGCCCGACCTGGAGATCCACCCCGGCGAGCTGGACCTGGACGCGATCCGCGAGGCGGACGTCTTCTGGGTCACCGGCACCGGGCTGTGCGACGAGCCAAGCCGCAGCGCCACGCTGCGGGCGCTGGAGGCGCGCGCACGTCGCGGCATCACGGTGCTGGACCTCGACTACCGGCCGATGTTCTGGCCGCACCCGGAGGAGGCCCGCCGCTGCCTGCACGAGGCGCTCGCTCACGTCACGGTCGCCGTCGGCAACCGCGAGGAGTGCGAGGTCGCGGTCGGCGAGACCGACGCCCACGCCGCGGCCCAGGCCCTGCTCGCCCGGGGCGTCGAACTGGCCGTGGTCAAGCAGGGGCCGGCCGGCGTGCGCGGCGAGCGGCGGCGGCCCGCCGCCTCCGCCTCGCCGGACGAGGCCGTGGTCTCCCCGCCGGTCCCCGTGGACGTCGTCAACGGCCTCGGCGCCGGGGACGCCTTCGGTGGGGCGCTGTGCCACGGGCTGCTCGCCGGCTGGGAGCTGGACCGGCTCCTCCACTTCGCCAACGCCGCCGGCGCGATCGTCGCCGGCCGGCTGGCCTGCTCCGAGGCGATGCCCACCACGGTGGAGGTCGACCAGCTCCTCGCGGATCGGAGGTCCGTCGATGCCTGACCGGCTGACCTGGGCGGAGCTGCTCGAGACGCGGGTGCGCCACCCCGAGGCGATCTTCGAGGCCGCGAGGCGGCGTACCCGTCCGAAGGGCCTGGTCGGCGAGGACGGGCGGCTGATGCTGCTCGCCGCCGACCACCCTGCCCGGGGGGCACTGCGCGCGGGGGCAGACCCGATGGCGATGGCCAACCGGCGGGAGCTGGTGGAGCGGTTGTGCGCGGCGCTCGCTCGTCCCGGCGTGGACGGAGTGCTGGGCACCGCCGACGTGCTCGAGGACCTGCTGCTGCTCGGCGCCCTCGAGGGCAAGGTGGTGATCGCCTCGATGAACCGCGGCGGCCTGGCCGGCACCAGCTTCGAGATCGACGACCGGTTCACCGCCTACACCGCCGCAGCCGTGGACCGGATGGGCTGGCAGGGCGGCAAGATGCTGCTGCGCATCGATCCCGCCGACCCGGCGACCGCCTCCGCGCTGGAGTCCTGCGCCCGGGCCGTGGACGACCTCGCCGGACACGGCCTGATGGCGATGGTCGAGCCGTTCATCTCCCACCGGGTCGACGGCCGGGTCCGCAACGACCTGTCCACCGAGGCCGTGGTCCGCTCGGCCACCGTCGCCGCGGGCCTGGGCGGGACCTCGGCGCACACCTGGCTCAAGCTTCCGGTCACCGACGGCATGGACCGGGTGCTGGAGGCCACCGGACTCCCGGTCCTGCTGCTCGGCGGCGAGGTCAGCCCCGACCAGACCGGCACGTTCGCCACCTGGCGCCGCGTGCTCGAACACCCCTCCGCGCGAGGCCTCGTGGTGGGCCGGTCCTTGCTGTTCCCCCCCGACGGAGAGGTCCCGGCCGCCGTGGACGCGGCGGTCGGGCTGATGAGGTGATCCCACGATGACGACGAGCACCACCCACACCGGCGCCCGGCTGCACGTGCCGTCCGGCTCGACCGGAAGTGCGCCCTGGGCGCTGTCGATCGCGCCCGAGGACGCGGGGTGGGAGTTCAGTGGCCTGCGGGTGCTCCAGCTGCCGCCCGGCGGCTCGGCCACCTTCGAGACCGGCGAGGCCGAGGCGTTGGTGCTGCCGCTGAGCGGGGCGTGCACGGTGACCTGCGACGGCGAGCGCTTCGCGCTGTCCGGCCGCGAGTCGGTGTTCACCGGCGTCACCGACTTCGCCTACGTCCCGCGCGACGCGGAGGTCACCGTGTCCAGCGAGGAGGGCGGCCGCTTCGCCGTACCCTCCGCGCGGTGCGAGCGGCGGCTGACCGCGCGCTACGGACCTGCCGAGAGCGTGCCGGTGGAGCTGCGCGGCGCCGGGCAGTGCAGCCGCCAGGTGAACAACTTCTGCACCCCCGACGCGTTCGACGCCGACAACCTGATCGCCTGCGAGGTGCTCACCCCCGGGGGAAACTGGTCCTCCTACCCGCCGCACAAGCACGACACCGCGCGGGAGGGGGAGAGCGTGCTGGAGGAGATCTACTACTACGAGGTCGGCGACGGTCCGCACGGCGCGCTGCCGGACGCGGGTTCCCGCGGGGTCGCCTACCAGCGGGTGTACGGCGAGCCCGACCGGCCGGTCGACGTCCTGGCCGAGGTGCGCGGCGGCGACGTGGTGCTGATCCCGCACGGCTGGCACGGGCCGTCGATGGCCACCCCGGGCTACGACCTGTACTACCTGAACGTGATGGCCGGCCCGGGGGCGGAGAGGGCCTGGAAGATCTGTGACGACCCGCGACACGGGTGGATCCGCGACACCTGGGCCGAGCAGGAGGTGGACCCTCGCCTGCCGATGAGCGGACCAGGCGCGGGCAGCAGCCAGGAGGGGACGCGATGAGGCAGACGGTGCGGCTCACGGTCGGCCAGGCCGTGGTGCGGTTCCTGGCGCGCCAGTGGAGCGAACGCGACGGCCAGCGGCAACGGCTGGTCCCAGGCTGTTTCGGCATCTTCGGGCACGGCAACGTCGCTGGTCTCGGACAGGCGCTGCTCGAGTCCGAGCTGGAGGACCCCACGCAGCTGCCCTACCGGCTGGCTCGCAACGAGCAGGGGATGGTGCACACCGCCGTCGGCTACGCCCGCGCCCGCAACCGGCTGCAGGCGATGGCGTGCACCGCCTCCATCGGACCCGGGTCGACGAACATGGTCACCGGTGCCGCGCTGGCCACGGTGAACCGGATCCCGGTGCTGCTGCTGCCCAGCGACGTGTTCGCCACCCGGGTCGCCGCCCCGGTGCTGCAGGAGCTGGAGTCCCCGGCCGGCTACGACGTGTCGGTCAACGACGCCTTCCGGCCGGTGTCGCGCTTCTTCGACCGGGTGTGGCGCCCCGAGCAGCTGCCCGCCGCGCTGATCGGCGCGATGCGGGTGCTGACCGACCCGGCCGAGACCGGCGCGGTGACGCTCGCGCTGCCCCAGGACGTGCAGGCCGAGGCGCACGACTGGCCCGTCGAGCTGTTCGAGGAGCGCACCTGGCGCATCCCGCGGCCGGCGCCCGACTGGAACGCGGTCAGCGACGCGGTGGCACTGCTGCGCGGCGCCCGTCGCCCGCTGATCGTCGCCGGAGGCGGAGTGATCTACGCCGAGGCCACCGACGCGCTGCGTGCCCTGGCCGACGCCACGGGCATCCCTGTCGCCGAGACCCAGGCCGGCAAGGGCGCGCTGCCCTACGACCATCCCTGCAGCGTCGGGGCGGTCGGCTCCACCGGTACGACGGCGGCGAACCGGCTGGCCGCCCAGGCCGACGTGGTGCTCGGCATCGGCACGCGCTACACCGACTTCACCACCGCGTCCCGCACCGCCTTCGCCCACGCCGAGGTGCGCTTCGTCAACCTCAACGTGACCGGGCTCGACGCCGCCAAGCACGCCGGCGTACCGCTGGTCGGCGACGCGCGGGTCGGCATCCAGGCGCTGGCCGCAGGCCTGCGGGCCTGGACCGTCAGCGAGGACTACCGCGACGAGGTCGCCCGGCTGGCACAGGAGTGGGACCGGACCGTGGAGCGGGCCTACTCTCTCGGACACTCCCCGCTGCCGGCGCAGTCGGAGGTGATCGGGGTGGTCAACGACGTCTCCGACCCCCGCGACGTGGTCGTCTGCGCTGCCGGCTCCATGCCCGGCGACCTGCACAAGCTGTGGCGGACGCGGGACCCCAAGGGCTACCACGTCGAGTACGGCTACTCGTGCATGGGCTACGAGATCGCCGGAGGCATCGGGGTGAAGCTCGCCGACCCCGGCCGCGAGGTCTACGTGATGGTGGGCGACGGGTCGTTCCTGATGATGAGCCAGGAGCTGGTCACCGCCGTCGCCGAGGGCGTCAAGGTGACCGTGGTCCTCGTGGTCAACCACGGGTTCGCCTCGATCGGCGCGCTCTCGGAGTCGGTGGGGTCGCAACGGTTCGGCACCCGCTACCGCTACCGCAACCCCGACACCGGCCGCCTGGACGGCCAGGAGCTGCCGGTCGATCTCGCCGCCAACGCCGAGAGCCTCGGTGCCCGGGTCCTGCGCGCCTCGGGCGTCGAGGAGCTTCGCGCGGCGCTGTTGGAGGCCAAGGCGCACACGGGCGGGCCGGTCGTGGTGGTCGTGGAGACCGACCCGTTGGTCGGATCACCCGACAGCGAGTCCTGGTGGGACGTGCCGGTGGCGCAGGTCGCCGCGCTCGACTCGACCCGGCAGGCCGGCGAGGCCTACGAGAAGCACAAGCAGGCGCAGCGCCCGCTGCTGCACCAGCCACGACCCACCGAGGAGGGCACCTAAGTGAGCACCATCGAGCACTGGATCGACAACCAGCAGACCCCCGGCGTCTCCACCCGCCGCGGACCGGTGTGGAACCCGGCCACGGGGGAGCAGCAGGCGGAGGTGCTGCTGGCCGAGACCGCCGACGTCGACACCGCCGTGGCCTCGGCCAAGGCGGCCTTCGCGGAGTGGTCCCAGACCTCGCTCAGCAAGCGTGCCAAGGTGATGTTCGCCTTCCGGGAGCTGGTCAACGCCCACGTGGACGAGCTGGCCGAGGCGGTCTCCGACGAGCACGGGAAGGTGCTCTCCGACGCCGCCGGCGAGGTGCAGCGCGGCCTCGAGGTCGCGGAGTTCGCCTGCGGCATCCCGCACCTGCTCAAGGGCGAGTACTCCGACCAGGTCTCCACCGGCGTGGACAGCTACTCCTTCCGCGAGCCGCTCGGTGTGGTCGCCGGGATCACCCCGTTCAACTTCCCGGTCATGGTGCCGATGTGGATGCACCCGGTGGCCATCGCCTGCGGAAACTCCTTCGTGCTCAAGCCGTCCGAGCGGGACCCCTCCGCCTCCTTGCTGATCGCCCGGTTGTACGCCGAGGCGGGGCTGCCCGCGGGGGTGTTCAACGTCGTCAACGGTGACAAGACCGCGGTCGACGCGCTGCTGGACCACCCCGACATCGCGGCGGTGTCCTTCGTCGGCTCCACGCCGATCGCCCGGCACATCCACCGGCGGGCCAGCGAGAACGGCAAGCGGGTGCAGGCTCTGGGCGGCGCGAAGAACCACGCGATCGTGCTGCCGGACGCGGACGTCGACTTCGCCTCCGAGCATCTCGTCGCGGCCGCCTTCGGCTCCGCCGGCGAGCGGTGCATGGCCATCTCCGCCGCGGTCGCCGTCGGCGATGCCGGCGACGCGATCGTCGAGGCGGTCGCGGACAAGGCACGCAAGGTCCGGGTGGGGCCGGGGCGCGACCCGCTCAGCGAGATGGGTCCTCTGGTCACGCCCGAGGCGCGCGACCGGGTCACCGGCTACATCGACTCCGGGGAGAAGGCCGGCGCCGCGGTGGCCGTCGACGGCCGCGGGCTGTCCGTGGACGGGCACGAGAGTGGCTTCTTCGTCGGCCCCACGGTGCTGGACCGCGTGCGCACCGACATGGACGTCTACACCGACGAGATCTTCGGCCCGGTGCTGTCGGTGGTCCGCGCCGACGACGTGGACGCCGCCATCGACCTGGTCAACGCCAACCCCTACGGCAACGGGACCGCTATCTTCACCTCCAGCGGCGAGGCCGCACGGCGGTTCCAGCGGGGCGTGCACGTAGGCATGATCGGCATCAACGTGCCGATCCCGGTCCCGATGGCCTTCTACTCCTTCGGGGGCTGGAAGGACTCGCTGTTCGGCGACAAGCACGTGCACGGCCCCGAAGGGGTCTCCTTCTACACCCGGGCGAAGGTGGTCACCTCGCGGTGGCCGCGGGTGGAGCACCCGGTCGGGGCCAGCTACCACTTCCCGACCGCGCAGTGACGGCGTAGCCCCGCTACGCGACGATCCGTACGACACGAACCAGGAGCACCGACATGAAGATGACACGACGCAGCATCTCCGTGGTAGGACTCGCCGCGGCGTTCGCGGTCTCGTTGGCCGCCTGCTCGAGCAGCCAGGGCGGCAAGCAGGAGGAGGAGCAGGCTGACGGCGGAAGCAACGTCGGCGTGGCCAAGACGCCACAGGTCACCATCGCGATGGTCACCCACGCGGCCCCCGGCGACACCTTCTGGGACCAGGTCCGCGACGGTGCTCTGGCCGCCGCCGCCAAGGACAACGTGAAGCTGGTCTACTCCAACGACCCGCAGGGGCCGGCGCAGGCGACGCTGGTGCAGAACGCGGTCGATCAGAAGGTGGACGGCATCGCGGTCACGCTCGCCAAGCCCGACGCCATGAAGGGCGCCGTCCAGAACGCGCGCAAGGCGGGCATCCCCGTGGTGGCCCTGAACGCGGGCATGGACGCCTGGCAGGACACCGGGGCCCAGATGTTCTTCGGTCAGGACGACGAGATCGCCGGCGAGGCCGCTGGTGAGCGCCTCAACGAGGACGGCGCCAAGAACGTCCTGTGCGTGATCCAGGAGCAGGGGCACGTCGGCCTCGAAGCCCGGTGCGCGGGGCTGCAGAAGACCTTCGACGGGAAGAGCGAGATCCTCTACGTCAACGGGCAGGACATGCCGTCGGTGCGCACCACCATCTCCAACAAGCTGGACACGACCGCGGGCATCGACCACGTGGTGATGCTGGGCGCGCCGTTCGCGATGACCGCGATCGACTCCGTCGCGGACGCCGGCAGTGACGCGAAGGTGGTCACCTTCGACCTCAACGAGGACGCCGTGAAGGCGATCCAGGACGGCGAGATCGGCTGGGCGATCAACCAGCAGCCGTTCGTCCAGGGCTACCTCAGCGTCGACTCGCTGTGGCTCTACATCAACCGGGGCGCGTCCGTCGGGGGCGGCAAGCCGGTGCTGACCGGCCCGTCCTTCGTCGACGACTCCAACGTCGACACGGTCGCCGAGCAGTTCTGACCCGGGAGGAACCATGGACACCAACCCCCAGCAGGCCGGACCCGTGGCCACCGGGCCGCAGCCCGCCGCCAAGGCGTCGTCGCGGCGATCCCGGGCCGGTGCCGGCGAGGCGGGACCGAGCGCGGCCGGCGGTGCGGCCGCGTCCGACCAGGTGCGCAACGTCTCGCGGCTGCGGCGTTTCCTGCTCCGCCCGGAGATGGGGTCGCTGCTCGGGGCGGTGCTGGTCTTCCTGATCTTCTGGACCGTCGCGGAGCCCATCCGCAGCCTGCACGCGTTCTCCACGGTGCTCTACGCCAGCTCGACGATCGGGATCATGGTGGTCGGCGTCGGGCTGCTGATGATCGGCGGCGAGTTCGACCTGTCGACCGGTGTCGGGGTGATCACCGGCGCGCTCTCGGCGTCGATCTTCACCTACCAGCTGAGCCTGAACGTGTGGGCCGGGGTGATCTTCTCCCTGGCCGTGATGCTGCTGGTGGGGTTCGTCAACGGCTTCCTGGTCACGATGACGAAGATCCACAGCTTCTTGATCACGCTCGGGATGATGCTGATGCTCTTCGGCCTCAACCTGACCGTCACCAAGCTGATCACCGGCCAGGTCGCGACCAGCTCCATCTCGGACATGGACGGCTTCGCGCTCGGCGAGAAGATCTTCGCCAGCACCATCGACATCGGCGGGATGCCGGTGCGGATCACCGTGCTGTGGTGGCTGCTGTTCGTGGCCATCGCCACCTGGGTCCTGCTGCGGACCAAGGTCGGTAACTGGATCTACGCCGCAGGCGGGGATCCCGAGGCCGCTCGTGCGGTCGGCGTGCCGGTGACCGCGACCAAGATCGGCCTGTTCATGACCGTCGGCTTCTGCGCGTGGTTCAGCGGCATGCACCTGCTGTTCGCCTTCGACACGGTGCAGTCCGGTGGCGGCATCACCAACGAGCTGATCTACATCGTCGCCGCGGTGATCGGCGGGTGCCTGCTGACCGGTGGCTACGGGACCGCGATCGGCGCCGCGATCGGCGCCTTCATCTACGGGATGACCACCCAGGGCATCGTCTTCGCCGGGTGGGACAGCAACCTGGTGAAGTTCTTCCTCGGCGTGATGCTGCTGCTGGCCGTGATGATGAACATGTGGGTACGCCGACAGGCGGAGAAGGGGTGACCTCGTGAGCGATGTGAGCGACCAGCCACTGGTGGAGCTGCGCGACGTCGGCAAGAGCTACGGCCACATCCTGGCGCTGGAGGGCGTGAACCTCACCGTCCGCGCCGGCGAGGTGACCTGCGTGCTCGGTGACAACGGCGCCGGCAAGTCGACGCTGATCAAGATCATCTCCGGGCGGCACCGCCACGACGCCGGCACGCTGCTCGTCGACGGCAAGGAGACCAGCTTCGGCTCCCCGCGCGACGCCCTGGAGCACGGCATCGCCACGGTCTACCAGGACCTGGCCGTGGTCCCGCTGATGCCGGTGTGGCGCAACTTCTTCCTCGGCTCGGAGCTCACCTCCGGCGTCTGGCCGCTGCGCCGGCTCCAGGTCGACCAGATGAAGGAGACCGCCGACACCGAGCTGCGCAAGATGGGCATCGAGCTGCCCGACATCGACGCCCCCATCGGCAGCATCTCCGGCGGGCAGCGTCAGTGCGTGGCCATCGCCCGGGCGGTCTACTTCGGAGCCCGGGTGCTGATCCTCGACGAGCCCACCGCGGCCCTGGGGGTCAAGCAGTCCGGCGTGGTGCTCAGGTACGTCGCGGCCGCCGCACAGCAGGGGCTCGGGGTCATCTTCATCACCCACAACCCGCACCACGCCTACATGGTCGGCGACCACATGATCCTGCTGAACCGCGGCCGGATGACGCTGGACTGCAAGCGGGAGGACATCACCCTCGACGACCTCACCCAGGAGATGGCCGGTGGTGACGAGCTGGACGCGCTCAGCCACGAGCTGAGCCGCTGACGTGCGCGGTCTTGCGCGGTAGGCGATGCTGGACGCATGGACCCTGCCGCCCCCGTGACCTCGGCCGCCGACCTGGCAGCCCGGCTCGAGCAGACCGGGTACCTGTGCGACGAGGCGCTGGGCACCATCGGCTACCTGGCGCTGGCGATGCAGCGACCGCTCCTGCTCGAGGGGGAGCCCGGCACCGGCAAGACGGCCCTGGCCGAGGCCCTCGCGCAGGCGCTTGACCTCCCCCTGGTGCGGCTGCAGTGCTACGAGGGGATCGACGCGTCCCAGGCGCTCTACGACTGGGACTTCCCTCGCCAGATCCTGCACCTGCGGGCCCTGGAGGCGGCCGGCGGCGGCTCCGTGGGTGACGTCGACCAGGCGGAGAAGGACCTCTTCGACGAGCGGTTCCTGCTGGCCCGGCCGGTGCTGCGGGCGCTGCGGGAGAGCCCGGCGGTGCTGCTGGTCGACGAGATCGACCGCGCCGACGACGAGTTCGAGGCGTTCCTGCTCGAGGTGCTCTCGACCTACCAGGTCAGCATCCCCGAGCTCGGCACCGTCTCGGCCGCCACGCCGCCGGTGGTGGTGCTGACCTCCAACCGCACCCGCGAGGTGCACGACGCGCTGAAGCGGCGCTGCCTCTACCACTGGATCGAGCATCCGGGACTGCAGCGCGAGGTGGACATCATCGCCGCGCGCGCCCCCGAGGTGCCGGCACAGCTGGCCCGGCAGGTGGTGACCCTGGTTCAGCAGCTGCGCACTCGCGGGGACCTGCTCAAGCCGCCCGGTGTCGCCGAGACCCTGGACTGGGCGCGGGCGCTGCACACGCTGGGTCGACGCGAGCTGGACCTGGAGACCAGCGCGGCGACGCTCGGCGCGGTGGTCAAGTACCGCGAGGACGCCGAAAAGGTCCGAGCGGCCCTGGACCGGATGCTCGCGGGCTGACCAGGATAGGGCGATGAGCACCTCCGCGGCCGACTTCGTGGGCGCCGATCCGGCGCTGCACCCGCCCGAGGAGCTGCTGCTCGGCTTCGCCCGGGCGGTCCGTGCCGCCGGGGTGCCGGTCACGGTGGACCGGGCGCAGTCGTTCCTGCGGGCGGTCGCCGCGGTCGGCCTCGGCGACCGGCGGGCGACGTACTGGGCCGGCCGGGCGACGCTGTGCGCCGGACCGGAGGACCTCGCCCGCTACGACCAGGTCTTCGGCGCCTGGTTCCTCGACGAGCTGCGACCCGGTGCCGCCCGCCCGCAGCCCCCGAGCCAGGTGCAGCAGGCAGACCTCGCCGAGGACGCCGCCGGCAAGGGCGAGGGGGCGGACGACGAGCCGCCGTTGCAGGCGCTGGCCAGCGCCACCGAGGTGCTGCGGCACCGTGACATCGCCGCTCTGGACGCGGCCGAGAAGGCCCGGCTCACGGCGCTCTTCGCGACGCTGGCCCCGCGGCTGCCGCGGCGTACCGCCGCCCGGCTCCGGCCCGCCCGCCGCGGCTTAGTGGATACCGGGCGCACGCTGCGCCGGACGCTGGCCCGAATGGGCGAGCCGGCCGAGATCGCCTGGCGCCACCGCAGCGAGCGCGAGCGCCGGCTGGTGCTGCTGCTGGACGTGTCCGGGTCGATGAGCCCGTACGCCGACGCGCTGCTGCGGCTGGCCCACCGGTTCAGTCACGCCGGTCCGGCCGGGGCCCGCAGCCCCCGGGTCGAGACCTTCACCCTCGGCACGCGGCTGACCCACGTCACCCGCGCGATGCGCCAGCGCGATCCGGAGGGCGCGATCGTCGCGGCCGGGCAGACCGTGCCGGACTGGTCCGGGGGGACCCGGCTCGGGGAGACGCTGCAGATCTTCCTCGACCGGTGGGGCCAGCGCGGGATGGCCCGGGGTGCGGTGGTGGTGGTGTTCAGTGACGGCTGGGAGCGCGGCGACGCGGACCTGCTCGGCGCGCAGATGAGCCGCCTGCACCGGCTGGCGCACCGGGTGGTGTGGGTCAACCCGCACCGCGGCAAGGAGGGGTACGCCCCGGTGCAGCAGGGAATCGTGGCGGCCCTGCCGTACGTTGACGACTTCGTAGCCGGTCACTCGCTGGCTACCTTCGCGGACCTGATCGAGGTGGTCGCCCATGCGTGAGGTGTTGCCCGAGCTGCTGCGCTGGTGGGAGGAGGGCGCCACGGTCGGCGTCGGCACGGTGGTGGCGACGTTCGCCTCCGCGCCACGACCGGCCGGCGCGTCGATGCTGGTGGGTCCGGCGGGGGAGGCGGTCGGGTCGGTCTCCGGCGGCTGTGTCGAGGGCGCGGTCTACGAGCTCGCCGAGTCGGTGGTCGGCTCCGGCGTCCCGGTGCTGCAGCGCTACGGGGTCAGCGACGACGACGCGTTCGCCGTGGGGCTGACCTGCGGCGGGATCCTCGACGTGTTCGTGGAGAAGGTGAACCAGCAGACCTTCCCCGAGCTGGGCGAGGTCGCCGCGGACATCGCCGCGGACCGGCCGGTGGCGGTGGCCACCGTGATCGCGCATCCCGAGCCGGGCCGCGTCGGGCGCCGGATCGTGGTGCGCCCCGAGGACAGCGACCGGCCCCGCAGCGGGAGCATCGGCAGTGCCCGGGCCGACGACGCGGTCACCGACGACGTCCGCGGCCTGCTCGCCGCAGGGCGCAACGAGACGCTGACCTACGGCCCCGACGGGGAGCGGCGCGGCGAAGGGATGCGGGTCTTCGTCTGGTCGTTCGCACCGGCCGCCCGGATGCTGGTGTTCGGCGCGATCGACTTCGCGGCGGCGGTGGCGCGGATCGGGAACTTCCTCGGCTACCACGTCACGGTGTGCGACGCGCGGCCCGTGTTCGCGACGGGGTCGCGCTTCCCCTCCGCCGACACGGTAGCCGTGGAGTGGCCGCACCGCTTCCTGCGCGCGGAGGCCGAAGCGGGCCGGCTCGACGCGCGCACGGTGATCTGCGTGCTCACCCACGACCCGAAGTTCGACGTGCCGGTGCTGGAGGTGGCACTACGGCTCCCGGAGGTGGCGTACGTCGGGGCGATGGGGTCGCGGCGCACCCACGAGGACCGGCTGGCCCGGCTGCGCGAGGCCGGGCTGACCGAGGAGGAGCTGGCCGGCCTGTCCAGCCCCATCGGCCTGGACCTGGGGGCGCGGACCCCGGAGGAGACCGCGGTCAGCATCGCCGCGGAGATCATCGCCATCCGCTGGGGCGGGGACGGCAAGCGGCTCGCGGACCTGGCCGGGCCGATCCACCACGGAACATTGGCCGCGGCCCTGGACGAAGCCTGACTATTTCCCGAGATGGCCCCCCGTGACCCTTGTCACTGTCAATTAAAGACGCAACGATCGGACTCTTCGCACTCGAGCAGAGGAGTCTGAATGACACGGATCAACGTGACCGTCGACGGGGCGGCCTGCTCCGACGACGTCGAACCGCGGATGCTCCTCGTCCACTACCTGCGTGAACGCCTGGGCAAGACGGGGACGGTCATCGGCTGCGACACCAGCAACTGCGGGGCGTGCACCGTCCATCTCGACGGGCGCAGCGTGAAGTCCTGCAACATGCTCGCGGTGCAGGCCGACGGCCACGAGGTCACCACGATCGAGGGGATCGCCCACGACGGGCAGCTGCACCCGGTGCAGCAGGCCTTCCACGAGTGTCACGCCTTGCAGTGTGGCTACTGCACCCCGGGGATGATCATGCAGAGCATCGACGTGCTCAACGACAACCCCGACCCCTCCGAGGAGGAGATCCGCACCGGGCTCGAGGGCAACCTGTGCCGGTGCACCGGCTACCACAACATCGTCAAGGCAGTGCAGACCGCTGCCAGGTCCGGGTCGACCAGCGGGGAGGCGTCATGACCGTCACCGACGAGCGTCCGCAGCGCGAGGTCGGCTCCGCCCGGCGGCGCAAGGAGGACCAGCGGCTGATCACCGGCCGCACCCGCTGGACCGACAACATCCAGCTCACCGGGATGCTGCACGCGGCCATGGTGCGCAGCCCGTTCGCCCACGCACGCATCACGCGCATCGACACCAGCGAGGCGAAGGCGGCCCCGAACGTCGTCGCGGTGCTGACCGGCGCCGACCTGGGCGAGTCCCAGGGCGTGAACATCAACGCCTGGCCGATCACGACGGACCAGAAGGCGCCCACGCACGTGCCGATGCCGAGCGACCGGGTCTCGTTCGCGGGTGAGACCGTGGCCGTCGTCATCGCCCGCAGCGCCGCCGAGGCGCGTGACGCGGCCGAGCTCGTCGACGTCGACTACGAGGAGCTGCCGGCGGCGCTCGACCTCAAGGAGGCCGCCGAGGACAAGGTCCTGGCGCACCCCGACCTGGGCACGAACAAGTCGGCGCTGTGGGTGTTCGACTCCCAGGAGGCCGGCACCGGCGGCAACGTAGAGGAGGCCATCGCGAAGGCCCGCACCGACGGCATCGTGATCGAGCGCGAGTACCGCCAGCAGCGGCTGATCCCGGCGTTCATGGAGCCGCGGTCGGTGGTGGTGGACCCCACCGGCGAGCAGATCACCATGTGGTCGGCCACCCAGATCCCGCACATCCTGCGGTTCGCGCTCGCCGCCACCACCGGCGTGCCGGAGTCGAAGATCAGGGTCATCGCGCCCGACGTGGGCGGCGGTTTCGGCGGCAAGCTCCAGGCCACACCGGAGGAGTGGATCGTGTGGGCGGTGGCTCGCCGGCTCGGCAAGCCGGTGAAGTACACCGAGACCCGCTCCGAGTCGCTGATGGCGGGCCACCACGGTCGGGACCAGTGGCAGCGGCTGACGCTGGCCGCGACCAAGGACGGCACCGTCACCGGTCTGAAGGTGGACCTGCTCGCCGACCTCGGTGCGTACGTCGCGATCGTCGGCGGCGGCGTGCCGGTGCTCGGCGCGTTCATGTTCAACGCGATCTACAAGTTCCCCGCCTATCGCTTCGCGTGCCAGACGGTGCTGACCAACAAGACCTGGACCGACGCCTACCGCGGGGCGGGCCGGCCGGAGGCGACGTACGCCATCGAGCGGCTGATGGACGAGCTGGCCGACGAGCTCGGGGTCGACCCGCTGGAGGTCCGGGAGAAGAACTGGATCAAGCACGAGGAGTTCCCGTTCACCACGGTCGCCGGGCTCGAGTACGACTCCGGCAACTATGAGGCGGCCACCGCCAAGGCCAAGGAGATGTTCGGGTACGACGAGCTGCGTGCCGAGCAGCGCCGGCGGCGCGAGAGCAACGACCCGGTGCAGCTCGGCATCGGCGTCTCCACCTTCACCGAGATGTGCGGACTGGCGCCCTCCCGGGTCCTCGGCACCCTCAACTACGGCGCCGGCGGCTGGGAGCACGCGTCGGTGCGCATGCTCGCCACCGGTAGCGTCGAGGTGGTCACCGGCGCGTCGGCGCACGGGCAGGGCCACGAGACGGCGTGGTCGCAGATCGTGGCCGACCGGCTCGGCGTGCCGTTCGAGAACGTCGAGGTGCTGCACGGCGACACCCAGAGCTCGCACCGTGGGCTGGACACCTACGGGTCCCGGTCGCTGGTGGTCGGCGGCGAGGCCCTGGTCCGGGCCGCCGACAAGGTGATCGAGAAGGCCAAGCCGATCGCGGCGCACCTGCTCGAGGCCTCCGCGGACGACCTGGAGTTCAAGGACGGGTCGTTCCACGTCAAGGGCACCGACAAGGGCATGGCGATCACCGAGGTCGCGCTGGCCACCTTCGCGGCGCACAACCTGCCCGACGGCGTGGAGCCGTCGCTGGACTCCGATGCCACCTTCGACCCGGACAACTTCTCCTTCCCACACGGCACTCACCTGTGCGCGGTGGAGATCGACACCGAGACCGGTGGCGTGAAACTGCGCAAGTACACCTGCGTCGACGACGTCGGCACGATCGTCAACCCGCTGATCGTCGAGGGCCAGGTGCACGGCGGCCTGGTGCAGGGCATCGCCCAGGCGCTGTGGGAGGAAGCGGTCCACGACGAGTCCGGGACCCTGGTGTCCGCGTCGTTCGTGGACTACCTCGTGCCGACCGCGGCCGACACGATCAGCTTCGAGACCGCGCACACCACCTCGCCGTCGTCCACCAACACGCTCGGCACCAAGGGGGTCGGCGAGGCCGGCACCATCGCCTCCACGCCCGCGGTGGTCAACGCCGTGGTGGACGCGCTGCGACCGTTCGGCGTCCACGATGTGCGGATGCCGTGCACGCCCGAGCGGATCTGGAAGGCGATCCACGCCAGAGATGCCGGCGGCGCCTCGACCACCGAGGGTGCGGCCGCCCCGCACTTCGACGAGGACGACGTGGCCGACCGCAGCGCCGGGACCGCGGGTCCCGGGGAAGGAGCGCACCAGTGATCCCGGCACAGTTCGACTACGTGGCACCCGCCTCCCTCGACGAGGCGCTGGCCGCGCTCGCCGAGGCCGGCGACGACGCCAAGATCATCGCCGGCGGGCAGAGCCTGCTGCCGGTGCTGAGGATGCGGCTGAACGCCCCGGAGCAGGTGATCGACCTCGGCCGCATCGACGCGCTCCGCGGGGTCCGTGACGACGGCGACGCCATCGTCGTGGGCGCGATGACCACGCACGCCGACGTACTCACCAACCCGCTGGTGCGCGAGCATGCGCTGGTGATCACCAAGGCGGTCGAGCAGCTCGCCGACCCGCAGGTACGGCACCGCGGCACCTTCGGCGGCGCGCTGGCGCACGCCGACCCCGCGGGCGACCTGGGCGCCCCGGCGCTCGCGCTGGACGCCGAGTTCGTCATCGCCGGGCGGGGCGGCACCCGCACGGTGCCGGCCGACGACTTCTTCGTCGACCTGTTCACCACCGCCCTCGGTGACGCGGAGATCCTCACCGAGGTGCGCATCCCGAAGCGGTCCGGCTGGGGTGCCCACTACGAGAAGTTCGTGCGGGTGGCACACCAGTGGCCGATCGTGGCGGTGGCCGCGGCCGTACGCACGGAGGGCGGCACGATCAGCGAGGCCCGCGTCGGGCTGACCAACATGGGCTCCACCCCGCTGCGGGCCCGGGCAGTGGAGCAGGCGCTGGTCGGGAAGCCGGCCACCGACGAGGCAGTGCGCGAAGCCGCGGCCTCGGCGGCGGAGGGCACCAACCCGCCCTCGGACCTCAACGGCGACGCGGACTACCGGCGTCACCTCGCGACGGTGCTGACCCGGCGCGCGGTGCTCGCGGCCGCGGGGGTGTGAGCGTGGAGCTGCAGCACCGGTTCACCGTGCCCGCCCCGATCGAGGAGACCTGGTCGGCGTTCAACGACATCGAGTCCGTCGCCGGCTGCTTCCCCGGCGCCACGGTCACCTCGGTGGACGGCGACGACTTCCAGGGAACCTGCAAGGTCAAGCTCGGCCCGATCGCGCTGACCTACTCCGGCAGCGGCACCTTCGTCGAGCGTGACGAGGCGGCGTACCGCTTCGTGATCGAGGCGAAGGGCAAGGACAAGCGCGGCAACGGCACCGCGGCGGCCACGGTCACCGCGGTGCTGTCCGCCGAGGCAGCCGACCGCACCGCCGTCGAGGTCGGCACCGACCTGGCGATCACCGGCAAGCCCGCGCAGTTCGGTCGTGGCGTGATCCAGGACGTCTCCGACAAGCTGCTGCAACAGTTCGTCGACTGCCTGCAGTCGAAGGTCGGGGCGCCGCAGCAGGGCGAGCCGGAGCCCGCCCCGCAGCCGGCGCCACAGTCGGCGCCACAGCCACAGCCACAGCCGCAGCCGGAGTCGGAGTCGGAGCCGGTCCCGCAGGCGGCGGCGGAGCCGGCCCGGGCGACCGCCGCGTCGTCGATGGACGGGCAGGACGCGCTCGACCTCGGCGCCACCGTGCTGCCCGCGCTCGCTCGGGCGTACTGGAAGCAGGCGGCGGGCGTGCTGCTGGCGCTGCTCGTCCTGCGCCGGCTGCTGCGAGGCCGGCGCGGGTGATCGAGGAGTTCACGCGCGCCCACGCGGCGTACGTCGACGCCTGGATCGCGGCGATGGACGACGGGGACACCGGGCCGATCGAGGAGTTCATGGCGCCCGACTACCACGGCTGGTACGCCGCCGGGTCGCGCGACGAGTTCGCCTACGACCGTGCCTCCGCCGTGGCCGGCATGCGCGACGCGGTGGCGAACCTGCGCGGAGCCCGGTTCGTCGCCGAGCACCGCACGATCAGCGTGCGTGGCGCCGACGAGGCGGTGATCTGCTACGAGAAGCGGATCGAGCGCGACGCCCGGGTGCACTCCGCGTCGATGGTCGTCGAGGCATGGCGTCGCGACGGGGACCGCTGGTGGCTGCACCGGGAGATGACCGAGTACGGCGCCGCACACGCGGTTGCGGGTGACGATGTTGTGACACTCGGATAACGAACGGTGACGTTCGTGTAACAGCCCGGACTCGAGGGGTTCACGCGCCTGCCCCGCTCCCCGCATGGTCGAGGGGCGGAACGAAAGCAGTCGAACCAGCCCTTTCGCGTCGGGTCCGGGCAATCCCCGGACCGTCGGCACCCTCAGGTCACTCCTCGGGGGCCGGCCCTGCCGACGTGGGGCCGAACCCGAGGAGGTCCCCCGAGGATGCTCAAACGCAGCAGATTCGTCGTCGCGCTGGCAGGGCTGGCCCTGCTGGCCAGCGCCTGTGGCGGTGGTGGCGACGACACCGACACCAGCAGCGGCGACAGCGCCGGCACCACGAACGAGGGCGGCTCGTTCTCCATCGCGATCGGTGAGCCGCACAACCTGTTCCCGCCGCAGAACTGCTACGCCTCGGAGTGCTCCGCGGTGGTGAACCAGCTCTACACCGGCCTCGTGGAGATGGAGGGCGACGAGCTGCAGTACCGCGTCGCCGAGTCCGTCGAGTCCGACGACCAGATCCACTGGACGATCACGCTCAAGGACAACTGGAAGTTCCACAACGGCGAGCCGGTCAACGCCGACGCGTTCATCCGCGCCTGGAACTACGCGGCGTACGGCCCGAACGCGCAGAACACCACCTCGTTCTTCAGCAACATCGAGGGTTACGACGCCATGCAGGGCGACAACCCCAAGGCCAAGGAGCTCAGCGGGCTGAAGAAGGTCAGCGACTACGAGTTCGAGGTCACGCTGACCCAGCCGTTCAGCCAGTTCCCCTACTCGCTGCTCTACACGCCGGCCTTCGCCCCGATCAGCCAGGACTGCCTGGACAACGTCAAGGCGTGCAACGAGGGCGAGAAGCCGCTGGGCAACGGCCCCTACACGATGGCCGAGCCGTGGGCGCACAACGACCACATCACCCTGGACAAGTGGGCCGACTACCCCGGTGACGACGCCGCGCACGCCGACCAGGTCAACTTCCAGATCTACCAGCAGCTGGAGACCGCCTTCCGCGACTACCAGGCGGGCAACCTCGACATCGTCTCCCCGGTGCCCTCGCAGGTGCCCCAGGCCAAGCAGGCCGCCGGAGACCGGGTGATCCAGACCGAGTCCTCCAGCTTCACCTACATCGGTCTGCCGTTGTACGTGGACTACCTCAAGGACCCGAAGATCCGTCACGCGCTCTCGCTGGCGATCGACCGGCAGACCATCATCGACAACCTGCTGTCCGGGCTCGGCAAGCCGGCGCAGTCGGTGGTCTCCCCGGTGGTGCCCGGCGGTGGCGGCGACCACTGCGACTACTGCGAGTACGACCCCGAGAAGGCCAAGCAGTTGGTGAAGGAGGCCGGCGGCCTCCCCGACACGGTCACCCTGTGGGTGAACTCCGGTGCGGGCAACGACGAGTGGGTCCAGGCCGTGGGCAACATGTGGCGCGACACCTTCGGGGTCGACTTCAAGATCAAGACGCTGCAGTTCCCGGAGTACCTCGACACCGGCAACAAGCACGGCTTCACCGGTCCCTACCGGCTCGGCTGGCTGATGGACTACCCGTCGATGTACAACTACCTGCAGCCGATCTACTTCACCGACGTGCCCAACAACTACATGGGCTACTCGAACAAGGAGTTCGAGCAGCTGGTCCGTGAGGGCAGCGCGGCGAGCAGCCAGGACGAGGCGCTCGCCAAGTACACCGAGGCCGAGGAGATCCTCATCGAGGACATGCCGGTCATCCCGATGTACTACGGCGAGGCGTTCTACATCTACTCCGAGAACGTCGACAACGTCGAGTACGACGCCTTGAACCGGATCGACGTCAGCAAGGTGACCGTCAACCAGTAACCAGCGTCGCGTCCACGGGGCCGGGGGCAGCCCCGGCCCCGTGGCACGCGTGCGGAAGGAGGCGGCCGCGGTGGGCAGATACGTCCTACGCCGACTGCTGCAGTTCATCCCGGTGCTGATCGGCACCCTGTTCCTGATCCACTACCTGACCACGCTGGGCATCCAGTTCACCGGCAACCCGGTGCGCGCGCTGTTCGGTGTCCGGCAGCCTCCGGACTCCGTGATCGCGGCCGTCTCCGCGAAGTACCACCTCAACGACCCGTGCCTGCAGCAGCCCGGGAACCCCTGCTTCGGGCTGTTCGTGGACCGGCTCGCCAGTTACGCGCGCGGTGACTTCGGCAGCGACTTCCGCGACCAGTCCGTCCTCGACCTGCTCAGCCGGCGCTGGCCGGTGACCGGTCGGCTCACCCTGATCGCGATCGTCTTCGAGGCGGTCTTCGGCATCCTGCTCGGCGTGCTGGCCGGCATCAAGAAGGACCGGTTCGCCGACCAGGGCGTGAAGGTGCTGACCGTGCTGCTGATCTCGGTCCCGGTGTTCGTCCTCGGCGTGCTCGTGCAGCTCGCGCTCGGCGTCTACGTCGGCAACTGGATCGGCGGCAAGGAGTGGTTGCCCGACTGGACGGGCGAGGTCTTCAGCGTCACCTTCCAGGGTGACCATCCATGGTTGAGCCTGATCATCCCCGGGATGGTGCTGGGGGCGCTGTCGCTGGCGTCGATCGCGCGGCTGACCCGCACCGGCCTGATCGAGAACCTCAGCTCGGACTACGTGCGGACCGCGCAGGCGAAGGGACTGACCCGCAAGCGGGTGATCGGCGTGCACGCGCTGCGCAACTCGCTGATCCCGGTGGCGACCTACATCGGGGCCGACTTCGGCTTCCTGATCGGCGGAGCGATCATCACCGAGGGCATCTTCAACATCCCCGGCGTCGGCGGGCTCGTCTACCAGTCGATCATCGGCGGCGTCGTCCCGGTCACCGTCGCGGTGGTGACGATCCTGGTGCTGATCTTCTTGTCCTTCAACCTGCTCGTCGACATCTTGTACGCCGTACTCGACCCGAGGATCCGTTATGACTGAACGTCCGATGGAGGCCGTCGCCCAGGAGCAGCGGGAGGTGCAGGACGGTCCTGGGCCGGAGGACGCCCAGCCGGGTCGCAGCCTGTGGGGCGACGCGGTGCACGAGCTGATCCGCAACCCGCTGTTCATCGCGCCGCTGCTGGTGGTCCTGGCCATCGTGTCGATGGCGATCGTCCCGCAGCTGTGGACCAGCGTCGACCCCCAGGCCTGCCAGCTGGCCGACAGCAAGCAGGGACCGTCGCCCGGGCACCCGTTCGGGTTCACCGTCTACGGCTGCGACATGTACTCCCAGGTCGTCTACGGTGCCCGGCCCGACATCATCATCGCGGTGGTGTGCACGGTCGGCACGATGGCGATCGGCGTCGCGCTCGGCACGCTGGCCGCCTACTTCGGTGGGTGGGTCGACGTGCTGATCTCGCGGCTGACCGACATCTTCTTCGGCCTGCCGTTCATCCTCGCCGCGCTGATCCTGCTCTCGATCGTCGGCTCCCACTCGATCTGGGCGCTGTCGGCGATGCTGATCCTCTTCGGCTGGACGCAGATGACCCGGATCATGCGGGGAAGCGTGCTCGAGACGAAGAACCGCGACTACATCGAGGCGGCGCGGGCGCTGGGCGCGAAGAGCCCGCGGATCATCTTCCGTCACGTACTGCCCAACGCCATCGCTCCGGCGATCGTGATCTCCACGATCGCGCTGGGCACGTTCGTGTCCGCGGAGGCGTCGCTGACCTACCTGGGGGTCGGGCTGGAGCGGCCGACGATCTCGTGGGGCGTGCTGATCAGCGGCGGCCAGGAGTGGGCCGTCGCCGGGCACCCGCACCTGCTGATCGCCCCGTGCGCGTTCCTGATCGTCACCGTGCTCAGCTTCATCCTGCTCGGCGACGCCCTGCGCGACGCGCTCGACCCGAAACTGCGCTGAGGAGACCAGATGAGCACCCAAACCGTCCCCGAGACCGGGGAGCTGGGCACCGCCGACCCGCTCCTGGCGGTCGACGACCTGCACGTGCAGTTCCGCTCCCGCGACGGCCTGGTCCACGCGGTGAACGGGGTCAGCTTCACCGTCAACGCGGGGGAGACGCTCGGCGTGATCGGCGAGTCCGGCTCGGGCAAGAGCGTCACCTCGCAGGCGATCATGGGCATCCTGCCGCCGACCGCGTCGGTCACCGGCGAGATCCGCTACCGCGGCGAGGACCTGCTGAAGCTGCCCGAGCAGCGGCGGCGCGCGATCCGCGCGGAGTCGGTCGCGATCGTGTTCCAGGACGCGCTGTCGTCGCTGAACCCGGTCTTCACCGTCGGTTTCCAGATCGCCGAGCTGTTCCGCAAGCACCGCGGCATGTCCCGGAGCGAGGCGAAGCAGGAGGCGGTCCGGATGCTCGACCTGGTCCGCATCCCCAACGCCAAGGAGCGGGTGCGGTCCTTCCCGCACGAGTTCTCCGGAGGCATGCGGCAGCGCGTGATGATCGCGATGGCGCTCGCGCTCGACCCGGACGTGCTGATCGCCGACGAGCCGACCACGGCGCTGGACGTCACCATCCAGGCCCAGGTGATGGACCTGCTGCGCGACCTGCAGGCCGAGCGCGACATGGGGCTGATCCTGATCACCCACGACATGGGCGTCGTCGCCGACGTGTGCGACGAGATCGCGGTGATGTACGCCGGGCGCGTCGTGGAGCGGGCACCGGTCCGCGACATCTACGCCACACCGGCCCACCCCTACACCCGGGCGCTGCTGCGCTCCATCCCGCGGGTGGACCGCAAGGGCAGCGCCCTGGACGTGATCGAGGGGCTGCCGCCGAACCTCGCGCGGATCCCGCAGGGCTGCTCGTTCCACCCGCGCTGCCCGTTCGTGCAGGAGCGGTGCCGGCTCGACGAGCCGCCGCTGTACCAGGTCGGCTACGGGCGCGACAGTGCCTGCCACTACTGGGAGGAGGTCGTCGACGCATGAGCGAGACAACCAGCGCGACGCGCCGGAACGAGCCGGTGATCGAGGTCAAGGACCTGGTCAAGCACTTCCCGCTGACCCAGGGCATCGTGTTCCGCCGTACCGTCGGCCACGTGCACGCCGTCGACGGGGTGAGCTTCGACGTGCACCGCGGCGAGACCCTGGGCCTGGTCGGCGAGTCCGGTTGCGGCAAGTCGACGATCGGGCGCCTGTTGATGGGGCTGGAGAGGCCGACGTCGGGCCAGATCAAGGTGCTCGGCGAGGACATCTCCACGCTCGGCGACAAGGACCTGCGCCGGATCCGCCGTGACATCCAGATCGTGCTGCAGGACCCGTACTCCTCGCTGAACCCGCGGATGACCGTCGGCGACATCGTCGGCGAGCCGTTCGAGATCCACCCCGAGGTGGCGCCGAAGGGGAGCCGCCGGGCCCGGGTGCAGGAGCTGCTCGACGTGGTGGGGCTCAGTCCCGAGCACCTGAACCGGTACCCGCACCAGTTCTCCGGCGGCCAGCGGCAGCGCATCGGCATCGCCCGCGCGCTGGCGCTGCGGCCGAAGGTGATCGTGTGCGACGAGCCGGTCTCGGCGCTCGACGTCTCGGTGCAGGCGCAGGTGGTCAACCTCCTCGACGAGCTGCAGGAGGAGTTCGACCTGTCCTACGTCTTCATCGCCCACGACCTGTCGGTGGTCCGCCACATCTGCGACCGGATCGCGGTGATGTACCTCGGCAAGCTGGTCGAGCTGGGCAGTGACGACCAGATCACCGAGCACCCCACGCACCCCTACACCCAGGGGCTGCTGTCCGCGGTGCCGGTTCCGGACCCCGAGCTGCGCGACAAGCGGCAGCGAGTGCCGCTGGAGGGCGACGTGCCGAACCCGGCGGACCCGCCGTCCGGCTGCCGCTTCCGCACCCGGTGCTTCAAGGCGGAGGACGTGTGCGCCCACGAGGAGCCGCTGCTCCAGCTGCGGGACGGCTCTCCGCACCCCTCGGCGTGCCACTTCGCCGAGGAGCGCGACGTGGTGCACGCCCGGAGCTGACCGGGCCCGGAGGCCGGGGACGGGCCGCCCGTGCGGGGAACGGGCGGCCCGGCCTCGTCGCGCTAGTGCTCGAGGCCGCCGAGCGGGGCCACCGTGATGCCCGAGTGCTCGCACACCCACGTCGGGTCCGGGCCGCCGAGCTCGGGATGGATGTAGAGCGCGTGCGGCTCGAGCTCGTCGCACGCCCGGCACAGCGGCCACCGGCCGACCGTGTCGAGGAGGGCGTCCTGGACGTCCTGGGCGACCAGGCCGGCGACGTACTCGCGGCCCTCCTCCCACTGGGAGGTCCACCAGCGGCGGGTGGTGACCGCGGCCTCGAGCGCGGACACCGACGCCGGGTCGACGGCTCGCGTCACCTCCAGGTCGTGCAACACGAGGGCGCGTGCGGTGAGCAGTGCGTCGGCGGAGCGGTCCGGAGGTGTCACGATGTCCATTGTGCCGGGGACGCGGTGACGGGGCTGCCGCGCGGACCGGCCCGAGGAGGTGTCGGATGGACGAGCAGGGTGCGCTGCTCGAGGTCGTGGTGCTCCACCCGCGCGACGTGGCCGGCGCCGTGGACGGTGGAGCCGACCGGGTCACCGTCGTAGGCCACGCCGAGGGGCAGGAGCCCGGGCCGGTGGGCACCTCGCCGGAGCCGGCGCTGGTCGCGGCGGTGTGCAAGGAGTCCGACGCGCCGGTCCGCCCGGTGCTGCGGCTCAACGACGGTTTCAGCACCACCGGTGGCGAGGTGAGCCGCCTGGTCGGGCTGGCCGAGGAGTACCTCGCGGTCGGTGCACGCGGTGTCGTGTTCGGCTTCCTCGACGCCGACCTCGAGGTGGACGTCGAGGTGTGCGGGCATCTCGCCGAGCAGCTGGCGGGCGTGCCGTGGACGTTCCACAGGGGCTTCGACTCGGCGTTGGAGAGTGGCCGCGCGTGGCGCCAGGTGCGCGGCCTGCCCGGCCTGGACGCGGTGCTGTCGGCGGGGTCGGTGCTTGGGCTCGGTGTCGGCCACGAGGAGCTGACCGACCGCGCGGCCGGCGATCCTGACGTGGCCGGGCTGCTGATGGCCGGCGGGGGACTGCAGCCCGAGCACGTGCCGTGGCTGGTGCGCGCCGGGGTGCGGCAGTACCACGTGGGCGCGTCGGTGCGGCCGGGACGCTCCTGGCACAAGGCGTACGTCGACGCCGGGCACGTGCGCGCCTGGCGCACGCTGCTCGACGACGCGGTCGACCGGATGTGGTCGGCGCGAGGCTCCGGGTGAGCGCGTGACGTTGCTGATCGACCCGCCGAACTCGCCGGGGCACGGGCGGCTGTGGTCGCACCTGGCCAGTGACGCCTCCTACGACGAGCTGCACCGGTTCGCCGCCGGCCTGGGGATCCCGCCGCGCGGCTTCGACCGGGACCACTACGACATCCCTGCCGAGCGGTACGCCGACGTGGTCGCCGCCGGCGCCGCTGAGGTGTCCAGCCGCGAGCTGATCGCACGGCTGGTGGCGGCAGGGTTGCGCCGCCGCAAGGCCGCGACGCCGGTTCCACGCAGCCCGGGGCGGCCGTTGCTGCGGCCGCAGCGGCTGCGATCGGGGCAGACGGTGGCGGTGGTCGCCCCGGCCGGTCCGGTCCCCGACGAGCGGCTGGACGCCGGGCTCGCGGTCCTGCGGTCATGGGGTCTGGTGGTGCGCGAGGGTGCACACGTGCGTGGACGGGACAGCCGGTTCGGCTACCTCGCCGCGGACGACGCCGCGCGTGCCGCGGACCTGATGGCCGCCTGGTGCGATCCGGAGGTCGCCGCGGTCGTCTGCGCGCGCGGCGGCTACGGCGTACAACGCATGGTCGACCTGCTCGACTTCGACGCGCTCGCCGCCGCCGGGCCGAAGGTCCTGGTCGGATTCTCCGACATCACCGGCCTGCACTCGGCCTGGGCGTCCCGGCTGGGGATGGCCACCGTGCACGGCCCGGTGGTGACCAGCCTCGGCTCCGGCGACGCGGCCTCGCGCGAGCACCTACGTCGCCTGCTGCTGGAGCCGGCCGCGGGTCTGGAGGTGGTCACCGGGGCCGAAGCGCTGGTGCCCGGCTGCGCGGAGGGCGTGCTGGTCGGCGGCAACGTGGCGCTGCTGGCCGCGGAGGTGGGTACGCCGACGTCGCGCCCGGCTGCGGAGTCGATCGCCGTCTTGGAGGACGTGGGGGAGGAGCCCTACCGGCTGGACCGGATGCTGACGCAGCTGCTGCGCTCGGGCTGGTTCGACCGGGTGCGCGGAATCGCGGTCGGCGGGCTGACCGGCTGCGGGAGCGGTGACGAGGTCCGCACCGTCGTCGAGGACCGGCTGGTGCCGCTCGGCGTGCCGATGCTGTGGGGCGTGCCGATCGGCCACGAGCCGCACAACCTGGCCGTGCCGCTCGGCGTGCGGGCCGCGCTGGACGCGGGCACCGGGACGCTGACCGTCGTGGACACGCCGTTGTCCTGAGCCTGCTGCCGCGCTGCCGGGCGCTGGAGTGGCGCCCCCGCGGAAATCGGTGGCGCTCGCCGCCGCCGTCAGCGAGAGTGCAGCGATGACCAGCAGTGACCTGTGGGACGCCGAGACCGCCGCCCGCTACGACCAGTCGTCAGGCTTCATGTTCGCCCCGGACGTGCTGGACCCGGCCGTCGACCTCCTCGCGGAGCTCGCCGGGGACGGCCCGGCACTCGAGCTCGCCATCGGGACCGGCCGCGTGGCCATCCCGCTGATGGAGCGGGGCGTACCGGTGACCGGCATCGAGCTGTCGCAGCCGATGGTCGATCAGCTGCACCGCAAGCGCAGCGACATCCCCGTCGTCGTCGGCGACATGGCGACCACCACGGTGCCCGGGGAGTTCTCGCTGGTGTACCTGGTCTGGAACAGCATCGGGAACCTGCGCACTCAGGAGGAGCAGGTCGCCTGCTTCCGCAACGCTGCCAGGCACCTGGCGCCGGGCGGGCGCTTCGTCATCGAGCTGGGTGTTCCGTCCATCCGGAGGTTCCCGCCGGGGCAGGCCGCGGTGCCGTTCCACGTCGGGGAGCACCACGCCGGCTTCGACACCTACGACATGGCGACCCAGCAGGGCACCTCGCACCACTACCGGCGCTACCCCGACGGCCACGTGACCTACGGCGTCAGCAACTTCCGCTACATCTGGCCGGCCGAGTGCGACCTGATGGCGCAGCTCGCCGGCCTCGAGCTCGAGAGGCGGATGGCCGACTGGTCCGGGGCGGCGTTCACCAACGACAGCGAGAGCCACGTCTCCGTCTGGCGCAAGCCGCAGTAGCGGCTCAGGACTCGCGCAGCTGCTCCAGCTCGCGGGCGAGGTTGGCGCGGGCGGCGTCCTCCCAGCGCGCCCGGGCCGGCGCAGTGTGGAACAGGGTGGGCTTGTCGAGCAGGTCCTGGAGTACGGCGGCTCGCCCGCGGCGGAAGTCGTCCTCGGCGACATGAGCGTGCTCGCGGCGTACCCCTGCGACGTACTCGGCGTACCGCTGCGAGTCGGCCGCCAACACCGCCAGGTCGGCGTCGCACAGCACGCCACCGGCGAGATCCCCGTCGGCCGGCCGGTGCATGCGGGTGAGCCGGACCAACCGGGCCACCTCGTGGGTGGTCGGCGCATCCACGCCCACGAGGGGCAACCGGGCCTCGGCCAGCTGCGCGGAGCGCTCCTCGTCGTCCTCGCGTCCCGTGTAGACGGCGTCGTGGAACCACGCGGCCAGCAGTACCGGAGTGCGGTGCTGCGAGCGCTGGTCAGCTTCGATGGTCTCGAGGAGGTCCGTGCTGTGCGCGAGTACCTCCTGAAGGTGACGCACGTCGTGGTAGCCGCGGGTGGGGTCGGCGTAGGCGGCGGTCAGCTCGTCGCGGAGCTCGTCGGTCGAGCCGGGCAAGGGCCACAGATCCAGTACGGGAGAGCCAGGCACAGGCCCCAGTGTGGCGCACTGCTGGTCTGGCGTACGGGCCGGCACTGCGGGCGGCCGGCACTGTCCACAAGTCTCGATCCGGGCATCGAAACTGTCGGCGGTGCTGACTATATTAGTGTTTATGTTCGATACGGTGATCGACGGAGTCGAGAAGTTCCTCAGGGGAGAGGCCCCTGAGGGCTCGGCGGCACCCGCGGGCACCACTCTCTCCGACGGCACCCCCGAGCCGGCCGACGCGCACGCGGTTCTCGAGGCCCTGGCGGATGCCCACGCCGATCTGGTGGCGACCGAGTGTCGCCTGCTGGAGCTGGCCGGCCGGTGGCTCGATGTGCAGGGCCCCACGGACTCGCCCGACGAGGGCGCGATCGGCCGGGTGATGCCGGGCACCGAGCGGTTCATCCCGGCCGGGGCGGACGGCACGCCGGAGATCGGCGAGTTCGCCTGCGCTGAGTTCGCCGCGGTCCAGCAGATGGGCACCATCGCCGGGGCCAACCGGCTCGCCGGCGTGGCGAACCTCCGGCACCGGCACCCGCGGCTGTGGGCGCTGGTCCGCGCCGGGCGGGTGCGCGCCTGGCAGGCGCTCGAGGTCGCCAAGCGCGTCGGCTCCGCAGAGATCGGGCTGAGTCTCGAGCAGGCGCAGTGGGTGGACCGCCGCACCGCCGACTGGGTCGAGCCGCTGCCGTGGGGCCGGTTCCTCGCCGTGCTCGAAGCGACCATCGTCGCCGCCGACCCCGACGGCGCAGCCGCCCGTGAGGAGCTGGAGGCCGCGGAGCAGTTCGTGACCTCCGGGCAGTCGAACCGCTACGGCCTCAAGACCCTCATCGCCAAGGCGAGCGCCGGAGACGTCATCTACTTCCAGGCCATGGTCGACCGGATCGCGCAGATCCTGGCCGACCAGGGTGACCAGCGGCCCGTCGGTGTACGTCGCGCCGCCGCGGTCGGGATCCTCGCGCAGCCGGTGCGGGCCTACCAGCTGCTCGTGGGGGCGCGCGTCGACCAGGCCGACGATCCGGACCTGACGGCCCACGCCCCTGAGGATGAGCAGGTCGCCCCGCCCGACCTGCTCGCCGCACCCGACCCGTCACGCCCGGGGGCCGCGCCGACCTCACCGCCGGTGCCCTCGCCGGCGAGCCTCGACCCCGACGACCTCCGGCCGCCCGCCACGCTCTACGTGCACCTGACCGACCTGTCGCTCTCGGAGGGCGCCGGCGTCGCCCGGGTCGAGGGCTACGGTCCGATCAGCGTCGCGGCCGTCACGGCCCTGCTCAAGCACTCGTTCGTCCGGGTGGTGCCGGTGCTCGACGTGGCGGGGCAGCAGCCGGTCGACTCCTACGAGTTCACCGGCCGGATGCGTGAGGCCGTGCACCTGGCACAGCCCGCTGAGGCGTTCCCGTTCTCCTCCTACCTGGGGCGCACGGTCGACATCGACCACGTCGACCCCTTCGTGTCGCCGGCTCACGGGGGGCCGCCCGGGCAGACCCGGCTCGACAACGCCGCCGCGTTGAAGCGCTTCAGCCACCGGTTGAAGACCCACGGCGGCTGGCGCCAGCGACAGCTCGACCATTCCTCGTGGCTGTGGCGCTCGCCGCACGGCTGGTACTGGTTGGTCGACCCCACCGGCACCCATCCGGTGCCACGCCGGGTCGGCGAGCGAGCCTGGACCGTCACCGGCCAGGCCGGTCCGGACGGCAGCGGCTCAACCCGCGCTCCCTGACCCAGGCTAGGTGCCACCGCCCCCTCGACAGTCCGTCAAGCACGCCTGCGCACAGCCCGGCGCCGGACACCCGGCGCCGGACACCTGACGCCGGACACCGGCTCAGGGCGCCCCGAGCTGCTCGGGCAACGGTTGCGCGTGCAGCACCACCAGCGAGGTCACCGCGCGCGTCAGGCACACGTAGAGCCGGCGCAGCCCGGTCACCTCGTCGGGCTCTCCTGCCACGATCCCGGCCGGCTCCACCATCAGCACGTGGTCGAACTCGAGCCCCTTGGCCAGGGTCGCCGGGACGAGGTCCAGCGCGATGTCGAACTCGGTGCCCGGCCCCGCCCCCGACTCTGCCCCCGAATCCGCGTCCGGGCC
>DASSVD010000207.1:0-12628 GCA_035706365.1 Nocardioidaceae bacterium
GCGGCGTCACGCAGCTGGATGGACACCGGCCGCAGCAGCCAGCCCAGGACCAGGCCGGTCAGCGCGAAGCCGACCAGCACCCCCGGACCGGTCGGGCGCAGGTGGCCGGGGCCCGGCGTACCACCGGGCTCCTGCTCGTCGTCGGTCCGGGACTCACCGGGCCACGACTCGTCGCCGTCGCGACTCATCGCGACTGCCCCGGGCCGCGCCACCGGCTCGACTCAGCGGTCGAGGGAGATTCAGAGGTCGAGGGAGATGTCGTCACGGCGGTTCACGCCCTCCGTGCCGAGCTGCTCGAGCAGCTTCTCGACCGGACCGTGGTCGGGCAGCTCGGCGTCCGGCTCCACGTCGTACCACGGGACCAGCACGAACGACCGCTCGTGCGCCTTGGGGTGCGGCAGCACCAGCGACTCGTCGTTGGCGCGGCGGTCGCCGACCACGATCAGGTCCACGTCCAGCGTGCGCGGCTCGTTGCGCTCACCGGTGCGCTCGCGGCCGAACGCGTCCTCGATCGCCAGCGCCCGGTCCAGCAGCGTGCGCGCGGACAGCGTGGTGTCGATCAGCACGACCGCGTTGAGGAAGTTCTTCGCGCCCTCGGGCGAGTCGACGGGGCGGGTCTCGTAGACCGGGGAGACCGCGGTCACCCACACGTCCGGGGTGTCGGCCAGGGAGTCGACCGCCCCCTGCAGGCTGGCCAGGCGTTCACCGAGGTTCGACCCCAGGGCCAGCACCGAGCGGCGGATGGGGTGCATCTCACCGGTCAGGGTGTCGGTGTCCACGATGTTCGGGTTCGGCGTCTCAGTCACGATCGGCTCTCTCGATGAATCGTCAGGGCGACGTCTGCGAACGTCGCCTCGATGGGGGCGTCGGGCTTGTGCACGGTCACGTCGGTCCACTGCACCCGGGCCTCGGTCAAGCAGACGTCCGCGATGCGCTGCGCCAGCTTCTCGATCAGGTCCACCGGCTCGGTCTCGATCGCCCGCTTCACCGCCGCCACGAGGCTTCCGTAGTCGACAGTGTCCTGCAAGTCGTCGCTGCGTGCCGCCGGCCGTGTGTCCAGACCGAGCACCAGGTCGACCTTGAAGACCTGGCCCTCACGCCGCTCGAAGTCGAACACGCCGTGGTGACCCACGGCTTCGATCCCGTAGACGGCGAGTCGGTCCGTGTCAGTCCTCATCTTCGACCCCCGACAGTACCGGGGAGGCGTGGTGTATCCACAATCGCCAGCCTTGCGCGGTCCGGGTGAAGACGTTCGTTGCGACCGCTTTCGTCCCCGCGAAGGAGTCCGGCTCCGCCGTGCCTGCGGCGGTCAGCACGTTCTCCGTGCAGGTCACCGACGCCGCGTCGCCGAGCACGCTGACCTGCACGTCGGTGAGGAAGAACTGGATGTAGGGCGTGTTGGCCATGATCAGCGCCCAGGACCGGTTGATCGCGGCCGTCCCGCGCAGCGGCAGCGCACCCGGGTGCACGCACAGCGTCTCGGCGTCGTCGACCCACAGGTCCATCATCGTGTCCAGGTCGGCGGCCTCGAAAGCCTCGTAGAACACCGCGTTCACCCGCTCCACGGCGGCCCGGTCGGCCTCGCGGCCGGTGGCAGCGTCGGCCTCGCCCCCGGCGTACTCCTCGGGGTCAGCCATGCGCACCGCCGGTGGTCCGCGCCTCGGCCGCGCGCGCCCACGCCTGGGCGACGCGGACGGCGTCGAGGTTGCCGCGCACCCGGTGCACCCTCACGCACCACGCGCCGGCGCTCGCGGTGAGCGTGGTCAGCGCGCTGGTCGCCTCCTCGCGCTCGAGGGCCGGGCGCAGGGTGCCGTCCGGCTCGGCCAGCAGCCGGCCCAGGAACGTCTTGCGGCTCGACCCGACGAGCAGCGGGAAGCCCAGCTGGTGCAGCCGGTCCAGTCCGGCCAGCAGCGTCCAGTTGTGCTCGGCGGTCTTCGCGAAGCCCAGCCCCGGGTCCAGGGCCAGCCGCTGCGGCTCGATGCCGGCGCCCAGCGCGGCCTCCACCGGGCGGACAGCTCCCGCGTCACGTCGTCAACCACGTCGTCGTACGTCGCCTGCTGCTGCATCGTGTCGGCGTGGGCGCGCCAGTGCATCGCGGCGTACGCCCCGCCGCGCGCGGCGACCACCTCGAGGATCTCCGGGTCGGCCAGGCCGCCGGAGACGTCGTTGATCAGCGCGGCCCCGGCGGCCAGCGCCGCGTCGGCGACCTCGGCGCGCATGGTGTCCACGGAGATCACCGCGCCCTCGGCGGCGAGCTCGGTGACCACGGGCATCACCCGGTCGAGCTCTTCGGCGACCACCGGCCGGGTCGCGCCGGGGCGGGTCGACTCCCCGCCCACGTCGATCAGGTCCGCGCCTTCGGCGAGCAGCTCGCGGCCGTGCGCCAGGGCAGCGTCGGGCTCGCGCCAGTGGCCGCCGTCGGAGAAGGAGTCCGGGGTCACGTTGAGCACGCCCATCACCAGGCAGCGGCCCGGTTGCGGCAGCCCGTGCAGGTAGCGCGGCGGCTCGACGTACATGGCGCCGACCCTATCCCCCGCCGGATCCGGCCGACCGGGGTGCGCCGCTCGCGGGCGCGCGCGAAGCGAAGAGTGAAATTTCCGCGTTTGTCTGCGGGAACCGGGACGGACTACTAGCGTGCCAAAGAATCGGCCTATACCCGATCTTTGCCCCACCAAACCCCCCGACACACCTCCATGTGCCGCCCACCTTGGAAAGCCCCGGCATGCGCGTTGCGACCGAGACTCGCCTGCTCGATGTCGAACCCGGTGAGACCGCCGACGTCATCGTCGAGGTCACCAACACCGGGGATGTGATCGACGGCGTGTCCGCCCGCGTGATCGGGATGTCCGAGGACGGCGTGGTCACCACCGAGCCGGCGATGCTGCCGCTGTTCCCCGACTCCGCGGGGCACCTGGCGCTGAGCCTGGCGGTGCCGTCCTCGCAGCCGGCCGGGCGGCACCCGCTGACCGTCGAGATCATCTCCCACGGCGCCAAGCTGCCCTCGCAGTACGTCGACCTGGAGCTCGACGTCGCCGCCCGCCCCAAGCTCCGGCTGGCCGCCCAGCCGCGGGAGGTCCGCGCGCGCCGGTCGGGCAAGTTCGTCCTGGAGCTGGCCAACGAGGGCAACGTCCCCCTCGACGTGAGCGTGCGCGGCATCGAGGTCGACCGGTCCTCCTCGCTGCAGTTCAAGCCGGAGTCGGTGCGCGTGCCGGTCGGCGGCGTCGTGCCCGTCCTGCTCCAGGTCCGCGGGCCGCGGATGATCACCGGCACCGAGGTCGACCGTGCGGTGACCGTCGAGGCGATCGCCACCCGTGCCGACGAGGCCGCGCTGGCCGCCGGCCAGCCGGAGCCGCTGGAGCCGCAAAGCACCGCGGTGCACCTGCGCCAGCGCCCGCTGCTGAGCCGCGGGCTGCTGACCGCGCTGATCCTGGCCGCGGTGATCGGGCTGTGGGCGCTGGTGTTCCTGCTCGGGATCACCCGGGTGTTCTCCGGGGACCCGATGACCAAGAGCGCGCCGCCGTCGTTCTTCCCGGCCAGTGCCGCCACCGGCGAGGCGGGCACCGGCGCGGACGGCGCGGGCGGCGCGGCCGGGGGTGCCGAAGGCGTGGGCGGGGCGCCGGCCGGGGCGATGCCCAAGGACGGGCAGTTGCCCGCCGGCACCGGCGCCAGCCTGTCGGGCACCGTGATCTCGCAGAGCGAGGGCAAGCCGGTCGGCCGGATCCTGGTCGAGGCGGTCCGGATGACCGAGGACGGACCCGACTCCGCCGCCTCCGCGGCCACCCAGGCCGACGGCAGCTACACCCTGGCCGGGCTGTTCCCCGGGGAGTACTTCCTGCGCTTCTCCGCCGACGGGTACGACGAGGTGTGGTACCCCGGCGCCCCCACCCAGTCCGGCGCGGACCCGGTCGCGGCGCAGGCGCAGCAGAACGCCACCGGCCTCGACGTGGTAGTCACCGGGCAGCCCGCGACGATCTCCGGCGCGATCGACACCGGCACCCTGGAGAACGTCACCGCCACCGTCACCGCGCGACCGCTGATGAGCACCACCTCGGTCGGGCCGGCGGCGCGCACCAAGACCGGCGCGAACGGCACCTACACGCTGGGCAACCTGCCCGCGCCCGCCACCTACGAGCTGACCTTCACCGCGGACGGCTACGCCACCACCACCCTGGTCGACACGGTCAGCGGCGGCGGCGACCGGCTCGAGCCCACCGTGCAGCTCGGGGCGGCCAAGGGCGTGATCCGCGGCACCGTCACGAACGGCAAGGACCCGATCGGCGGGGTCACCGTGACCACCACCGTGGCCGGCAAGGAGGTCTCCGTGCTGACCCCCACGTCGGGTCAGGTCGGGTCCTTCGTGCTCGGCGACCTGACCACGCCGGCGACGTACGTGCTGACCTTCTCCAAGCCCGGCAGCGGCACCACCCGGCAGGTCGTGAACCTGGAGGCCGGGCAGAGCCGCGCCGACGTCAAGGCCTCGCTGTTCGACCAGGTCGGCAGCATCTCCGGCCGGGTCACCAACGGCGACCGCGGGCTCGGCGGAGTCACCGTCAGCATCGGCGGCACCAGCATGGACTCCCCGCCGACCACCACCACGCTGACCGACGGCCAGGTCGGCACCTTCGTGCTCAACAGGCTGCCGGCGCCCGGCGACTACACCGCCACCTTCACCCTCGAGGGCTACGCGCCGGTCACCGTGCCGATCCAGCTGTCGGCCACCCGCCCCGCCCAGGACCTGGAGATCGAGCTGTCCAGCAAGCTCGGCGGCATCACCGGCACCGTGCTCGGCCCCAAGAACAACCCGTACGTCGGCGCCGAGATCACCATCACCGACGGGATCAACGTCTGGACCGCCACCTCCAGCGGCAAGGGCGGCGCGCTGGACGGCGGCGGCTACCTGATGACCGGGCTCCCGCCGGGCAGCTACACGGTCACCGCCCGCGCCGACGGGATGCGCCAGCAGACCGCGCTGGTCCGCGTGGTCGCCGACGACGACCCGGTCCGGCAGAACCTGCGGCTGGAGGCGAGCTGACGTGCGCGTCGAGATCACCCCGCGCCGGGTCGACGTCATCCCCGGCCAGCCGACCTTCTTCTCGCTGACCATCACCAACACCTCCGACGTGATCGGCGGCTTCACCGTCCGGGCACTGGGCGTGGACCCCTCCTGGGTGAGCCTGGAGGAGCCGGAGGTGTCGCTGTTCCCCACCGAGTCACGGGTGGTCACCGCGACGGTGACCGTGCCCGAGGGCATCCCCGCGGGCACCCGGCGGCTGGCCTTCCAGGTCCGCGAGCTGACCCCGCCGGAGGACAGCTCGGTCACCGAGATCGACCTGGTCGTCCCGGCAGCCCCGTCGGTGCACACCCGGGTCGACCCCCTCGCGGTGCACGCCGGCAAGACCGGCGCGCTGAACCTGGTCGTCACCAACACCGGCAACACCCAGCTCACCCGCGAGCTGCGCGGCGACGACGCCGAGGGCAAGGTGAAGTTCCGCTTCGCCCCCGAGCGGGTCGACCTCGCGCCCGGTGAGCACGCCGTGGTCGACGTGCGCGCCCGCGCCCGCCGCCGACTGCTCGGCGCCATGGTGGTGCGGGTCCTGTCGTTCTACCTCGACGAGGCGGACACGAAGCGGCCTGAGGGCGCCGCCCGCGACGACAAGGACGCCGCCGCGTCGGCCACCTTCATCCAGCGGCCGGTGATCGCCCGCGGCGGGATCGCGCTGGTCGGGCTGCTCGCCGCCGTCACCGTCTTCGGCCTGGTGATCACCCTGGCGCTGTCCAAGCTGGTCGGCATGTCGGCCGCCGACCGTGACCTGGCGCTGCAGATCGCGGCCGCCCAGGAGGCCGGCGCGACGACCGGCACCTCGTCGGCGTCGGGCCGGGTCACGCTGCTCACCTCGAACGCTCCGGTGCCCGGGGTGTCGGTGTCGCTCTTCGACGCCGAGGAGCCGGCGACGCCGCTGACCACCACGGCCACCGACGACAACGGCGCCTACTCGTTCAAGCACCTGCCGGCCGGCGACTACCTGGTCAGCTACCGCGGCGCGGGGCTGATCGAGCTGTGGTTCCCCGGCGCCACCAGCGCCGACGACGCCACCCCGGTCTCGTTGAAGCCGAACGAGGCGCGCGCAGGCCTCGACGTACGCCTCGGCGGCGTCCCGGCCAGCATCAGCGGCTCGGTGACCGGTGAGGACGTCGCCGGCGCCACCGTCAGCCTGGAGACGATGCCGTTCGCCGGGACCGTCACCGGGGACGGGGCCGCGGATGCCGCCGCGCCCGCCACCAGCGAGCCCGGCACCGGCGGTGGCGCCGTGGTGCAGACGGTGCCGGTCGGCACCGACGGCAGCTTCTCGCTGGCCGACGTGCCCTCACCCAGCATCTACACCCTCAAGGTCACCAAGACCGGGTACGCCACCTCCACCCAGCGCCTGGACATCGACGCCGGGGAGAACCGCAAGGGCGTGCAGGTGATGCTGCGCAAGGGTGACGGCGTGATCAGCGGCACGGTCACCTCCTCCGACGGGCCGGTCGGCAAGGCCACCATCACCGCCACCGCCGGCGAGGCGACCAGCAGCACGGTCTCGGGCACCGGCCCGGACCGCGGCGCCTTCACCCTGCGCGGCCTGCCCACCCCGGCCACGGTCACCCTGACCATCAGCAAGGCGCACTACGCCTCGGAGACGATGACGCTGACCCTGGGCGAGGGGCAGAAGCTCACCGGGGTGACGATCAGCCTGTCCAAGTCGTCGGGCTCGCTGCACGGGTCGGTGACCCTGGTCGACGGCGGCCGGGCGGCGACCGGGGTGATGGTGACCATCACCAACGGCTCGCTGACCGTGAGCACCCAGACCGGCAGCACCGGCGAGGACGCCGGCACCTGGCAGGTCGGCGGGTTGCCGGTGCCCGGCGTCTACACCGTCACCTTCGCGCGACCCGACCTGCTGTCGCAGACGCTGTCGGTGTCGCTGAACGAGACCGACCGCGGCGACCCGATCCCGCTGGAGATGCGCTCGTCGACCGCGACCCTGGGGGGCAAGGTCACCCAGCACCTGAACGCCAGCCGGAACAGCGCCACCGTCCCGGTCGGGGAGGCCACCATCACGCTCAGCTCCGGCACGTCGACGTACACCGTCACCACGGCTTCGACGCCGCAGGAGGCCACCGGCCGCTACCGGATCGAGCACCTGCCGCCGGGCACGTACACGATGACGGTGTCCAGCCGCGGCACCCGGCCGACCTCGCAGCTGGTGACCCTGGTGGCCGGCAACGGCAACAAGCCGCAGAACCCGGTGCTGGAGGCCGCCGCCTCGATCCGCGGCACGGTCGTCGAGGCCAAGCAGCCCAAGGCCGGGTGGACGGTGCAGCTCTACCGCGCCGACCAGTTCCCGCAGGTGGTCGCGGCCACGGTGAAGACCGACGCGAAGGGCGCCTTCACCTTCGACGGCATCGAGGCGCCGCAGGCCTACGTCCTGGTCGCCCGGCCCACCCCGAACAGCCCGGCGGCCGGCTCGGTGACCAGCCAGGTCGAGGCCAGCGAGCAGCAGCAGGTCCGGATCGAGGTGGATTCCGCTGAGTGAGCCGACCAGCTCCGGGCCGCGCCGCGGCTCCGAGCCCGCCCCCGGCGTCACCGCGCCTTCCGAGCTGCGGGTGGCCGCCGGCGGCGAGGCGACCCTGCGTCTGCGGGTGACCAACCGCGCCGGCCAGCCGCTGGCGATGGCGATCACCGTGATGGGCCTGGACGCCGGCTGGGTGCCCGCGCCGGTGCGCACCGCCACGCTCGCCCCCGGGGACTTCCAGGACGTCGAGCTCGCGCTGCGCCCCGCGCACGGCAGCGTGGCCGCGCGCTACCCGTTCACCGTCGCGGTGCAGGGAATCGTGCCGGACACCCAGGCCGTGGTCACCGGCACCGCACTCAGCGACACCTCGCTGCTGGTCTCCACCGGTGGTCGACTCAGCGTGCGGCTCACCCCGACCGCGAGCAGCGCAGTCGCCTCCAAGCGCGTCGCGGTCTTCGTGACCAACACCGGCGACGAGCCGACCGACGTCGAGGTCACCAGCACCTCCTCCAAGCAGGCGCCACTGCGGCTGCGCAAGCCGCAGCTGACCGTCGGCCCCGGCGAGACCCGGCGGGTGCGCGGGCGGATCACCGTCGCGAACCCGCGGATCTTCGGGATGCGCACCCGGCACGCGTTCACCATCACCGCACGCAGCGCCGGCGCACCGGTCGGCGCCGAGGGCGCGTTCACCCAGCGCCCGTTCTTCGGGCCGTTCGGCACCAAGGCGATCGCGGTGGTCGCGCTGATCTCGATGTGGGCCGCGCTGGCGATCACCTTCGTGCCCAAGCTGGCCGACACGTTGCAGGCGCGGTCGGACGCCCAGAACGCCACCATCGCCGGGGGCGAGGGCGGCTCCGGCTCGGGTGACTCCGGGGGCTCCGGCGCGGGCGGGTCGGAGGGGTCCGGTGGCTCGGACGGCTCCGGCTCGGGCGGCGCGGGCGAGGACGGCGGCGCCACCCAGGTCGAGCAGGTCGCGGCCGGAGGCGGCGTACAGCTCAACGGCGTGGTGTCGGGCAAGCGGCCCGACCAGGTGCGGGTCTCGCTGAAGCCGACGTCGTTGGTCAACGAGGCGGAGACCCAGTTCGAGCCGGTCGGCTACACGCCGCCCTCGTCGCTGTCCGCGGTCGGGATGGTGCCGGCCTCCGCGTCGTTCCTGGACGTGGGCGCCACGGTGACGCAGTACCGCAGCGTGCTGACCGGTGACGACGGCGCCTGGTCGTTCCCGGCGGTCTCCGCGCCGGGCTACTACCTGCTCACCTTCTCCAAGCCGGGCTACGACACCAAGCGGTACGTCGTCGACGCCTCCTCCGAGACGGCCAGCGAGCCGCTGGACGTGTCGATGGCCGCCGGTAAGGGGAGCCTCGGCGGCAGGGTGACCGGCCCGAAGGGCTCCCTCGGCGGCGCGCAGGTCACCATCACCGACGGGGTGTCCACGCTGAGCACCAGCAGCGCGACCGGCCGCAGCGGCGGCGGAGGCAAGGGCAGCTGGTCCGTGGACGGACTCTCCACGCCGGGCAGCTACCTGGTCACCGTGACCAAGCCCGGGATGAGCACCTTCTCCTACCTCGCCGACCTGGGCGCCGGCGGCAGCAAGCGGGTCGACGCGAAGCTGGTCGCCGGTGTCGGGTCACTGACCGGTCTGGTCGAGGGGCCGGACCCGGTCACCGGGGTCGCCGGCGGCCTGGGCAGCGCCACGGTGACCGCCACCGACGGCGAGATCACCCGCACCGCGACCACGGTCACCCGGGGCGCGACCGGCCGCTACACGCTGACCGGGCTGCCGGTCCCCGGCGACTACACGGTCACCTTCAGCGCGCCGGGCTACCGGTCGCTGACCACGAAGGTGCACCTCGGCACGGGCCAGGACCGGGCGGTGAAGAACGCCCAGCTGGGGCCGGCCTCCGCGGTGGTGACCGGCACGATCACCGACGAGGAGGGCACCGGCCTGGTCGGCGCGGGCCTGACCCTGGCCAACAAGGAGAACACCTACAAGACGATGACCACGTCGTCGGGCAACGGCGGAGGGTTCCGCTTCGACAACGTGGCGCCGGGCACCTACGTGCTGACCACCGAGCTGTTCGGCTACCTCACCGACGTGGTCACGGTGCAGGCGGTCGCCGGGCAGAACCCGCCGCCCGAGGTGAACCGGCAGCTGGTCGCGCAGGAGGGCGGGGTGCTGCCCGCGACCGGCCACATCCAGGGCGAGGTCACCGACTCCCGCACCGGCGGCCCGGTCACCTGCCCCGAGGAGCAGCCGGCCTGCATCACCGCGACCGTCACCGACCAGCGCCCCGAGGACCCCGAGGGGCAGCCGACGACGTTCACCACGACGTTCCCCGCCACCGAGCGCTACGTGCTGCCGACCTCGGAGGAGCAGGGCCTGCTGCCCGGGTCGCACACGGTGCGGCTGCGGGCTCCCGGCTACGAGCCGGCCAAGGTCGTCGTCGACGTACCGGTCGGCGAGCTGGTCACCGCCCCGCCGGTGGCGATGAACCCGCTGCCGGTGGTCACCGGGCGGGTCACCCCCGCCGTCGGTACGCCGGCCACCGCGACCTGCGTGATCGCGATCGCCGAGGGCGGCACCTCGACCGCGCCGGACTGCGTGCCCGACCAGTGCACCGGCAAGCCCGACGTGACCAAGCCGAAGCAGCCGGTGTGCGGCCGGGTCGAGGACAAGACCGGCTTCTACACGCTGCAGCTGCCCAAGCACGGCAGCTACGACGTCTACGTGCAGCCCAGCGACAAGGAGTACGTGCCGGTTCCGGGCGCCACGTTCAAGCTGCCGGTGGCCGGCACTCAGGTGTACGACGCGCTGATCCACCGGATGGGCCGGATCGACGTGCTGATCCGCGAGCCGGGCGGCGCCAAGGGCGAGCTGACCGCCGCGCCCGGGGCCGAGGTCACCGTCGACGGCAAGAACCCGCAGACCACCACCAACGACGGACAGGTGCTGTTCACCAAGGTGGAGGCGGGCGACCACGAGGTCGCGGCCAGCAAGACCACCGACGGCGCGACGATCACCGCGAGCCCGCGCACCGTCCCGGTGGCGCTGGACCAGACGGTGATGGTCAACCTCGCGCTGACCGACCCGATCGACGCCATCCTCGGGCGGGTCGTGACCAACATCGACGGCACCACCCAGGCGGTGCCCGGCGCGAGGATCAAGCTCACCGGCATCAGTGGCTATCGCGACGACCAGCCGCTGAACAAGAGCATCAACCTGACCGCGGACGACGAGGGCTGCTTCGCGGTCTACAACGACGGCGACCCGGTGCCTGACGCGCCGGCCGAGTGTGCGGGCGGCACCTGGTCACCGACGAAGTTCACCCTGCTCAGCAACATCATCAGCGTCGACATCTCCGCCGCCGGCTACCAGACCCGCACGCCCACCAGCGAGAAGGTCGCCACCGGCAGCCTGGTCGACTTCTCCCTGCAGCCGAAGGGCGTGAAGTTCGCCGGCACGCTGACCACCAACCCCACTGATGACAGTCTGGACCTGTCCAAGGCGCGAGTTCAGATCACAGACTCGGCCGCCGGCACCGGCGTGCTCGACGTCGAGGTCGCAGCGGACGGCACCCTCACCTGGAACGACAGCCACTACAACCAGCGGGACGTCATCCGGCCCGGCCGCTACCAGCTCAGCGCGACGCTGGACGGCTATCAGGCCGCGAGCGCGTCCTTCGACTGCAAGGTCAGCACCGCGACCGACTACGTCTGCAGCGTCGGCATGTTCGAGCTGAAGAAGCTGAACGGCGTGACCGTGGAGGCGGTCGCGCCCAACCCGAGCGTCGACGGGGAGACCATCCCGGTCGCCGGGGCACGCTTCATCCTCCAGCAGGGCGACAAGGAGACCATCCGCGACGCTGGCGAGGACGTTACCTCGGCAAAGTTCACCGGCCTGGTGCCGGAAGCGACGGACTACGACGTCGAGGTGCACGCCGCGGGCTACCAGTTCAGCAGAGACAGCATGACGCTGACCTGTGGTGAGGACACCACGACGCTTGACGCGCTCCCGGCCGCCGAGCCCGGTGAGAGCCTGGACTGCACGATGACGCTGACTCGTAGCGGAGCGATCACCGGCACCGTCGTGGGTACGGGCGGCGACAGCACCGTTCCACTGGTGGGCGCCGACGTCACCGTCGCCAAGTGCACCGGCGACCCCGCCGCCGGGGACGGTACCTGTGACCCCGCCTCCGGCACGGGAACGCACTTCGCGTCCACGACCGTCGCGGACCCCACGGACTCGGACACCGCTGAGTTCCGAGTGACGGGTACTCGCGACGAGGAAGGCCTCACCACGGGCTTCTGGCAGGTCATCGTCACCATGCCGGGGTACGGCTCGACCTCCAAGGTCGTCGAGGTCGCCTCGCTGAGCGCCGACACGTCGGTCGGCGAGCTGGACCTGGCGGTGAAGACGGTCAACCTCACCGTCACCGTCTACAACCAGAAGCACAAGAAGCTCAACGATCCCGACCTGGCGCTGCAGCTGATCTCCGGCCCCTCCGTCACCGGAACGCCGATCGAGGCGACGGGCACGGGCAGCGTGTTCACCTTCACCGGGATCAACCCCGGGACCTACGTCATCGCCTACAGCGGGAAGCAGATCGACTCGGGCACCCAGCAGGTCCCCGTCGAGGTCGGCAAGCCGGAGCAGAGCTTCCCGCTGACCATCGGGCTGGCGAAGAACGAAGTCAGTGGCAAGATCACCGCGCTGCAGGGAGCGAACGACGCTCCGACCGCCCTGGCCGGCGCGACGGTGTGCTTGATCGACGCCAAGTCGAAGGCGGGCTGCGACGATGACGCCGCCGTCGCGGACGGCACGGACGACGGTGAGCTGAGGGTGGACACCGGGGACACCGGCGACTACATGTTCCGGACGGTTCCACACGGCACCTACGACCTCGTCATCGAGGCGCCGGCGGGATACCTGTCTCCACCGCGGCAGGAAGACATCGTCTTCGACCAGACCACGGCCGACTACCACAAGGACTTCGCGCTCACCCGCGTCACACACACCGTCACGGTCACGGTCGACCTGCCCGAGGGCAGCGACCGGAGCCTGGATGGCGCAAAGC
>DASSVD010000208.1:0-8149 GCA_035706365.1 Nocardioidaceae bacterium
CGCGCTGACCACCAGCCCGCCGATGATGGCGCCGGTCAGCGGCCACATCGGCAGCCGGGCGCGCTTCCCCAGCCAGGCCCCGGCGGTGCCGGACAGCAGCAGCACGACGCCCTGAACCGCGGTCATCGGCCGCTCAGCACGACGACGAGGATGGGCAGCACCACCAGCACGACGGCGAGGATCCGAACCGTGTGGATCGCGAGAACGACCCCCATCCGGGCGTTCATCTCCACCGCCATCACCGAGATCGCGCTGAAGCCGCCCGGCGCGCAGGCCAGCGCCGCGGTCACCGCGTCCACCTGGTAGCGACGCACCAGGACGCAGGCCAGTGCGACATCGACGACCAGGAGCAGGGCGACCGACCCCAGCACCGGCGCGGCCAGGTGCAGCAGCGCGGTGACCGTCGCCCGGTCCACACGCGTGGCCACCGCACAGCCGAGCAGCACCAGCCCCAGCACCCGCACCGGGGCCGGCGCCGGACGCGGGCGGCGGCCGGTCAGCCGGCTGTGGTTCGCCAGCGCGCTTCCGACGACCGAGCCGATCAGGACACCGGCCGGCAGCCGGAGCAGCCCGAGCACCGCCGCGCCCACCGACGCGGACACCAGGAGCGTGACCGCGTGCGCAAGGTCGCTCCGGCTCAACCTCACGCCTGGAGGAAGGGCAGCACCGGCAGCACCGTTCCCGCCGGCATGTCGATGTTGCCGTAGAGGTAGCCCACGACCAGCAGCGCGACGGCGGCCACCGTGTAGATCGACAGCCCGAGCACGCCCATCCGCGAGACCCGCCACAAGAACAGCGGGACGTAGACGAGCGCCGCGACGGTGAAGCCGAGGAAGTTCACCAGCACGATGAACAGCACCAACCATCCGAAGGCGACCGTGGTCTGGGAGAGCTCCAGGTTCCACAACGTTCCGCGCCGCCTGCCCCGGGCGATGGCCACGCCCTCCCGGATCAGGAACCCACCGGTGAGCACGATCCCGAGGGCACTGATGAGCTCGGGCATCAGCCTGGCCCTCGAGGAGTAGTCCTGCGACACCACCAGGGCCCCGGCGAAGGCGACCAGCACGAGGGCGCCGAAGAGCGCGGGCCACCACGTGCGGTTCAGGTTTCCCTCGTCATCGGCAGGAGGATCCTCCGGCGCCGAGCCGCCTCGTGAGGCCCCGGCCGGACCGTCCGCACCTGCTGAGGCGAGATGACCGTCGCTCAGGGGTCGTGGCGAGCCACCCGGGTCGACGGAGACACCGGCTCCCGAAGTCGTCGTGGCCGTCCCCGCCATCGCGGGATGCTTCGCGGTCGCCTCCCCCGCAGCGTGAACCGAGTCGTCCGCGGCCGAGCCCGACGTACCGGCCTTGGCGCCGCGGCCACTGCGCACCTTCTTGACCACCATGATCACCACCGGCGTCACCAGGATCGCCAGCATGACCAGGACGAACGGCCGCTGGATCCACTCACCCGTGGTGTAGAGGCTGTCGGTGAGGAAGTAGTAGCGCTCCATCGGCACGCTGAGGATGAAGCCGATCAGCAGGGGTGCCCGCGGAAAGTCGGTCTCCTTCATCACGTAGCCGATCACGCCGAGGAGCAGCATCGCGATCAGCGCGCCGAACTGGCCGGAGTCGGAGAACGACGCGACGAACATGATCAGCAGCAGCCCCGGCGCGAGGTACTGGAACGGCACGAAGCTGAGCCGGGCCAGCGGCTTGGCCAGGAAGAAGCAGACCACCGAGCCGATCACGCTGGCGATCGCGAACGACCAGACGATCGTGTACATGATGTCGAGGTGGTCGGTGATCATCTGCGGCCCCGGCTGGATGCCGTAGGCGAGCAGCGCACCGAGCAGCAGGGCCGCGGGGGCGCCACCGGGGATGCCGAACAGCAGCGTGGGGATGAGGTCGCCCGCCTCGACGGAGTTCGCCGCGCTCTCCGCGGCGACCAGTCCGCGCGGGTCGCCCCTTCCGAACTTCTTGCGGTCCTCGCTCTTCGCGGTCGCCGCGGCCTGGCCGTAGGCCATGTAGGTGCCGGCGGTGGCGCCGAGGCCGGGGAGTACGCCGGCCCACATCCCGACGATCACGCCGCGCAGCATCATCTTCCACTCGCGCAGCGACTCGCGGGCTCCCTGAAGCCAGCCCCCGCCGACCTCGATGCGCTCGGCGATCGCGGACTTCTTGGCAACCATGTGGGCAATCTCGGCGAGGCCGAAGAAGCCCAGTGCGAGCGGGATCAAGCCGATGCCGTCGAGGAGCGCGTCGGACCCGAAGGAGAAGCGGTAGACCGCCGCGGCCGGCGCCGCGCCGATCATCCCGATGAGCAGGCCGAGCGTGCCCGAGACCAGCCCCTTGAGCATGTTCCCCTGCGACAGCAGCGCCGCGAGGCTGATCCCCAGCACCGTGAGCATGAACAGCTCCGGAGAGCCGAACGAGAGCACCAGCGGCTCGGCGATCGGGATGGAGAAGGTCAGCCCGACCGCGCCCAGTACACCGCCGACCATGGACGCGACGAAGCACAGGGCCAGCGCGCGAGCCGCCTGACCCTGCTTCGCCATCGCGTTCCCGTCGGGCATGACCACCGCCGCCGACGCGGAGCCGGGAACGCGCAGCAGGATCGCGGTGATCACGTCGGAGTGGTGGACCACCGCCACCGCGCCGATCAGGATCGGCAGCGACTGCTGGGGCTCCAGTGCCACCGCGAAGGGCAGGAGGATGCCGACCGCGGCGGTCCCGCCGAGCCCCGGCAGGACACCCATCCCCAGGCCGGCGATGACGCCGATACCGAGGAGGATGAGCATGCCGGGGTCGGCGAAGCCGGACAAGGCCGACAGTGCAGCGTCGAGCATTGCGAACCGCTTTCCTTCGTCCCAGAGCCGCTGAGGACTACTGGATCTCCGTGTCGTACTTGGTCTCGAGCATGGTGAACACGTACTGCTTCACCGAGTCCGGAACGTTGAAGGCCTTGTCCAGGGCCTGTGCCACCTCGGGGCCGGCGTACACCGGGTAGTCGCCGAGGCTGGCCGTGCGCTCCTTCTCGAACTCCTCGCTCTTCTTCAGGGCGGGAACGGCATCGATGAAGGCCTGCCGCACACCTTCCGGTGTCTCCGGCGTCGCCCACAGGCCCTTCTGGTAGGAGAAGCCCGCAGCCAGGAAGGCGACGTACGCGGCGTAGGCGTCACCCGAGGGCTTCTCGCCGTACAGCTGCTCGTACACCTCGGGAACGGTGGGCAGGTCCGGGAAGTTGGGGTCGCGGACCACGTCGCCGTTCTCGTCGAGCACGCCGAACGACATCAGCGGCACGACCTTGCCTGCCTCGGCGTCGGGTTGCACCTGGGTGAGGTATCCGGCGGTGGTCTGGTAGTCCAGGTTCGTCTCGCCTCGCATCAGCGCCAGCCGCGCCGGCCCGCGGCCCTCGAACCCGAAGGTGACCTCGGGGTCCAGCTTCAGCATGTCGAAGGCGAGGAGCGCACTCAGGTCCAGACCGGTGGCGCTGATCCCGCCGTAGGACAGCTGCTTGGGCGGGCTCTTGAGGTCCTCGACCGCGGTGATCCCGGAGTCCTTGGACGCGTAGATCACTCCGCCGGTGCCGGTCACCATCAGCGGCTTCAGCTTCGTGAAGTCGTACTTCACCTGCGGCAGGTCCAGCAGCCACTGGTACGTGGTGGTGGCCGAGGCGACCAGCAGCTGGGAGCCGTCGTTCGGGTTCTGCGAGACGAACTGGTTCGTGCCGGTGATCGACTCCCCACCCTCGCGGTTGACCACCTCGATCGAGGGGTTGCCGGCCACGTTCTCTTCCAGCGCCGGAGCCAGCACCCGCGCGAACGTGTCGGTGCCGCCGCCCGCGGAGAACGGCACGATCAGCTGGACGCTGCTGGGCACCTCGGCCTCGGAGCCGCTGGCCGTCTTCCGGCCGCTGCAGGCCGTGACCGCGAGCGACGTGGCCAGGAGCGCGCAGGCTCCGGCCAGCAAGCGTCGGCGTCGTGGGTTGAACATCGTGATGGCACCTCCGTACCAGGGTTTGATGGGACTGGCTGGGCTAGACGTGTGAGGGTTCGAGGTAGCCGTCCGGCACGAGAACGCTGCCTTCCATCAGGCGTCGGGCCGTGCGGTAGGCGGAGACGGCGGGAACGTGCCAGCCCGCGTCGGACTGGGCGACCTCGGCCTCCAGGGGGAGTACGCCGGAGGGGTGGCCGATCAGCGAGGCCCCGCGCGCACCGGTGGACACCTCCTCGGGCAGGGTGCCGGGCAGCGCCGCCGCGACGGCGGTGCAGATCCCGCCGGTGAGGGCGTAGGTGGGATGCACCCGGCCCATCGACATCATCGCGGCGCGCAGCGTCGTCTGCCCGGCTGCGCACACGCTGCCGTCGGCGAGCGCGTAGTCGACCGGCGCACCGACGAAGGTGAGCTTGGGGACCGAGGGGGCCGTGCTCGAGGCGAGCTCCGGCGACTCGGCGATTCCGGCGAGCACCGACGCGTGGGCCCGGACGGCCTCGATCCGGGCCAGCACGTCGGGCTGCGCGTCGATGACCTCCGGCCGCTCTCCCACGGCGAGGCCGAGGTCCTCCCAGCGGACGAAGGCCAGGGGGTTCGCCGCGTCGACGATGCTCACCTCGATCGTGCCCACTCCCGGGACGCTCAGCTTGTCGCGCGGGTTCCCCGTCGGCAGCAGCCGGCCCGTCACCGAGCCGCCCGGCTCGAGGTAGTCCAGCTTGATCGCCGCCCCGCGGCGGGGTACTCCGGGGACCTCGAAGTCCCCGACCGGGTCGAACCTACCGTCGCGGGTGGGGACGTGCGCCACGATGACCTTGCCGGTGTTGACGTTGAGGAAACGCACCACGGTGACCGGGTCGGTCGCCTCCACCAGGCCCTCGTCGACGGCGAACGGACCGACTGCCGAGGAGATGTTGCCGCAGTTGCCGCGACGGTCGATGAGCGGCTTGTCGATCGAGACCTGGCCGAAGTCGTAGAGCACGTCGACGCCGCGGTGCTTCCCGTCGGAGATCACCGCGACCTTGCTCGTGCTCGAGGTGGCTCCGCCGAGGCCGTCGACCTGGCGTCGGTTGCCGTCCGGGCTGCCGTAGGCGGCGAGGATGAACTGGTCACGGAGGTGCTCGTCCTTGGGCAGGTCGCCCTGGTGGAAGAACAGGGCCCTGCTGGTCCCGCCTCGCATGAGTACCGCCGGCACCTTCACTCTGTCGCCCCTTTGCATGCAATCTGTACGCGTGATGCGTGCCACCTTGATACATACGGCTGCCTCAACACAAGAGCGAAGATTTGCAGGGACCGTTTAGCAGTACTTAAGGCGTGGTGTGTGGCCGGCTGGGCTGCCCGGGACCCCTGCGCGGAACCCTGCGCCCGGAGCCCGGACTCCGGCGGAGGTCAGCTCCGGAGAGCCGCGTCCTGCCCGATGCGCACCAGGATCTCGGTCATCGCGGCCTCGGCCGGCGTGGCGGTCCGGCCGTCCAGCCGAGCGAGCAGGATGCGCCGCCGCGGCGCGTCCTTGCCCAGCGACAGCACGGTGACGTCCTCGCGCAGGTTGGCCAGAGCGAGCCGTGGCGCCAGGGCGACACCGAGCCCGACCGCGACCATGGCCTGGGCCTCCTGGTAGTCGTTCGCCTCGAAGGCCACCGATGGTTCGAACCCGGCCGCCCGGGCGGTGCGGGAGAGCACCTCGGCGACCGGGTGGTGCCCTCCCCGGATCACCCAGTCCTCCTCGGCCAGCTCGGCCATGGTCACCGTTCCCCGCCCGGCCAGGCGGTGGGTGCGCGACACGACCACGGCGGTCGGGTCGTCGGTGAGCGTGCGCAGTGTCAGGTCCGTCCGGTCGATGCGGGACCACTCGTAGTCCCACAGGAGGGCCAGCTCGACCCGCCGGCGCTCCAGCAGCTCGAGCAGCTGGTCGAGGCGAGCGCTCAACACCGACAGGCGTACGCCGGCATGACGCGTCCGGAACTGCGTGACCGCCAGGGGCAGCAGCGAGGACGCGACCGTGGGAAACGTGCCGAGCCGCAGCGATCCGGCACGCAAGCCGGCGATGTCGTCCAGCTCGCCCTGCAGCGCCTCCAGCTCACGCTCGATGGACCCGACTCGCCGCAGGATGGCCAGTCCGGCGTCGGTGAGCACCACGCCGCGAGGATGGCGCTCCAGCACCGGATGGCCGACCTCGACCTCGAGGCGGCGGATCTGCTGGGAGATCGCCGAGGGCGTGTAGGCCAGCGCCGCCGCAGCGCCGGTCATCGAGCCGTGCCGCGCAACCTCCGCGAGCAGTCGGAGCCGACCGACGTCCAGGCTCATAGCGTCGCCCGGATCAGGTGCCGAGCAGCACGGCGACGCGGATCTCGCGCGCCCGTCGCATGTGGGCGCGCGCCTGTCGTTCGGCCTCGTCCCCGTCGCGCGCCTCGATCGCCCGCACCACGGCGCCGTGCTCGCAGACCACCTCGTCGGCGCGACCCGGATGGGACAGCGTCGAGGACGGGAGGCGTCGTACGGCGTGCTCGACCTGCCCGAGGAACCGGCCCAGGTAGACGTTGGCCGCGCCTTCCCGCAGCGCGCGGTGCCACTCCAGGTTCAACCGCGCCAGCTGCGGGACGTCGGCGGCCTTGGTCGCCTGCTTCATCCGCTCACCGATCTCGTCCAGCTGGTCGACCAGGCCCGGCGGGCAGCGCACCGCGGCCAGCCGCGCGGCGAGCCCCTCGAGGTCCTCCCGCACCACGTAGAGCGCCAGGATGTCCTCGAGGGAGAGCGGTGCCACGACGGTGCCGTGGTTGGTGGTCTTCACGGCCAGGCCCTCGTCGGCGAGGCGGCGCAACGCCTCGCGCACGGGTGTGCGGCTGACCTTGAACGCATGGGCGAGCTCGTCCTCGCGCAGCCAGGCGTTGGGAGGCATCACGCCGTCGAGAATCGCCTCGCGCAGCGCGTCGGTCACCGCCTCGGTCGTTCGGCCACGTGACGTGCCCCCGGGCAGGTAGCCGGGCAGGGCGTCGTACGCCGACTTGTCTGGACCGTCCACCACGCCTCCACGATACCGACGCTTCCCTCGTCGCGTCCAAGATGGTTACACTCGCCCAGATATTGTATGCAATCTGGATGCGAGGAATCGATGCGCAAAGTAGTGGTGGTAGGCGCCGGCAACGCGGCCCTCTGCGCGGCCCTGGCAGCGCGCGAGCAGGGCGCCGAGGTCGTCGTGCTGGAGCGCGCCCCGAAGGCGACCGCGGGTGGGAACACGGCGTTCACCGCCGGCGCGATGCGGGTCGCCTACGACGGGGTCGACGACCTGCGGGCGCTGATGCCCGAGCTCACCGACGACGAGATCGAGAAGACCGACTTCGGCAGCTACACCAGCGCGGACTTCCTCGAGGACCTGGCCCGGGTGACCGAATACCGCACCGACCCCGACCTCGCCGAGATCCTCACCGACCAGAGCTACCCGACCCTGACCTGGATGCGCGACCAGGGGGTCCGGTTCGTGCCTATCTACGGCCGGCAGGCGTTCAAGGTGGACGGCCGGTTCAAGTTCTGGGGCGGACTCACCGTGGAGGTCTCGGGCGGCGGCCCCGGGCTGGTGGACGCGCTGACGCGAGCCGCGCTGGCCAAGGGCATCCGGATCGAGTACGGCGCGCGCGCCACGTCGCTGGTCCACGACGACGCGGGGGTGCACGGCGTGGTGCTGCGCCAGGACGGGGCCACGCGCGAGGAGAAGGCCGACGCGGTCGTGCTGGCCTCCGGTGGCTTCCAGGCGAACACCGAGATGCGCACTCGCTACCTCGGCCCCTCCTGGGACCTGGCCAAGGTCCGCGGCACGATGTACAACACCGGCGACGGGATCACCATGGCGCTCGAGGCCGGCGCGAGCCCGGTCGGCAACTGGTCGGGCTGCCACGCCGTGGGCTGGGAGATGAACGCCCCCGAGTTCGGCGACCTGGCCGTCGGCGACCACTTCCAGAAGCACAGCTACCCGTGGGGCGTGATGGTTAACGCACACGGGCGACGCTTCCTCGACGAGGGCGCCGACTTCCGCAACTACACCTACGCGAAGTACGGCAAGCGGATCCTCGAGCAGCCCGGGCACTTCGCCTGGCAGATCTTCGACCAGAAGGTCACCCACCTGCTGCGCGACGAGTACCGCATCTAGCAGGTCACCAAGGTCACCGCCAACACCCTCGAGG
>DASSVD010000209.1:0-3638 GCA_035706365.1 Nocardioidaceae bacterium
GTGTCTTCGTCGGCGTCGTGTACGCCAGCACCGACGTGCCCAGCCCCGACTCGGTGCAGAACGCGCAGACCACCGTCGTCTACTACTCCGACGGCAAGACCGAGATGGCCCGGCTCGGCAGCGAGGGCCAGAACCGCACCAACGTGCGGCTCGACCAGGTCTCCGAGCCCGCCCGCAACGCCGTGCTTGCCGCGGAGAACCCCAGCTTCTACTCCGACCCCGGCATCTCGTTCAGCGGCATCATCCGCGCGGCGTGGAACAACGTCACCGGCGGCCCGACGCAGGGCGGCTCGACGATCACCCAGCAGTACGTGAAGAAGGCGATCCTCCAGGACTCCAGCCAGACGTTCAGCCGCAAGTTCCAGGAGCTGTTCCTGGCCATCAAGCTGGACAACAACTACTCGAAGGACCAGATCCTCGAGAACTACCTCAACACCATCTACTTCGGCCGGGGCGCCTACGGCATCGAGGCGGCCGCCAACACCTACTTCGGCGTCCACGCGGCGGACCTCACCGCGCAGCAGGGCGCCGTCCTCGCCGTCCTCATCCGCAGCCCCTCGCGCTACGACCCGGCGGGCGAGTACCTGCCGGACGCCCAGGACCGCTGGGGCCGGGTGCTCGACCGGATGGTCCAGGAGGGCTGGCTGAGCTCCGCCGACCGGCAGGCCTCCCAGTACCCGCCGACGCTGCCCAAGACCGGCTCCTCGCTGGGCATCCCGACGGGCCCGGAGGGGCTGATCGTGCAGCGGGTGGTCGCCGAGCTGGTGGCCAAGGGCTACGACGAGCAGCAGGTCTACGCCGGCGGGCTGCGGATCACCACGACGGTGGACAAGGCGCAGCAGGACCTCGCCGTCGCCTCGGTCAACGAGGTGATGCAGGGCGAGCCCGACAACCTGCGCCAGGCCCTGGTGGCCATCGACCCCCGGTCCGGCGCGGTCACCGCCTACTACGGCGGCAAGAACGGCACCGAGTTCGACTACGCCCAGGCGCAGCGCCAGCCCGGCTCCTCGATGAAGCCGTACGTGCTGGCGACCGCGCTGGAGCAGGGCATCAGCGTGACCGCCCGCCGCGACGGCTCCTCGCCGCAGACCTTCCCCGACCGGACCGCCCCCGTGCGCAACTCCGGCGGCGCCTCCTGCGCGGCGTGCACCCTGCGCGAGGCCATGACCCGGTCGCTGAACACGACGTTCTACGGGCTGGCCTACGAGGTCGGGCCGGAGAACGTGCGCGACACCGCGCTGGAGGCGGCCGGCATGCCCGACAGCTGGAGCAACGGGCAGAAGACGCTGGCCAACCACGACGGCTTCACCGGCTCGGCGATCGGCATCGGCGAGTACGAAATGCGCCCGATCGACCAGGCGCACGGCTTCGCCACCTTCGCCAACGGCGGCATCGAGCGGGATCCGTTCTTCGTCCGGAAGGTGACCGACACCTCCGGCGCGGTGCTGCTGGACTACGCCGGCGACCCCGGTGAGCAGGTCATCGAGCCGGACGTCGCGCACGACGTCACCTACGCGCTGACCGACGTCGCCGCGTACTCCAGGCGGTCCCTGGACGACGGCCGGCCGGTCGCCAGCAAGACCGGTACGCAGGGCCTGGACGACGTCAACAACTCCGACGCCTGGATGGTCGGCTACACGCCCTCGATCTCCACCTCGGTGTGGATGGGCAGCGACGCCCGGGAACCGATCATCAACATGAACGGCGGGATCATCTACGGCTCCGGCCTGCCGGGCGCGATCTGGCAGCGGTTCATGAGCGGGGTGCTCAACGGCACGCCGGTCGAGGACCTGCCGACCTCCCCGAGCATCAAGGGCGACACCGGCGAGGGGGTGCCCGAGCCGGCGCCGACGACCTCTGCGGCGCCCACGACCTCTGCGGCGCCCACCACCTCTGCGGCGCCCACCACCTCTGCGGAGCCGACCGACGACACCGCGACCGCGACGGCCACCGACGCCACGGCGACGACGCCGACCGGCACGACGACGCCGACCGTCGGGCCCGGCGTGCCGCTGCCGCCCGGCGGTGGCGGAGGCCGCGGCGGTGGTGGCGGCGGAGGCGGCGGTGACGGCAGCACCAGTCCCTGACGCCTGCCCGGCACACTGAGCCCGTGACCTCCCAGGCCCAGGCGCCCGCCCCGCCGCGCCGGCCGGACCGGGTGATCCCGAGCTGGGTGGACCCGGTGGTCGCGCAGGCCAGCGAGCTGGTCGGTGGCCCGTGGGGCCGCTACGCGGTCACCGGCCGGGCGCTGTTCTGGACGCCGCTGCGGGTGTGCCTGCTGTTCGCGACGCTGGGGCTCTCGCTGGCCTGGATCAAGCAGCAGCCGTGCGCGTCGGGCAACTGGGTGGGCCACCTGCAGTACACCCACTTCTGCTACTCCGACACCGTTCCGCTGTTCGGCCTGCACTCGCTGGACACCGGCGCGGTGCCCTACCTGGACTCGCCGGTCGAGTACCCGGTGCTGACCGGCGGCTTCATGGCGCTGGCCGCGGCCATCGCGCGCGGCTACGACGACCTCGCCCGATCGTTCGGGCTGCTGCCGCAGGTGCCGCCGGTGGAGAGCTACTACGTCGTCACCTGCCTGCTGCTCTCCGTGTGCGCCCTGCTCACCACCCGCGCGGTGCTCGGCCTCTCCGGCCGGCGGCCCTGGGACGCCGCGATGATCGGCCTCTCCCCGCTGCTGTTCGTGCACGCGTTCACCAACTGGGACCTGTTCGCCGTGGCGCTGGGCACCCTCGGGCTCTGGGCCTGGGCGCGCCGCCGTCCGGTGCTGGCCGGGGCGCTGATCGGGCTGGGCATCGCGGCGAAGCTCTATCCCGCCCTGCTGCTGGTGGCGCTGTTCCTGCTCTGCCTGCGGGCGGGCCGGCTCGGCGCCTGGCTGCGCGCCGCGATCGCCGCCGTCGTCACCTGGGCGGTGGTGAACGCGCCGATCGCCGTCCTCGCGCCGGAGAACTGGCGGCGATTCTTCGCCCTCAACAGCAGCCGCCCGGCGGATCCGGACACCGTCTGGAACATCCTGCTGACCGCGACCGACCACCGGCTGTTCGACGGCCCGCTGGCCGAGGGGCAGACGCCCTCGGTGCTCAACGCCGTCGTCGCCGTCGTGCTGGTGCTCATGGTCGCCGGCGTCGGCTGGCTCACCCTGGCCGCGCCGGTGCGGCCGCGGGTCGCCCAGATCGCCTTCCTGCTGGTGGCCGGCTTCCTGCTGCTGAACAAGGTGTGGAGCCCGCAGTACTCGCTGTGGCTGCTGCCGCTGGCCGTGCTCGCCCGGCCGCGGTGGCGCTCGCTGCTGCTGTGGCAGGCCACCGAGGCGGTGCTCTGGGTGCCGCGGCTGCTCTGGTACCTGGGCACCGACAACCACGGGGTCGGCGTGCAGTGGTTCTTCCTCGCGGTCGCGGTGCGCGACGCCGCCGTCATCGCGCTGATCGTCCTGGTGGTGCGCGACGTGCTGCACCCCGACGGCGACGTCGTGCGGACCACCTGGCTCGGCGTCGACGACCCGGCCGGCGGGGTGCTCGACAACGCTCCCGACGCGGACACGTTGCGACGCTCCGCGGCGCACGCCGGGCCATGACATCGCGACGCTCCGCGTCGCACCGCGGCCAGGTGCCGTTCCCCGGCTGGGTCGAGCCGGTCCG
>DASSVD010000210.1:0-4624 GCA_035706365.1 Nocardioidaceae bacterium
CAGGACCAGTCCCCCACCGCTGTCGGCGCGCAACAGCCCGGACTCCTCCGCCGCGTCGAGCGCCTCCGCGCCGGCGCCCAACGCCGCGGCGGCTCGGGTGATCGTGGCCACCTGGCCGGAGTCGTCCGCGGCGGCCACCAGCAGCAGGGTCTGTGCCGGCTTGGGGAGCCGGCGGTACCGGTCCAGGAACCCCGCCTCCACTCCCCGGGTCAGCGGCAGGCGGCTCGGCAGCCGCTCGCGGCCGGACAGCTGCCCGGGGCTCAGCGCTCTGGTCAGCTCGACCAGGCCGAGCGGGTTCCCGCGGGTGTGCGTGATCAGCTCGGCCCGCACCTCGGGGGCGACGTGCACCGGGACCTGGTCGGCGATCAGCGCACCGGCCGCCTCCTCGTCCACGCCGGCGACGGCGAGCACCGGGAGGTCGCTGAGGTCGATGTGCACGGAGGCCTCGTCACGCACGGCGAACAGGATCGACACCGCCTCGCTGTCCAACCGGCGGGCGCTGAACAGCAGCGCGGCAGCCGACGCGTCGTCCAGCCAGTGGGCGTCGTCGACGACCACGAGCACCGGATTCTGCGTCCCGGCCTCGGACAGCAGGTTCAGCGTGGCCAGGTAGATCAGGTGCCGGTCGCCGACGGCGTCCGTGGTCTCGCCGAAGGCGGACCGCAAGGCGTCGGCCTGTCGTGTCGGGATCCGGTCGAGCCCGTCCAGGACCGGCCGAAGCAGGCGGTGCAGCGCAGCGAAGGGAAGCGGCGCCTCGGACTCGACACCCTGGGTGCGGAGCACGGTGAGGTCGGTGGCTCGTGCCGCGGCGGCGGCGAGCAGCGCGGACTTCCCGACGCCCGGCTGCCCACGCAGCAGCAACGGGGCGCCGCTGCCCTGCCTGGCGCGCTCGACGACCTCGTCGAGCGCGACCTGCTCCCGCTCCCGGCCTCGCAACACAGGCGTCACCCTAACGACGCGCGGGTGCGGCCGGGGCTGAATGGGCCGGCCGGCTAGCCGGGTGCGTCGAGGGCCCGGTCCACGGAGGCCAGGGCGTGCAGCTGGGTGGTCGGGAACAGCGGTACGGCGCAGTCGGCCGCGGAGACGAGCAGCTCGATCTCCGTGCAGCCGGCGATGACGCCCTGGGCACCGTGGTCGACGAGCCGTGCCATCACCGAGCGGTAGTAGTCGCGCGATTCGTCCCGCACGACGCCGCGGCACAGCTCCTCGTAGATGACCCGGTGGACCTCGGCCCGGTCGTCGGTGTCGGGGATCAGCACCTCCAGACCGTGCCCCTCGAGACGGTCGCGGAGGAACGGTTGCTCCATGGTGAACGCCGTGCCGAGCAGCCCGACGCGGGACAGCCCGGCCGCCTGGATCGCCTGCGCCGTCGCGTCGCCCACGTGCAGCAGCGGGATGTCCACCGCCGCGGCCACCTCGTCGGCCAGCTTGTGCATGGTGTTGGTGCAGATCAGCAGGAGGCCCGCGCCCCCGGCCTCGATGCGGCGGGCGCCGGCCCGCAGCACGTCCGCGGCCTCGTCCCAGCGCCCCTCCGCCTGCAGCGCCGCGACCGGTGCGAAGTCGAGTGAGTACAGCAGGCAGTCGGCCGAGTGCAGCCCGCCCAGGCGGCGGCGTACCTCCTCGTTGAGCAGGCGGTAGTACTCCGCACTGCTCTCGCAGCTCATCCCGCCCAGCAGTCCGATGGTGAGCATCGGCGGTCCTTCCTCGTCGTGCCTCGGGGTGGTCATCATGGTGGCCGGTGCACCCGGCGGCGAGAAGCCGCCGGGCCGGCGGGTTGCTGCTCAGTCCCGCACCTGGCAGCCCGCCCGCTCCAGCGCCTGCACGACCGCGGTGCGGTCGGTGGGCTGGTCGGCGGTGACCGAGACCGCGCTGCCCTCGTCGTCGAACCCCCGCAGCCTGACGCCACCCAGAGCCGCGATCTCCGCTCGAGCCCGCTGCTGCTGGTGCGGGCACGGCACCCGGCAGAGCCGCAGCGTCACGGTACCCACGAAGCTGCGGGGCGTCTCGCGCATCATCGCCCGTCACCACTCGGCGCCACGACCGTGAACGGCAGGGTCAACACGGTGCCGTCGGCGGCGCGGAACTGCGCCCACAGCCGGTAGGCACCCGGCGTGTCGAAGCTCGCGTGCAGGTCCAGGCGCGGTCCGAACGTGGTGCCCGGCAGCGCGAACACCGGTCGTCCCTGTCCGTCCTCGGTCTCGGCGTGGTTGTGCGCGAAGGTCGAGCCGTCGGCCTTGACGATCGCGACGTGGCCGGCGGCGCCGAGGAAGGGCTGCAGGTCGTCGACCGGCTGGCCGGTGGCCGCGTCGATGAACCGGAAGTGCAGGTCGCTCTTCTCGCCGACGTGCGCACGTCCGGTGAGCACCGCGGTGATGCCGTGCCGGGTGACGGTGCGGACGTCGGTCGCGGGGGCGGGCGCGGGCGCTGGGGTTGCCCCCGCGACGCGCACGGTCTGCTCGGTCAGCACGTCGGTCATCTGGCCCTGGCGGCGGAACTCGATGTGGACGGCGTACCGCCCGGCGGTGGGCAGCCGGACGCCCACCCGGAACTGGCCGGGCTCCCCGGTCGGCTCGGGGTGGATGTGCGCGAACGAGCCGAGGTCCTCGCGGATCACGATCATGTGCATCCAGACCTGGTGGGTGCGCACGACGTCGGTGACCGGCTCGCCGGTCGAGGCGTCCCGCACGTCGACGGTGAGGGTGGTACGGCGGCCGGGCTGCGGCTCGCCTGCGGGCTGCACCGTGACGCGCACCCCGGCGTCCTCGGCGGAGACCGGTTCGGCCTCGGTGGTCTCCATGACGCTCATCGCCGGACGCATCGGCATGCCCATGCCCTCGGTGAACGCGAGCACCCCGTTCATCCCGCGCGAGGCCTGCTCGGTGCGGCTCGCCCAGGTGAAGGCGCCGCCGAGGGCGAGCGCGAGGATGCCGACGGTGAGCAGGTACGCCGACCCGGCCAGGGTCGCCCGCAGCGGCCGGTGCAGGATCTCCACGGCCGTGGCCGGGGGACGGAATCGGCGGAGCCGCTGGGCGTTGGTCACCACCGACACGGAGCTCATCGCCATGGCGGCCGAGGCGAGGACGGGGTCGAGCAGGAGGTCGTTCCACCAGTACAGCGCACCGGCGGCGACCGGGATCAGCAGGATGTTGTAGCCGAATGCCCACGCCAGGCCCTGCTTGATGGTGGCGACGGTCCGCCGGGAGAGCGCCACGGCGGAGACGATCGAGCGCAGGTCGCCACCGACCAGGGTGATGTCGGAGGCGGCGATCGCGACGTCGGTGCCCGAGCCGATCGCGATGCCGAGGTCGGCCTGGGCCAGCGCCGGGGCGTCGTTGATGCCGTCGCCGACCATCGCCACCGTGTGGCCGGCCTGCTGGAGCTCGCGGACCCGGTCGGCCTTGTCGGCGGGCAGCACCTCGGCCAGGACGTGGTCGATCCCGACCTGCGCCGCCACCGCGCGGGCGGTGGCGAGGTGGTCGCCGGTGACCATCCAGACCTGGAGCCCCAGTGCCTTCAGCTGGGCGACGGCCTCGGCGGACTCGGCCTTCAGGGTGTCCGCGACGGTGAGCAGGCCGGCGAGCGCGCCGTCGACGGCGACGTACATCGGCGTCTGGCCCGCGGCGGCGGCCTCGTGCGCGGTCGCCGCGAGCGGGGTGGCCTCGACCTGGTGCGCGCGCATCAGGGCGGCGTTGCCGACCAGCAGCTCGTGGCCCGCGACGGTGCCGGTGACGCCGTGGCCGGGAACCGCGCCGAAGTCCTCGGCGACCAGGGCGGTCAGTCCGCGCTCCCGCGCCGCCGTGACGAGAGCTTCGGCGACCGGGTGCTCGCTGGCGGCCTCGACCGCGGCCACCAGGGTGAGCAGCTCGTCGGCCTCCCACCGACCGGTGGGGTGCACGGCGGTCAGCCGGGGCCGGCCGTGGGTCAGGGTGCCGGTCTTGTCCAGGACCACGGTGTCGATCCGCTGGGCGGTCTCCAGCGCCTCGCCGTTGCCGATCAGGATGCCGAGCTCGGCGGCCTTCCCGGTCCCGACCATGACCGCCGTCGGCGTGGCCAACCCCAACGCGCAGGGGCAGGCGATGATCAGCACGGCCACGGCGGTCCCGATGGCCAGGGTCAGCGAGCCGGTCGTCGGGCCGAACACGGCCCATCCGGCGAAGGTCAGCGCCGCGGCCACCAGCACCGCGGGGACGAACCACGCAGCGACGTTGTCGGCCAGCCGCTGCATCGGCGGCCGGGACCCCTGCGCGTCCTCGACGAGGCGGACGATCTGGGACAGCGTGCTGTCCGCCCCGACGGCGGTGGCGCGCACCAGCAGGCCACCGGTGCGGTTGAGCGTCGCCCCGATCACCACGTCCCCGGACGCCTTCGCCACCGGCATGCTCTCGCCGGTCAGCATGGACTCGTCGACCGTCGACGTGCCGTCGGTGACCACACCGTCGACGGGGACCTTCTCGCCGGGTCGGACCCGGACGACGTCGCCGACCCGGACCTGGTCGACGGGTACGTCGACCTCGGTGCCGTCGCGCACGACCCGTGCGATCTTCGGGGCCAGTCCGACCAGCGCGGTGATCGCCCCGGCAGTCCGCTTCTTGGCGCGCCCCTCCAGCCAACGGCCGAGCAGGAC
>DASSVD010000211.1:0-2157 GCA_035706365.1 Nocardioidaceae bacterium
CCGCTGCACGGGGTCGACGTGCACGGTCCCAAGCAGCGCTGGTTCGCCCGCCGCCTCTCCCGCGAGCTGCACCTGCCGCGCACGGACTTCGCGTGCGGCAGCCGTGGATGCCACGGCACCTTGACCCAGGGGTTCAACCACAACTTCGACGGGGTCGCGGTGACGGTGGAGTACGGCGAGCACCCCTCCGCGGAGCGGATGACGGCACGGGCACCGCGTCAGCTCCTTCGGGCCCTGCGCCCCCGCTGAGCCCGTCCGGCCTGCCTCAGCCGTGCCGCACCACGAACCGGTGCGGCCCCATCACGATCCGCGGGCGGGCCTGCGGGCGCAGCCAGCGCACCAGCCACCGGACCTGCCGGCGCGGCGCGGAGACACAGCCGGCGGTGTAGCGCTGCTGTCGCACGTGCAGGAAGATGCCTCCGCCCCGGTCGGTGTCGGCCGGCCGCGTGGCCACCCGCTGGTGACGCCGCGACGACCAGTGGACGCCGCCGGGCAGGTTGAACCCGAGTACCAGGGCGTAGGCGTACTCCCGCCGGTAGTCGGCCAACCGCTCGACGTAGTCCGAACGCCAGTGGCTGCTGCGCGCCTGGCGCGGCTGGAAGATGTTGTACGTCGCGGGGTCGCGCGGCTCGTACGGCCAGGCGTCATTGCGGTCCACGTGCCGGTAGCGCAGGTGCGCGCCGGGATCCGGACGCACCCCGAACGCGCTGCGGATGCGGAAGCTCCCCGCCGGGGTGGTGCCGGTGCTCTGCCGCCGGTGGTGGGCGCGGACCCAGCCGTTCCAGCCCAGCGAGACCCGGATCGGGCCGCGGACCAGGCGCCAGTCGCCGTGCTCGCCACCCGAACCACCCGGGCGGCGCCACACCCGCATCCGGGCGCGGGTGTCGGACCAGTTCCGGCTCGTCACGGTGACCAGCTGGCGCACGTCGTCGGCGACCCCGAGCCGGTCGGGCAGGACCCGTCCGGCGGCCGCAGCGGCGCCGGCCGGGGCACCGGCCAGGCCGGCGGCCGACCCGGCGGTCAAGCCGCAGGTCACCAGGGTCAGGGCGCAGAGCAGGACGCCGAGTCGTCCGTGCCGCATGGGTCACCGTCCTTCGAACGTGGGCTTCTCCTTGGCGAGGAACGACTGCACCGCGGTGTGGTGGTCGTGCGTGTCTCCGGTGCGGGCCATCATCTGCGCCTCGAACGCGAGGGCGTCGTCCAGGTCGTGGCCCGCGGCGTGGGTCACGGAGCGGCGTACCGCCCCGAACGCGAGCGTCGGCCCGGCGGCCAGGCGCATGGCGAGCTCCCGCACCTCGTCGGCCAGATCGGCCGCCGGCACCACGGTGGTGGCCAGGCCGAGGTCGCGCGCCTCTTCCGCGCCGACCGTGCGCGGGAAGTACAGCAGCTCGAGCGCCTTGGCCCGTCCGACGAGCCGGGGCAGCGACCACGACGACCCGGTGTCGCAGGAGAGCGCGATACCGGTGAACGCCAGGTTGAACCCGGCGGTGTCCGCGAGCACCCGAAAGTCGCAGGCGAAGGCGAGGGAGGCGCCGGCGCCGGCTGCCACGCCGTTGACCGCGGCCACCACCGGCTTGTCCATCGTGGCCAGCGTGTGCACCAGCGGGTTGTAGTGCTCGGGGACGGTGCGGAACAGCTCCTCGGATCCGGAGCGGAGGTTCTCCACGTGCTCCTTGAGGTCCTGCCCGACGCAGAACGCACGCCCGGTCCCGGTGAGCACCACGCAGCGCACCTGTGGGTCCTCCGCTGCCCGGCGGACCACGGCGAGCAGCGACTCCTTGACCTCGGTGGTGAGGCTGTTCATCGCGTCGGGCCGGTTCAGTGTGATCGTGGCGACCGCTGCGTCGACCTGGTACGTCACCGGGCTCGCCCTCGGATCGGTGGTGCGGGTGGGGGTGGGCTGGTCGGAGTCGGGCACGGGTGGGATCACCGCTTTCCTGGGTCGTGGACCGCGAGCTCGGTCCGGTCGGGCGTGGCGGGCATGGCGGGCGTGGCGGTCGTGGCGGCAGCCACGTCGCGCGCCAGGCAGGCGTCGACGAAGCGGGAGGCGGCCGGCGCCAGCCGGCGTGCCTGCTCGCCGAAGAACCGGGCTGCGGCATGGCCGGGCCAGCGGTCCGGCAGGAGCTCGGCGGGCAGGCCTGGGTCGGTGAACAGGAA
>DASSVD010000212.1:0-28044 GCA_035706365.1 Nocardioidaceae bacterium
GCCCTGGCCAGCGCGACGCGCTGCTGCTGCCCGCCGGACAGCTGCCCGGGGCGGCGCCCGGCGTACCCGCCGAGCTCGACCAGCTCGAGCATGTCGTGCACCTGCGCCTTGATGTCCTTGACCCCGCGACGGCGCAGCCCGAAGGCCACGTTCTCGAAGATGTCCAGGTGCGGGAAGAGCGCGTAGTTCTGGAAGACGGTGTTGACCGGGCGCTTGTAGGGCTTGAGCCTGGTGATCTCCTCGCCGGCGAGGGTGATCCGTCCGGCAGACGGCTCCTCGAGGCCGGCGACCATCCGCAAGGTGGTGGTCTTGCCGCAGCCGGAGGGGCCGAGCAACGCGAAGAAGCGGCCCTGCCCGACCACCAGGTCGAGGTCGTCGACCGCGGTGAACGTGCCGAACCGCTTGGTCACGCCGGTCAGCTCGAGGTCGGCGCCGGCCTGCTCCGGCGGGCGGTGTCGGGACTCGGCCATCGCCTCAGGCCCCGATCACCGCAGCGAACTGCTGCTGGTACTTCTGCTCCTGCTTCTGGTCCAGGCTCATGAAGTCGTAGGTCTTGGCCAGCAGGTCGTCACCGGGGAAGATCAGCTCGTTCTCCGCGAGCGACGGGTCGATCTTCGTCATCGCCTCCTGGGCCCCCGCGACCGGGCAGATGTAGTTCACCCACGCGGCGACCTGGGCGGCCACCTCGGGCTGGTAGTAGTAGTCCATCAGCTTCTCGGCGTTGGTCTTGTGGGTCGCCTTGTTCGGCACCAGCATGTTGTCGCTCCACAGCGACAGCCCCTCCTCCGGGGCGATGAACTTGATGTCGGGGTTGTCGAACTGGAGCTGGATCACGTCGCCGGACCATGCCTCGCACGCGACCACGTTGCCCTTGACCAGGTCCTGGGCGTACTCGTTGCCGGTGAACGCGCGCACCTGGCCGGAGTCCACCGCCTTCTGCAGCCGGTCGCAGGCGGCGCCGAACTCGTCGTCGGTGAAGTCCTCCGGGTCGGCGCCCACGAGCAGCAGCATGAAGATCATGGTGTCCTGCATCTCCGAGAGCAGGCTCACCTTCCCCTTGAGGTCGCTGCGGGTGAGCAGCTCCTCGAAGCTGCGCACCTCGCCGGTCAGCGCCGCGTTGTAGGCGATGCCGGTCAGGCCGCTCTGCCACGGCACTGAGTGGTCGCGTTTGGGGTCCCAGGACGGCGCCCGCAGGTTCTCCACGAGGTTGGCCTGGACGTTGGGCAGGTTGCCGTGGTCCAGCGTCTGGATCCAGCCGAGGTTCACCATCCGGGCGGCCATGTAGTCGGTGAGCACGAACAGGTCGCGGCCGGTGGGCTCGCAGGCCGCCAGCTGGTTGCGCACGATGCCGAAGAACTCGGCGTTGTCGTTGACGTCGGTCACGTAGTCGACCTGGATCCCCGACTGCTTCTCGAACTGCTCGAGCGTGGGGTAGACCGTCTCCTTCTTGCCGTTGCGCTTGACCTTGGCCTGGTCGATGTAGAGCGGCCAGTTCGACCAGTGCAGGGTCTTCTCCGTGGCGGAGAGGTCCTTGCTCTGGCAGCTGTCCGCGCTCTGCGTGGCTGCGTCGGTGCCGCAGGCGGCGAGCAGGGGACCTCCGGTGAGCGCCAGCGCCGACAACGACACTCCGCGCAGGAACCCGCGCCTGCTCAACGAGGGACGCGTGGCAACCGCTCTCGCGTCGGCGGACAAGCGACGATCAGTCATCGGCCGGGACCTCCCTGTTTCACGCACCCACCTGAGTTGTGTGGATACTGTCAAAGAGTGCCGCAAGGGACAAGGGATTCCGTGGAACGGATATCCCTTCGCAACGAAATCCCTCGCGCTTTGCCCGTTTTCTTTTGACCTTGCCGGTGCGCTCTGACACCATCTGCTCGTGGCGAGAACCAATCCGGGCAGCGCCAACGGCGCCGCGCTCGACGAGGTGTCCAAGGCGATCATCGAGCAGCTCCAGCAGGACGGGCGCCGCTCGTACGCCGCGATCGGCAAGGTCGTGGGCCTGTCCGAGGCAGCGGTGCGCCAGCGGGTGCAGCGGCTCACCGACAGCGGCGTGATGCAGGTGGTCGCGGTGACCGACCCGCTCCAGCTCGGCTTCCCCCGCCAGGCGATGATCGGGATCAAGGCGCACGGTGAGCTCGAGCCGATCGCCGACCAGCTCGCGGAGATGGACGAGGTCGACTACGTCGTGGTCACCGCCGGCTCCTTCGACCTGTTGGCCGAGGTGGTCTGCGTCAGCGACGAGCACCTGCTCGACGTCCTGTCCACGCGGATCCGGGCGATCGACAACGTCGTGTCCACCGAGACCTTCATGTACCTCCAGCTGCGCAAGCAGACCTACTCCTGGGGTGTGCGCTGAAGCGCCGCCGGACAGACCGGCCGGACACCGGCCCGCCCGACTACCGGGGGCTGTCGCTGTGGCACGAGTCCGCGGCCGACGACTGGGTGCCCCGCGACCCGCTCCCCGGGGACCTGCAGGCCGACGTCGCGATCGTCGGCGCCGGTTTCACCGGACTGTGGACCGCCTACTACCTGCTGCGCACCGATCCCACGCTGCGCGTCGTCGTGCTCGAGGCGGAGACCGCCGGCTTCGGCGCATCGGGTCGCAACGGCGGCTGGTGCTCGGCGCTGTTCCCCACCGCCCCCACCCGACTGGCCACGCTCACCGGTACCGGCCCGGAGGAGGTGCGCGCGCAGCACGAGGCGATGCGCGACACCGTCGACGAGGTCGGCCGGGTGCTCGAACGGGAGCGGATCGACGCGCACTTCGCCAAGGGCGGGACGCTCACCCTGGCCCGCAACGCGGCCCAGTGGCGGGCCGCCCGCGCCGAGGTCGCCGACGCGCGTGCGCGAGGGCGAGGCCAGGACCAGATCGAGCTGCTCGACGCCCGCGAGGCGACCGCACGGCTGGCCGCCACCCGGGTGCGCGGGGCGACCTACACCCCCGACTGCGCCGCGGTCCACCCCGGCCGCCTGGTCCGCGGCCTCGCCCGGGTCGTCGAGGACACCCGCGGTGGCCACCTCTACGAGCAGACCCGGGCCCTGGCGATCGAACCTCACCGGGTGCGCACCGAGCACGGCACCGTGCGCGCCGACGTGGTCGTCCGGGCCACCGAGGGGTACACGCCCGGTCTGCGCGGACAGCGTCGGCGCGTGGTCCCGGTGTACTCCCTGGTGATCGCCACCGAGCCGTTGTCGGCAGGCGTGTGGGAACAGATCGGGCTGCGCCGCCGCGAGACGTTCAGCGACTACCGGCACCTGCTGATCTACGGCCAGCGGACAGCGGACGACCGGCTGGTGTTCGGCGGGCGGGGCGCGCCCTACCACTTCGGTTCACGGGTGCGACCCGACTTCGACCGTGAGCCCGCGGTGCACGCCCGCCTGTGGTCGGCGCTGCGCGAGCTGTTCCCCGCCCTCGAGGGGACCCGGGTCACCCACGCCTGGGGCGGGGCGCTCGGCGTGCCCCGCGACTGGTGCGCCTCGGTAGGGCTGGACCGGCGCACCGGCCTGGGCTGGGCCGGTGGCTACGTCGGCGACGGGGTGAGTACGACGAACCTGGCCGGACGCACCCTGCGCGACCTCGTCCTGGGCCGCGACACCGAGCTGACCCGGCTGCCCTGGGTGGACCACCGCTCCCCGACGTGGGAGCCCGAGCCGCTGCGCTGGTTGGGCATCAACACCGGCCTGCGCACGATGGGACTGGCCGACGTCGAGGAGCGGCTGACCCGCCGACCCAGCCGCATCGCCCGCCTGGTGTCCCCGCTGGTCGGCGGCCACTAGGACTGGGCGAACACGCACTCCCCCGCCACGTAGGTCGCCACCACCGACGCCGACCCGATTCGATCCGCGGGCAGGCCGAACACGTCGGTGTCGAGCACCGCGAGGTCCGCGAGCATCCCCGGGGCGATCCGGCCGGTGTCGTCACGGTGGTTCACCCGGGCCGACCCGCTGGTGTAGGCCGCCATCGCCTGCCGCAGGTCGAGACCCTGGTCGGCCACCAGCGGCTCGGCCGGGGACCCGTCCGGGCTGTAGCCGCTGCGGTTCACCGTGACGTGCACCGCCTGGACCGGGTCCGGCGTACTGATCGGCCAGTCGCTGCCCCCGGCCAGGGCGGCGCCGCCGGCCGCGATGTCAGCGAACGGGTAGTGCCAACCGGCGCGCTCCTCGTCGAGGAAGGGCAGGAAGGTCTTGGTGCCCGGCGCCTGGGTCTGGGCCCAGTAGCCCTGGATGTTCGCGGTGACGCCGAGCCGGCCGAAGCGCCCCCGGTCCTCGGGGCGGACCAGTTGCAGGTGGGCGATCTGGTGCCGGTGGTCCCCTGCCCCGCCGTTCCTCTCGTGGGCCGCCTGCATGCCGTCCAGGGCCATCGTCACGGCGCGGTCGCCGATGGCGTGCACGTGCACCTGGAACCCTGCCGCGTCGGCCGCCGTCACCGCGTCCTTGACCTCGTCCGGGTCCAGGAAGGCCAGCCCCCGGTCACCGCACGGGCAGCTCGCCGGATTCACGTACGGCTCGGTCACGGCGGCGGTCAGCGTCTCGGGGATGCCGTCCATCATCATCTTCACCGACCCCGTGTCCAGCCCCAGCGCCGCGAGCTCGTCGCGTCGTGCCGCCAGCTCGGCGGCCTGCTCCGGGCCCCGGTGTCGGTCCCACCACAGTGCTCCCCGCACCCGCGCGGTCAACCGGCCGGCGGCGATGGCGTCCAGGTACGCCGGGGTCGGGTCGTCGAGGTTGGCGTAGCCGCCGAGCAACGCGTCCTGCCAGCCGGTGATGCCGTGGGAGTGCAGGAAGCGCTGCGCCTCCAAGAGCCCGGCGAGGTACTCCTCGCGGGAGGTGGTCACGTGGCGCTGCACCATCAGCGATGCCGCCTCGCGGACGGCGCCGGTGGGCATCCCCGAGTGGTCACGCACGAACCAGCCGTCCTCGGGGTCCCGCGTGCTCGCGTCGATCCCCGCGATCTCGAGCGCCTTGGTGTTCACCCACGCGTCGTGATGGTCGGAGCTGGGCAGGAACACCGGACGGTCCGGCACCACTGCGTCGAGGTCCTGGCGGCTCGGCCCGTTGCGGCCGAACACCGCGGCCGACCAGCCGCCGCCGCGGATCCAGGCCGCCTCGGGGTGCGCGGCGGCGAACCGGGCGACCAGGTCGAGGTACTCCTCGCGGGTCGACCCCGCGGTGAGGTCGCAGCGCAGGCGCTCGAGGCCGGCCACCATCGGGTGCATGTGCGCGTCCTGGAACCCCGGCGTGAGCAGTCCGCCGGCCAGGTCGACCTCGTCGGCCCCCGCACCGACCGCGTCGCGCACGTCCGCGTCCTCGCCGACCGCGACCACCCGTCCGTCACGGACCGCGACGGCGGTGTCGGGAAGGTAGCGGTCCCCGTCGAAGACGTGGCCGTTTCGGAAGATGGTGGACGTGGTCACGTGCAGGCTCCTCGGGCTCGGTGGTGGCAGGCACACCATGCCCCGCCGTCCCTCGACGCATGCGTGCGCGCAACGATTCCGTGCCTCAGGTCTGCTCGCGCAGCGCCGGCCGTAGCCGGTCGAGCACCTCCTCGTCCTCGATGGTGGAGGGGACGACAGCCTGCTTGCCGTCGGCGATCTCGCGCATCGTCTTGCGCAGGATCTTCCCCGAGCGGGTCTTGGGCAGACCACCGACGACGGTCACGTCCTTGAAGGCCGCCACCGCACCGATCTCGTCACGGACGCTCTGCACCAGCTCGCGCGCGATGTCGTCGGGGTCGCTCTCGATGCCGGACTTGAGCACCACGAACCCGCGAGGCAGCTGCCCCTTCATCGGGTCCGCCACGCCGATGACCGCGCACTCCGCGACGGCCGGATGCTGCGCGATCACCGCCTCCATCGACCCGGTGGACAGCCGGTGGCCGGCCACGTTGATCACGTCATCGGTGCGCCCCATCACGAAGAGGTAGCCGTCCTCGTCGAGGTAGCCGCCGTCACCGGTGAGGTAGTAGCCGTCGAACGCCGACAGGTAGGAGGAGACGTACCGGTCGTCGTCGCCCCACAACGTCGGCAGGGTCCCCGGCGGCAGGGGCAGCCGCACGCAGATCGCGCCCTCCTGACCGGGCGGCAGCTCGGCGCCCCGCTCGTCGAGGATGCGCACGTCGTAGCCAGGCACCGGGACCGTGGGGGAACCGGGCTTGATCGGCATCGGCTGGAGACCTCGAAGGTTCGCCGCGATCGGCCAGCCGGTCTCGGTCTGCCACCAGTTGTCGACCACCGGGACGTCCAGGGTCCGCGTCGCCCACGACCAGGTGTCGGGGTCCAGCCGCTCGCCGGCGAGGAACAGCGTGCGTAGCGAGGAGACGTCGTGGTCGGCCAGGAGCCGTCCGTCCGGGTCCTCCTTCTTGATCGCGCGCATCGCGGTCGGGGCGGTGAACAGCGCCTCCACCCGGTGGTCGGCGATCACCCGCCAGAAGGCCCCGGCGTCCGGCGTACCGACCGGCTTGCCCTCGTAGAGCACGGAGGTGGCGCCCGCGAGGAGCGGGGCATAGACGATGTAGGAGTGGCCGACCACCCACCCGACGTCCGAGGCGGTCCACCACACCTGACCGGGGTGGACGTCGAAGACGTGCGCCAGCGACCAGGTGAGCGCGACCGCGTGGCCGCCGTTGTCGCGCACGATGCCCTTCGGCTTGCCGGTGGTGCCGGAGGTGTAGAGCACGTAGAGCGGGTCGGTGGCCGCCACCTCCACGCATTCCGCGGGCTCCTGGCGGCCGGCCTTCATCGCCACGTCCCAATCCACGTCGCGGGGCTCGCTCAGCGTGGCAGGCGCCTGCTCACGCTGCTTGACCACCACCGTGCCGGGCTGGTGCCTGGCGAGCTCGAGCGCCCGGTCCAGCATCGGTTTGTACTCCACGACCCGCGTCGGCTCGATGCCGGCCGACGCGGAGACGACCACCGTCGGCTGCGCGTCGTCGATGCGCATCGCCAGCTCGTGCGGGGCGAAGCCGCCGAAAACCACCGAGTGCACGGCGCCCAGGCGGGCGCAGGCCAGCATGGCGACGACGGCCTCCGGGATCATCGGCATGTAGACGACCACCCGGTCACCGCGCTGCACCCCGAGCCCGCGCAGGGCGCCGGCGAAGGCGGAGACCTGCTCGAGCAGGTCGGCGTAGCTGAGGGTCCGGCGGCTGCCCGTGACCGGGCTGTCGTAGATCAGCGCCGCCTGGTCGGCGCGGCCGGCGACGACGTGGCGGTCCAGGGCGTTGTAGCAGGTGTTCAGCGTGCCGTCGGGGAACCATCGGTAGAACGGTGGCCGAGACCGGTCGAGCACGTGCCGGGGCTTCTGGATCCAGTCGACGAGGCCGGTGTGCTGGGCCCAGAAGCGGTCAGGGTCCTCGATGCTGGCGTCGTACGCGTCGCGATAGCTGCCCATGCCATCCCTTTGTACACCCGTTTCCACCCGGGGGCCCCGACCCGGCGAAGACACGAGACGAAAACCGGTTGCCGACGTGGGAGCGGGTCCGGCACGCTAGCGGCGGTCACCGCCGGTCAGGGTCGGGTGACCCCGACGAGAGGAGGCGCGAGATGTCCATCGCTGTCACGGGCGTGCCTGGCGTCCTTCGTTCCTCTCGTTCCTGGAGTCACCTCACCCATGTCGTACGACGACCTGCGCCCGTCCGGTCCGGGCCACACCTTCGACCGGAACACCCCTGCTGACCTCTCCGACCTCGACCCGGCCTTCGTCTTCGACTTCCGGCCGATCGACGGGCCGGACGACGACCCCGACGCAGGAGCCGGCGCCGCCGGCGGCGTCCGCTGGAGCACCTACTGGGACGTGGAGCGGCTCTGCCGCGGCCCGGAGCCGGTGCCCTCGTGGGTGGTCACCGACCGCGCTGCGGTGGACACCGACCTCGGCGTGCTGAAGACCGGCAAGGAGGCCGACGTCTTCGTCCTCGAGCGCGCGGTCGCGGACGGCGGTCCGTCGGTGGTGATGGCGGCCAAGCGCTACCGCACCGAGGAGCACCGCAGCTTCCACCGCAGCAGCAGCTACACCGAGGGCCGCCGGACCCGGAACTCCCGCGACGCCCGCGCGATGGCCAAGCGGACCGCGCACGGGCGGTCGGTCGCGGCCGGCCAGTGGGCGTGGGCGGAGTGGGAGGCGCTGCGGCGGCTGTGGTCGGCCGGGGTACCGGTCCCCTACCCGGTGCAGATCGACGGCACCGAGCTCCTGATGGAGCTGGTCACCGTCGAGGGCGAGGCGGCCCCCCGGCTCGCCCAGGCCCGCCCCGGACCGGTCCTGCTGCGGTCCTACTTCGACCAGGTGGTGGAGGCGATGCGGGCCCTGGCCCGCGAGCAGCTCACCCACGGCGACCTGTCGCCCTACAACATCCTGGCCGCCGGGGACCGGCTGGTGCTCATCGACCTGCCGCAGGTGGTCGACCTCGTCGGCAACCCGACCGGCCCGGACTTCCTGATGCGCGACTGCCACAACGTGTGCAGCTGGTTCCTGGCGCGCGGACTGGACGAGGAGGTCGCCGACGAGCACCGGTTGTTCGCCGACCTCCTGGCCGAGGCGTTCTGACGCCCGTTGGGGCAGGATGGCGCCCGTGAGACGAGAACGAGGGCGCACGGTCGAGATCGACTCGCTCGAGGAGCTGGACGCGATGCTCGGCCGGGGCGCCACCTCGATGAGCGGATGGCACGTGCAGGGGCTGGACCTGCACGACCACACGGACCGGCTGCGTGGCCTCGACGCCGAGGGGGCGCTGTTCCTGGGCTGCCGGTTCGGCGAGGACGGCGACGGGCGGGCCGTCGAGGAGGAGCTGCGCGAGCGCGGCGCGCTGATCTTCCCCGTCGTGCCCGACGTCCCGGTCGACACCTACCGCCCCGGCCTGTACTCCCCCGGCGAGCTCTACGACGGCCTCGAGCGTTCCTACGAGGCCACCGCGGATGCCCGGATCTACGCCTGGTCGAACGGTGACGGCCTGGACCGGTCGCTGGCCAAGGCGCTGCACGACCACGCGGTCGACGACGCGCTCCGCGACCACGTGGCCGGGCGCCGGCTGGTCGGGGTGATGGGCGGGCACGCCCTGCGGCGCGACACCGAGGAGTACGCCGCGGCCGCGCGGCTGGGCCATGCCCTGGCCCGGGGCGGCCTGACCGTGTGCACCGGCGGCGGTCCGGGAGCGATGGAGGCGGCCAACCTCGGCGCCTACCTCTCGGCACATCCGCTGAGCGTGCTCGACGAGGCCCTCGAGCTGCTCGCCCGGGCTCCGGCGTTCCGACCGTCGGTCACGACCTGGGCGCGCGCCGCGAGCGTCGTACTGGAGCGGTGGCCCGACGGGGCGGACAGCGTGGGCATCCCGACCTGGCACTACGGTCACGAGCCGCCCAACCTGTTCGCCACCGCGATCGCGAAGTACTTCAAGAACGCGATCCGCGAGGACATCCTGCTGCACGTGTGCCACGCCGGCATCGTGTTCCTGCCCGGGGCGGGCGGCACCGTGCAGGAGATCTTCCAGGACGCCTGCGAGAACTACTACGCCGACCCGGCCCGGGTCGCCCCGATGGTGCTGGTCGGCGAGCAGCACTGGACGGTGACGCTGCCGGCGTGGCCGCTGCTGCGCGCCCTGGCCGCCGACCGGCCGATGCAGCCGGTGGTGCACCTGGTCGACGACCCGGGTGACGTCCCCGCGCTGGTGCTGGACCGGCCCTGCTGAGAGGCGGCGGTGGGCGACGGATCGGCGCGCGATTGGCGAGAGGTCAGCCCTCGACGGCGGCGAGCTGCCCGCAGGCGCCGTCGATCTCCTGACCGCGGGTGTCGCGCACCGTGGTGGGCACGCCCTTGGCCTCCAGCCGGCGCACGAACTCCCGCTCGTCCTCGCGGCGCGAGGCGGTCCACTTGGACCCGGGCGTGGGGTTGAGCGGGATCAGGTTCACGTGCACCCAGCCCCAGTCGCCGTAGGAGGTGAGCACGTCGCCGAGCAGGTCCGCGCGCCAGGCCTGGTCGTTGATGTCGCGCATCATGGCGTACTCGATCGACACCCGCCGCTTGGGGACCCGGGCATAGTTCCAGGCGGCCTCGACCGCCTCGTGCACGGACCAGCGGGTGTTGATCGGCACCAGCTCGTTGCGCAGCTCGTCGTCCGGGGCGTGCAGCGACAGGGCCAGGGTGACCGGGACCCCCTCGCCGGCCAGCTGGTTGATCCGCGGGACGAGACCGACGGTGGAGACCGTGACACCGCGGGCCGACATGCCCAGCCCGTCGGGCGCGGGGTCGGTGAGCCGGCGTACGGCACCGATCACCGCGCGGTAGTTGGCCAGCGGCTCGCCCATCCCCATGAACACCACGTTGGAGACCCGCCCCGGCCCGCCGGGGATCTCGCCGCGTGACAGCGCGCGGGCGCCGGCCACCACCTGCTCGACGATCTCGCCGGCGGACATGTTGCGCTGCAGGCCGCCCTGACCGGTCGCGCAGAACGGGCAGGCCATCCCGCAGCCGGCCTGCGAGGACACGCACATCGTGGCGCGGTCCGGGTAGCGCATCAGCACCGACTCCACCAGTGCCCCGTCGAACAGTCGCCACAGGGTCTTGCGGGTGGTGCCGCGATCGGCCTCCATCGTGCGCAGCGGCGTCATCAGCTCGGGCAGCAGCGTCGCGACGAGCTCCTCGCGCTGGCCGGCCGGCAGGTCGGTCATCTGGGCGGGGTCGTCGACCAGGCGGGAGAAGTAGTGCGTGGACAGCTGCCTGGCACGGAACCCGGGCAGGCCCGCGTCGAGGACGAGCTGCTTGCGCTCGTCGGCGGAGAGGTCGGCGAGGTGCCGCGGCGGCTTCTTGCGGCCACGCGGCTCGTCGAACACCAGGGGCAGGGTCTTCACAGGCTCGGACATCGCGTCGCCCAGTGTCTCACCTCGCCCGACCCGTCCACGAATCGAGCGATCCGCTACCAGCCGTCGGGACGCTTGAGGGTCCACAGGTCGGGCATCTCCAGCCGGGCCCACGCCTCGAGGTCGGGCGCGCCGCCGGTCAGCTCGGCCACCAGCACGGTCCAGGCGGTGCCGTGCCCGACCAGCACGACCTCCTCGTCACGATGCGCGGCCAGGAGAGGGAGTACGGCGGCCCGCAGCCGGGTGCGCAGCGTGCTCAGCGGCTCCCACCCCGGGGCGGCGCAGACGTCCGGCTCGGCGAAGGCGCGACGTACCACCGAGCCGAAGTCGTCGAACCAGGTCGCGGTGTCGCGCACGTGCTCGCGCAGGCCGTCCACGACGGTGACCGGGCCGTCGGCCAGGAGCAGCGCGGTCTGGTGTGCCTTCTCCTCCGGCGAGGCGAACCACCGTGCGCTGCGGGGCAGCCTTCCCGAGTTGCGCAGGGCGTTCAGCGCCGGCCGGCCTGCCGGGTCGAGGCCCCACCGGTGCGGCGGCAGGTCCGGGACCGGCCGGGAGCGTCCGTGACGCACGAGGTGCAGGCGGGACATGGGCGCGCCCTCAGAAGACCAGGTAGTGCAGCATCAGCCAGATCGGTGCCGCGGTGGCCAGCAGCGAGTCCAGCCGGTCCATCAGGCCGCCGTGGCCGGGCACGATCTGGGACATGTCCTTGATGCCCAGGTCGCGCTTGATCACCGACTCGCAGAGGTCGCCGAGGGTGGCCATCACCACAGCGACCAGCCCGACCAGGACGCCGACCCACCACTGCCCGTCGAGCAGGTGGACCACGGTGAGCCAGCCGGCGAGCACACAGGAGACAGCCGAGCCGGCGAAGCCCTCCCAGGACTTCTTCGGCGAGATGACCGGCGCCATCGGGTGCCGCCCGGCCAGGACGCCGACCGCGTAGCCGCCGATGTCGGAGGCGATGGTGACCACGATGAAGGTGATCACCGCCAGGTCACCACGCGGCTCGGCCAGCAGCAGCGCGACGAACGCGCCGAGGAACGGCACGTAGAAGATGGTGAACACCGCCGCGGTGGCGTCGGTGACGTAGCCGGTGACCCCGCCGCGCAGTCGCCACAGCATGCTGACCAGCGCGGTCACTGCCGTGGCCGTGACCAGCGCGGGGGCACCGAAGGCGTAGGCGACGAGCACCATCGCGACGCCGCCGATCCAGATCGGCTCCCGGGTCAGCCGGATGCTGCCGGTGGCGAACGCGTGCCCCAGCTCCCACACCGCGACCAGCACCGCCGCGACGACGATCAGCATGAACGCCGGCTTCCAGAAGAACAGCGAGCAGATGATCGCCGCGCCGAGCACGAGGCCAGAGGCGATCGCGGCGGGCAGGTTGCGTCCGGCGCGGCTCTGCTTCTCCGCCGGCCCAGGGGCGGTCGGCGGTGTCTCGGACGGGCTCATGACGCGGCTGCTCAGACTTCGAGCAGCTCGGCCTCCTTGTGCTTGAGCAGCTCGTCGATGCTGTCGGTGTGCTTCTTGGTCATCGTGTCCAGCCGCTTCTCGGCCCCGGTCACGTCGTCCTTGCCGGCCTCGCCGTCCTTCTCGAGGCGGTCCAGCGCCTGCTTCGCGTTGCGCCGGATGTTGCGCACCGCGATCCGGCCGTCCTCTGCCTTGGTCTTGGCGAGCTTGATGTACTCCTTGCGGCGCTCCTCGGTCAGCTCGGGCAGCACCACCCGGATCGTCTTGCCGTCGTCGGTGGGGTTCACCCCGAGATCGGAGTCGCGGATCGCCTTCTCGATCGCGCCCATCGCTCCCATGTCGTAGGGGGCGACGATCACCACCCGCGGCTCGGGGACGGTGAAGGAGGCGAGCTGCTGCAACGGGGTGGGACTGCCGTAGTAGTCGGCGGTGATCTTGGCGAACATCGAGGGGTGCGCACGGCCCGTGCGGATCGCGGCGAAGTCCTCCCGGGTGACCGCGACGGCCTTGTCCATCTTCTCGTCGGCCTCGGAGAGGGTCTGGTTGATCACGGGTGCTCCTCGTTGCGTTCGTCAGTGCTGGTACGCCGGCGCGGCGTTGCGGCGGCCCGGCCGGACCGACGGTCAGGCGTCGCGCGAGACCGTCGTCCCGATCTTCTCACCCTCCACGACCCGGGCGATGTTGCCCTCGACGGAGAGGTTGAACACGATCATGTTCATGTTGTTGTCGCGGCACAGGCTGACCGAGGTCGCGTCGGCGACCTGGAGCCCGCGGGTCAGGAACTCGTCGTAGGTGAGGTGGTCGAACTTCACCGCGTCGGGGTGCGTGGCGGGGTCGGCGTCGTACACCCCGTCCACGCCCTGCTTGCCCATCAAGATCACCTGGGCACCGATCTCCAGCGCCCGCTGGGCTGCGACCGTGTCGGTGGAGAAGTAGGGCATCCCGGCGCCGGCGCCGAAGATCACCACGCGCCCCTTCTCCAGGTGACGGATGGCGCGACGCGGGATGTAGGGCTCGGCCACCTGCCCCATCGCGATCGCGGTCTGCACCCGCGTCTCGACGCCCTGCTTGTCCAGGAAGTCCTGCAGGGCCAGGCAGTTCATCACCGTGCCGAGCATGCCCATGTAGTCGGCCCGGGAGCGGTCCATCCCGCGCTGCTGGAGCTCCGCGCCGCGGAAGAAGTTGCCGCCGCCGACCACGATCGCGACCTGGACGCCGCGCCGGACCACGCCGGCGATCTCGTGGGCGATCTGGTTCACCACATCGGGGTCGACGCCCACGCGCCCACCGCCGAACACCTCACCGGAGAGCTTGAGCAGGACTCGTCCGTACGCCGTCACCGGGTCACCTCCGTGCTGGTCCGGACCCGGTCGTGACGTCCCCGCCCACCGGCGACCGGGTCGTGCCGGCCGGTGCACGCGTGCGCGAAGAACGAGGAGGCCGGCCCCGACGCTGCTGAGCTGCGCTGCACGGACCGGCCTCCTCGTGTGTCGTTCGTCTGGCGAGAACCCTAGTTGATCAGGCCCCCACCTCGAAGCGGGCGAACCGCTTCAGGGTGACCCCGGCCTCGTCCAGCACGGCCTTGACGGTCTTCTTGCTGTCGGTGACCGACGGCTGGTCGAGGAGGGCGACCTCCTTGAAGTAGCCGTTCACGCGACCCTCGATGATCTTGGGCAGCGCCTGCTCGGGCTTGCCCTCCTCGCGGGCGGTCGCCTCGGCGATCTCGCGCTCCTTGGCGACCACGTCGGCGGGCACCTCGTCGCGGGAGAGGTACTGCGGCCGCATCGCCGCCACCTGCATCGCAGCGCCACGCGCCGCGTCCTCGTTGTCGCCGTCGTACTCCACGAGCACGCCCACGGCCGGGGGCAGGTCGGAGGCGCGGCGGTGCATGTAGGCGGCCACCGGGCCGTCGAACACGGCGACGCGGCCGAGCTCGATCTTCTCGCCGATCCTGACCGCGAGGTCCTGGACCAGCTCGCCGACCGTGGTGTCGTCCACGGCGACGGCCTTGAGCGACTCGACGTCACCGGCCCGCGCGGAGTCGGCCGCCTCGGCGACCTTGGCAGCGGCCGCGACGAAGTCGTCGCTCTTGGCCACGAAGTCGGTCTCGCAGTTCAGCTCGACCAGCGCAGTGCCGGCGGTGGCCACCAGGCCGTTGGAGGCGGTGCGCTCGGCGCCGCGCTTCTGGGCCTTGGCCGCGCCCTTGACCCGCAGGACCTCGACGGCCTTGTCGAAGTCGCCGTCCGCCTCCTCCAGGGCCTTCTTGCTGTCCATCATGCCCGCGCTGGTGAGGTCGCGGAGGCGCTTGACGTCTGCAGCGGAGATGTTCGCCATGACTGTTGTGTACCTCGTGCTTTCAGTGGTTTGCCGGGGGCTGCCCGACGGCGCCCCCGGGCTGTCCTGCTGGACCACCCCGGGGGCGCCGTGGGCGCCTCCGCGACTGCGGGTCAGGCCTTCTCGGTGCTCTCGGTGCTCTCGGGGGCAGCCTCGGCGTTCTCAGCGGCGGCCTCGGGAGCAGCGGTCCGAGCGGCGTCGGTGCTCTCGGGAGCAGCCTCGGCGGCAGCACCCTCGGTCGAGGCGCCCGTGGCCTCGCTCGCGGGGGTCTGCTCGGCGGTGGCGTCGCCACCGGTCGCCTCGACGGCGGCCTTGTCCGCCTGGCCGGCCAGGAGCTCCCGCTCCCACTCGGGCAGCGGCTCCTCGGCACCCAGCTCGGCGCCCGGCTCGGCAGCGGCCTCGCCGCCCGACTTGGCCCCCGAGCGCGCCATCAGACCGTCGGCGACACCGTCGGCCACCACCCGGGTCAGCAGGCTGACCGCACGGATCGCGTCGTCGTTGCCCGGGATCGGGTAGTCCACGACGTCGGGGTCGCAGTTGGTGTCCAGGATGCCGATGATCGGGATCCGGAGCTTGCGAGCCTCCTCGACGGCGAGGTGCTCCTTGTTCGTGTCGACGATCCACACCGCGGACGGGGTGCGGCTCATGTCACGGATACCGCCGAGGGTGCGCTCGAGCTTCTGCTGCTCCCGCTTCATGTGGAGCAGCTCCTTCTTGGTACGGCCGGACCCGGCGACGTTGTCGAAGTCGACCTCGTCGAGCTCCTTGAGCCGGTTGATCCGCTGGTGCACCGTCTGGAAGTTGGTGAGCATGCCGCCCAGCCAGCGCTGGTTGACGTACGGCATCCCGACTCGGGTCGCCTGCTCCGCGATGGCCTCCTGGGCCTGCTTCTTGGTGCCGACGAACATCACGGTGCCGCCCTTGGCGACGGTGTCCTTGATGAATGCGTAGGCACGGTCGATGTAGGCCAGCGACTGCTGCAGGTCGACGATGTAGATGCCGTTGCGCTCGGTGAAGATGAAGCGCTTCATCTTGGGGTTCCAGCGACGGGTCTGGTGCCCGAAGTGGACGCCGCTCTCGAGGAGCTGACGCATGGTGACGACGGCCATGGCCTTCGTTCCTCCTGCTCGTATGACCGGTCCACGCGGGCGCGCGAGGCGCCGCGCACTCGGGCGCGGGCCCAACGGTCCTCGTGACCAGGTCGCTTCAGTTTGACGCAGCGCAGCGGGTGCTGGCTGCCCTGACGCCCGACGCGGGCCCTGGACCCGGGCGTTGCTCCGGGACTGAACGGACCCGCCCAACCCGGATGCCCGTCGGGACGGGGAGCCGGGGTGGAGCGCGAGCGTGCGAAGTCAACCCGCGTACACGGGTTGCCGCGACGATTCTAGACGCCCCGGGTGTCCAGGGCGAATCGCGCCTGTTTGCGTCCACAGGCGCGCTTCCCCGGCCCGGTCCACAGCTCGCCACCGTGCCCGTGCGTCAGGGCTCCAGCCGCCGCACCCTGGGGAGATGACCCTGTTGATCTGCGTTCTGAGCCTGCTCGGCGGGCTGCTCCAGCCCGCGCAGGCGCCGGCTGCCCCGACGTTCGACCCGTCCTCCGCCGCGGCCGTGCCCGAGGAGACCGCCTGGCCGCTCCGGCCCCGGCCGGCGGTGCTGCACCGTTTCGACCCGCCGCGGGAGCGCTGGGGCTCCGGCCACCGCGGCGTCGACCTCGCCGGTCGTGCGGGTGAGCCGGTGCTCGCCGCGGCCGACGGCGAGGTCACCTTCGCCGGGATGCTGGCCGGGGTGGGGGTGGTGGTCGTCGACCACGGCGACACGCGCACCACCTACCAGCCGGTGGTGGCCGTGGTCGAGGTCGGGGACGCCGTGCACGCCGGCCAGACCGTGGGAAGGCTGGAGGTGGCCGGCAGCCACTGCCTGCCGGTGACGTGCCTGCACTGGGGGTGGATCCGCGGTGAGGCCTACCTCGATCCGTTGCGCCTCGTGGGCGCCGCCCCGGTGCGTCTCCTCCCCCTGAACGGCGGCGCGCGGAGCACGCGGCGGTGGCGCTTGCCCGGGACGGCCGGGCCGCGGCTGTCACCGACGGCTGACGGGGCTCACCTCGGTCCGCGCGGCGGCAGCCACCTCGTCGACGACGCGGACACCGGCACGGGCGCGGGCGGCGGCGCTGGTCAGGTGCCCCTGCGCTTCGTCAGGCCCGTGGGTGTGCCTGGCGATAGGCCCGGCGGAGGCGATCGGCGGTGACGTGGGTGTAGATCTGGGTGGTCGCCAGCGACGCGTGCCCCAGCAACTCCTGCACCGTGCGCAGGTCGGCCCCTCCCTCGAGAAGGTGGGTGGCCGCGGTGTGCCGCAGCCCGTGCGGTCCGAGGTCGGGGGCGTCCGGAACGTCGGCGAGGCGCGCGTGCACCAGAGCACGCACCGCGCGCTGGTCGATGCGACGTCCCCGAGCTCCCAGGAACAGCGCCGCGCCGGCTCCCGGGGCGGCCACCTCGGCCCGGCGTTCGAGCCAGACCGCCACGGCGCGCTCCGCGGGAGCGCCGTAGGGCACCGATCGCTCCTTGCGGCCCTTGCCGAAGACTCGCACGACCCGGCGGCCGCGGTCGAGGTCGTCGAGGTCGAGGCTGCACAGCTCCCCCACCCGGATACCGGTGGCGTAGAGCAGCTCGAGGATCGCCACGTCCCGGGCGCCGAGGGGGCTCCCGTCGTCCGCGGCCGTGGCCACCGCCTCCATCAACGCCCGGGCCTCGTCCTGACGCAGCGCCGGAGGCAACGTCCGGTGCGCCTTCGGCGACCCCAGCGAGGCGCCAGGGTCCCCGGCGACCCGGCCGGTCCGGGCCAGCCAGGCGGTGAACACCCGCACGGCGGTCGCCCGGCGCGCCATCGTGGTGCGCGCCTTGCCCAGGGTCTGCTGGCTGGCCAGCCAGCTGCGCAGCGTGCGCAGCTCCAGGGTGGTCACGTCCTGATGGCCGAGCCGGGCTGCGTGCGCGAGCATCGCGCCGACGTCGCCGAGGTAGGCGCGCACGGTGTGCGGCGTGAGGTCGCGCTCGGCGACGAGGTGCCGTTCGTACGCCGCGAGCACCTCGGCCATCGGCTCGGGCAGCGCTTCCTCCTCCGCCATGGCAGAGCAGCCTACGCAGGATCACTCCGCCGCTGCGGCACATCGCGCTCCAGCCGCCAGCGAGTCCCGACCTGTCGGACCAGCCCACGCTCACGCAGAGCGGGCAGGAGGCGTTCCACCGTCGCCGTGTCCAGGGCAGCGGTACGGGCGATCGAGTCGGCAGCGGCGGGGTTCACCACCGGGACCGCCTCGAGCAGCTGACGCTCCTGGGCGCCCAGGCGGTCGCGCGCCACCTCGGCTCCGCGAGCCTCCGGCGCGAGGTACGAGCCGGCGGGGGCCAGCAGCTCCAGCACGTCGCAGCCCCGGGTCACCAGGGCGGCCTGTCGCGTCCGGATCAACTCGTGCACCCCCTGCGAGGGCGCGCTCGTGACCGGCCCCGGCACGCCCATGAGGACGCGATTCATCCGGGTCGCCCAGTTGGCGGTGCTGAGCGCGCCGCTGCGCACGGCGGCCTCGACCACGGTCGTGCCCTGGGTCAAAGCGGCGATCAGCCGGTTGCGCGTCAAGAAGCGCAGCCGCGTGGGCGCGCAGCCCGGCGGAAGCTCGGAGGCGACCAGTCCCACGTCGGCGATGTAGTCGAGGAGCTGCTTGTGCGCGGCCGGGTACGGACGGTCCACACCACAGGCCAGCACCGCGACCGTTGGCCCCTTCACCGCGAGGGCGGCGCGGTGCGCCGCCTGGTCGATGCCGAACGCCGCCCCCGAGACCACGCCCCAGCCCTCCCGGGCGACCGCGGCGGACAGGTCCGCGGCCACGGAGGTGCCGTAGCTGGTCGCCGAACGCGAGCCGACCACCGCTACCGACCGCGCCACCGCCTCATGGAGCCGCAACGGCCCACGCAACCACAGCCCGAGCGGCGTGCCGCCACGGCCGTGCACCTGCGACCGCGACTGCGACTGCGACTGCCAATGCCCGGACCGTTCCGGAACCTGGCCGGCGCGGTCGAGGTCCGCGAGCTGCGCGGGCCACTCCTCGTCACCGGGGCACACGAAGCGGATCCCGGCGGCGGCCGCGTCGTCGAGCTCCCGGCGCGGGTCGAGGCCGCGCAGCCGGGCAGCCACGTCGGTATAGACGCCTGCGACGTCCTGCTCCTCCAGCAGCAACGTGTAGACCCGTGCCGCGCCCAGCTCGGCGACCAGGGAGGACAGGCGGGGGTCCCCCGGCTCGCTGAGCCGGCTGAGGGCGACCCGGGCCACTCGGTCGGTGATCGCCCGCGCGCCGCTCATGCGCGGACCCCCGCCACCGAGCGCGCGGGCAGTGGCTCGCCGGTGCGCAGGGCCAGCGCGATCTCCAGGTCGTCGAGGGTCGGTCGGTCCGCGCACCGCAGGTCGGCGACGGTCCACGCCAGTCGGTGCACGCGCGTGGCGCCGCGTCGGGTCAGGTCGCCGGCGTAGACGCGGCGCATCAACTCATCTCCGGCCGCAGGCTCGAGAGGCCAGCTCTCGCGGAGGGCCGGCCCGGCCACGTCGGCGTTGAGTCGCCACGCCGTCGCGGCGTACCGCGCGGCCTGACGCTCGCGCGCCGCGACGACCCGGGCACGGATCACGGCGGTGGGCTCGGGGCGCGCCAGCGGGTCGCGCGCCTCGTGCTCGCGCACCGGCTCGACGTGGCGGGTGATGTCGATGCGATCGGCGATGGGACCGCTGATCTTCTTGCGGTACTCCCGACGCTTCACCTCGGTGCAGGTGCACAGGTTGTCCCGGTCGCGCGGGTGGAACTCGCCACACGGACATGGGTTGCAGGCCAGGACGAACATGGTGCGCGCGGGGAAGGTCGCGGTCTCCTCGCCCCGGGCGATGGTCACCTCACCGCTCTCCAGCGGCTGCCGCAGCGCCTCGATGATGTCGGCGTTGAACAGCGGGAACTCGTCGAGGAACAGCGCCCCGAGATGAGCCCGACTGACTTCACCGGGGCGGACCCGGCCACTCCCGCCGCCCAGCAGGCTGGTGCGCGAGGCGGAGTGGTGCGGCGCGAGGAACGGTGGACGGGTGATCATCGCGCTGCCGTCGAGGAGGCATCCGGCCAGCGAGTAGAGGGCGCTGATCTCCAGCGACTCCTCCACGCTCAGGTCGGGAAGCAGCCCCGGCAGTCGCTCGGCCAGGGTGGTCTTGCCCGCACCCTTGGGGCCGGACAGCATCAGGTGGTGCCCGCCGGCGGCGGCGACCTCCAGCGCGAACCGAGCGTCGGCCATGCCGAGCACGTCGGCCATGTCCAGCTCGTCGATCCGCTGGTCGCCGCGCCAGGCCAGCAACGGTCCGCTGGCCAGGGGCTCGACCGGCGGCGCGGTGGGTATCTCGCTCTTGCGCAGCACCGCCACCACCTGCGCCAGGGACCGCGCACCAACCACCTCGACCCCCGGGACCATGGTCGCCTCGGCGAGGTGCGTCTCGGGCACCACCACCCGGTGGATCCCCCGCGCGGCGGCCGCCATCACCATCGGGAGCACCCCCGGACCGGAACGCAGCCGCCCGTCCAGGGTCAGCTCACCGATGAAGACGAGCCCGTCCAGGGACGCGGGGGGCAGCTGTTTGGCGGCAGCCAGAACGGCCACCGCGATGGCCAGATCGAAGTGCGGCCCCCGCTTGGGCAGGTCGGCCGGCGAGAGCAGGATGGTGACCCGCCGGGTGGCCGGCCAGGTGAACTTGCTGTTGGTCACCGCGGCCCGACAGCGGTCCTTGGCCTCGGTGATGGACGCGTCGGGCCGGCCGACCAGAGCCGTGCTGACCACGCCCTGGGCGACGTCGACCTGGACGTCGATCACGTGCCCGGTCGCCCCCTGCAGGGAGATGGTCCGGGCGGTGGCGAACCCCATCACGCCACCCCGCGCACGTGCTCGACCTCGGGGGGACCGTTGCGCGGCACCAGCACGCCCACCAGGTCGATGCGGACCTCGTCGGGCCGCACCGCGTGCTCCTGCAGCCACCGGGCGGCGAGGCGGCGCAACCGGGCGGCTTTGCGCTCGGTGACCCCCTCGAGCGGGGACCCGTAGGCCGTCGAGGACCGGGTCTTCACCTCGCAGACCACCAGCACCCGCCCGTCGCGCAGGACCAGGTCGATCTCCCCCTGCTCGCATCGCCAGTTGCGGTCCAGCAGGACCATGCCCTGCTCGCCGAGCCGTCGCGCGGCCAGGCCCTCGCCGTACGCTCCGAGAGCGGAGCGTTCTTGTGCAGTCGTCGCCATCGCACACCTCCTGCCCCACACCCTGCGCGTCCCAGCGCGGCTGCGGCGGCCCCCGCGTGGCATCTGTGGAGGGAGGCGGCAGGTGGCAGCCTGTGGACGGTTTCCGGCTCGTATCGCGTCAGACCTGGGAGCCGCAGCCCAGTGGTGTCGCCGGCAGGTTCTCCACGCGCGCGGTGCCGTGGCCGACCACCTGCGAGGGCACCGGCAGCAGCGGCAGGTGCAGGTCGAGGGTGTCGAAGGCGACCGAGACGGTGACCAGGCTGCCTACCCGCGGCGATACCGGAACGCCCGAGTCGTCGGCGTACTCCGGCAGCGGCACCGAGACGCTGTCCCCTATCGCGGGGATCCGCACCGCCGCGACGATCTCGTCGCGCGTGCACGACCAGTCCGTGCCCACGGCGAGTCGACGGGCGGCCTCCCGCGCGGTCGCCGCGGCGGTCTCGGCCGACCAGAACCAGTAGCCGTACTGCACGATGCCGAACAGCAGCAGGAACACCACCGGCGCGACCAGCCCGAACTCGAGCGCCGTCGCCCCGCGCTGCCCCCGCCGGCCGCTCGGACGGGTGTTCTGGACCCGCATCACTCCACCAGCCGGACGACTCGCGGCCCCATGCCGAGGTAGTCGGTGGTCGGCCCGTCGTAGTCCAGCGCCACCGGTGGCAGCGCCCCCGGGGCGAGCGTCATGAAGCGGACCGCCTCGAGCTCGCGGCCGGTGTCGGCGGGGTCCAGGACCAGGCCGGCACGCTCCATCGTGCTGCCGCCCGCGACGGAGCCCAGCAGCTCGTCGAGGTCCTCCCCCACGCCGAGGGCGTCCGCCAGTTCGTCGACACCGAGCAGGCTGAGCAGCCAGCCCAGCGAGCCGGAGGCCAGCGAGCGCAGCCGGTTGACCAGCCCCAGAGCGAGCTCGTCCACGAGGACGTCGGTGGTCTCGGGCCGCGCCTGGGTGAGGAACACCGGCCGGAAGGTGAACACCGGGTAGTCCTCGGTGCCGCGCGCCGTGAAGGCCGTGCTGACCACCGGGAGCCCGAAGAAGCGCGGGGAGTCGTAGACGGCGGGATCGACGGCGCCCGTGGGGGTGACCACCGGCAGGCGCGGCAACAGGAAGGTGTCCAGGCCGAGGAAGAGGGGGTCCTCGAGCAGGGAGGACTGCTCGAGGAAGTCCTCGCGCAGTGAGTCGGCGTTGTAGCGGATGCCCGGGTCGAACGGCAGGGTCGTGTCGGAGCGACAGGGGTGCTCGGCACAGCTGAGCCGGCCGTCCTCGGTCAGGAAGCCCGCCGTGAACTCGGCCGACCAGTTCCGGCTGGAGTTGACCCGCACGCAGGTCGGGTCGACCTGGCCGGGCACGTCGTGGCGGTTGAGGTCGTTCTCGGGGTGGCACGACAACAGCAGGCTGGGGTTGGCCAGGACGTGGCCGAGGTCCTGCACGGTGCCGCCGACCGGCTGGTCCAGGTTGAGGGTGCCCGCGACGTCGAGCAGCCTTTGGTGCTGGGCCAGCCGGTGGTCCAGCCCTCCGCGGATGTTGGCGGTCAGTGCAGCGCCCACGGCGGGCGTGTCCTCGCGCGGGCTGACGATCGGGCGCGCGCAGGACAGGAAGTCGTCCAGGTCGACCGCGTCGGTCAGGTCGCCGGCGGAGGGAGGGACCTCCACCGTGGCCGGTTCGGCGGACCACACGGGCGAGGTGAGCAGGCCGCCGGGGCGGCGTACCTTCAGCTCCCAGACCCCCGGATGCGCCGCGACCTCGTCGGGCAGCGGCACCGACAACACACCGGCGGCGCCGACCGCGGCGGTCACGACCACCGGGCCCAGGTCGCCTCGACGGAAGGCGACCTCGGGTCCCAGGCTCAGCAGGCTGGCGAGACCGCCGAAGTCCGCGGTGATCACGACCTGGCCGCCCACCACCTCCGCAGAGGTCACCTCGACGTGCGCGGAGGTGGGTGACTCCGTCCACACGGCCTGCGGCACCGCGTCGTCGGGATCCAGGTCGCCGGTCCACCCGTGCTCGGATCCGGGCGTGAGGTAGTTGACCGGCAGCACCCGGGAGACCAGGTCACCGACGATCGGCGCGGTCCCCAAGGATGCGGTGACACAGGTGAGCGAGAGCGCGAACGGCAGCACGTCCCCGGGTGAGGACACCTGCGCCGTCGCGGACTTGGTCTGGGTACTGCCCTCGGCACCGGCCGCCCGGCCGAAGGAGTAGCGCACCCGCGCCGGCGGCGTCCGCACGCGCACCCGTGTGCTGGTCGGGAAGGTGACGGCGCCCGCGTCGAGCAGCCGGTGCGCGTAGCCGGTCAGCTCCGGGTCGGTGTCCGCCGGCGGCTCCGGCCAACCCTCCGGGCAGTCCGGGATGTCGGGGTCCAACCGGTCCTGGCCGGGAACGGGGTGACAGGCGACGTACCCGGCCACGGTGCGCGCGGCCGCCACACGCGACGGGCCGTCGGTGACCGGGAGTGCCCGGGCGGCCAGCAGCGCGGCCTTGTCCGCCTGCACCTGCAGCTGGCCGCGGGTCGCCCACGTCGCTCCGATGTCGACCACCAGCGCGGCGACGACGAGCAGGGTCAGCGCGACCAGGGCCGAGACCACGGCCACGGCTCCGGACTCCCGCCGCCGGGCAGCGGCACCACGGCTCAACATGAGGTGGTGGAGACGCTGACGTTGTCGAGCCGGACCAGGACGTCGCTGACCAGGTCGCCGCCGTGCGGCAACGGCAGCCAGGCCAACGTCTCGGACACGGCGGGCACCCGCAGCGAGACCCGCACGTCCGCGCCGACGGTCGGCAGGACCCGCACCACGTCGACAGCGACGTCGTCCAGGCCCAGGTGCTCCCCCAGCGCACGGTCGGCGTCGTCGACCCCTCCGAGCACCAGCTGCTTCACCCGGGCCACCAGCTCCGAGCAGCTCAGCTCGCCGGTCACGCCGGCCTGCGGGAGCCGCGGGGCGTACGCCGCGACGTGCTGCGCGCGCCAGAAGTAGCTCCCGTAGTAGAGCACCCCCAGGAGCAGCGGCACCAGCACGAAGGAGATCAGCAGGCCGGCCTCGACCGCCGCCGCCCCCCGCTCACCGGCGGCGTACCCCCGTGAGCCGCCGGACCGTGTGGACGCATGCCCCCACCGCACGTCGACCTCCCCGACTCGCCTTGACCGTGGCCATCCCTCCCCGGACGCTCCACGGCCCGCAGCTACTCCCCAGTAGCGCGCAGACCCATTCTTACCCGGACAAACCCGGACAGAGCAACGGGTCGCGGGTTAAACCTTCGGCGGCTCGATGTCGGACTGGGAGAGCTCCTCGACGTTGACGTCCTTGAAGGTGAGTACCTTGACGTTCTTCGCGAAGCGCGCGGGACGGTACATGTCCCACACCCAGGCGTCGGTCATGGTGACCTCGAAGAAGACGTCGCCGGCCTCGGTGCGCGCCTTCACGTCGACCTGGTTGCACAGGTAGAAGCGACGGTCGGTCTCCACGACGTACTTGAAGATGCCCACCACGTCGCGGTACTCGCGGTAGAGGTGGAGCTCCATCTCGGTCTCGTACTTCTCGAGCTCCTCAGCGCTCACCGACCCACCTCCATCGACTCCGGTATCCAGTGGTTCGCGACGTCCCCGGGCTCCGGGACCGGCGTTCCCGCTGCCGGCTCCGTGCCGTCCTTCTCCTCGCCCGGGTCCAGCAAACCCTGTGCCGCACGCCGGACGTTGATGAAACGCCGACGGTGCACCGCGCACGGCCCGTGCTCGGCCAGCGCCGCTGCGTGTGCGGCGGTGATGTAGCCCTTGTGGGTGGCGAAGTCGTAGGCGGGGTAGCTGTCGTGGAGCGCGGCCATCAGCCGGTCGCGCGTCACCTTCGCGACCACCGACGCCGCCGCGATGCAGCCGGAGACACGGTCCCCCTTCCACATCGCCAGTCCCGGTACGCCCAGCCCGTCGACCGGGAACCCGTCGGTGAGCACGTACGCCGGCGCGACGTCGAGCTTCGCCACGCACCGGCGCAGGGCCTCGACGTTGGCGACGTGCATGCCGAGGCGGTCGCACTCGTCGGGGTCGATCACCACCACCGACCAGGACGATGCCCGCCGCAGCACCTGGGTGTAGCAGCGCTCGCGCGCGGCCGCGGTGAGCAGCTTGGAGTCGGCCAGGCCCGGCACCTGCCCGCGCGCTCCCTCGGGCAGCACCACAGCCGCCGCGACCAGCGGGCCGGCGCAGGCCCCACGGCCGGCCTCGTCGACCCCGGCGACCGGATCCAGGCCGACCCGGCGCAGGGCGCGCTCGTAGCCGTAGAGCCCGGCGTCGCGCCGGATCGTCACTCCCCGCGGCAGCACACTCATGTCCGCCCCATTGTCACTCCACCGACGGCCACCGCCACAGCGGGGCGGCGGTGCACCCGCCGGACGGGTCACTCGACCGCGTCGAACGTCGCGGGCCGGTCCACGACCCGCGCGTGGTCCAGCGGCCACACGATCATGAACACCTTGCCGACGACGTCCTCGACCGGGATCTGTCCCCCGCCGGGGTCACCGAGGTGCACCCGGGAGTCGGCCGAGTTGGAGCGGTTGTCCCCTTGGACCCACAGGTAGCCGGGCTGCACCTTCACGTCGAACTTGATCATCGACGGCTTCTCGCCGGGCGCCAGGTAGGACTTCTCGTGCAGCGCGACGCCGTTGACGGTGATCCGGCCGCGCTTGTCACAGCACCGCACTTCGTCACCCCCGACGCCGATCACCCGCTTCACCAGGTGGCCGCCGGTCGGGTAGAGCCCGAAGAGCTCGAGTGCCTTGGACAGCGGGTTGTCCGCGGTCTGCACCTCGGAGGGGTCCAGCCAGCCGCCGGGGTCGTCGAAGACCACGATGTCACCGCGCTGCGGGGCACCGTCCCCCCAGTAGGAGACCTTCTGCACCAGGATCCGGTCGTCGAGCACCAGCGTGTCGCTCATCGATCCGGACGGGATGTAGAAGGCCTGCATGAAGAAGGCCTTGATCACGACCGCGAGCACGAGCGCGATGCCCAGCAGGAGCAGCATCTCCTGCCAGAGCGGCAGCTGTGAGCCGCGATCACCCGCCCTGCGTGCGCCGCGCCGCCCCCCGGCCGAGGATGGCTCGGGCGGTTCCTGCCCACGGGGAGCAGCCGGCGCGTCTGCCGGACGACCCGATCCGGTCCGTCCTGCCGGCGCCGACGACGCCGGCCCCGACCCGGACGGCGGCACGGGACCGCGGTCGAGGTTGTCCGACGCGTGAGTCACTCGGCGAGCCTAGCCAACGAGGGCTCAGCTGGCGGGCGAAGTCTCGCGCTTCTCCTTGATCTTGGCGGCCTTGCCGCGCAGGTTGCGCAGGTAGTACAGCTTCGCCCGGCGGACGTCACCGCGGGTGACCACCTCGATCTTCTCGAAGATCGGGGAGTGCAGCGGGAAGGTCCGCTCGACGCCGACACCGAAGGAGACCTTGCGGACGGTGAACGTGCGGCGCACGCCCGAGCCCTGCAGCCGGATGCAGACGCCCTGGAAGACCTGGATCCGGGAGCGGTTGCCCTCGACCACCTTGACGTGGACCTTGAGGGTGTCGCCGGCGCGGAACGCCGGGATGTCGTCGCGGGCGACGGCCGCGTCGATGGTGTCGATGACGTTGGTCATGTCTCTCCTCGTGAGCGCCACAGGTCACCCACGGAACCGGTGTTTGTGCGGGGACGGTCCACGGCTGCGTCACGCGGAACACCCCCTGTGGCAGGTGGGCCGCCGGCTCTCGATGACGAACGGCAGGAGCCGTCGATCACCGGGCAGCCGGGACGCGCAGACCGGGAAGCAAGTTTGCCACAGCGCTCACTCGGGAGTGAAATCGTCCAGCGCCTCGCGGTCCTCCGGGCCGAGCTGGTCGGCGACCGCCGCGATCAAGTCGGGGCGTCGTCGGGCCGTGCGCCGCAGCGCCTGGTCCCGCCTCCAGCGCGCGATCCGCGCGTGGTGGCCGGAGAACAGCACCTCGGGTACGTCACGGCCGCGCCAGGTGGGCGGCTTGGTGTAGACGGGGTACTCGAGCAACCCGCCGGCCTCACCCGTCGCGTGCGACTCCTCGGTGAGCGAGTCGGGGTTGCCCATGAACCCCGGCAGCAGCCGGACCACCGCCTCGACCACGACCAGGGCCGCGACCTCGCCTCCGTTGAGCACGTAGTCGCCGATGGAGATCTCCCGGACGGTCATCTGCTCGCCGGCCTCCTCGACGACCCGCTGGTCGATCCCCTCGTAGCGGCCGCACGCGAAGACCAGCCACGGCTCGGCCGCAAGCTGCTCGGCGACGCGCTGGGAGAAGGGCTCCCCCGACGGCGTGGGCACGACCAGGACCGGCGCCGCGGCTTCCGGGACGGCGTCACCGAGGAGGGTGTCGAGCGCCTCCCCCCAGGGTTCGGGCTTCATCACCATCCCGGCCCCGCCGCCGTACGGCGTGTCGTCCACGGTGCGGTGCCGGTCGTGGGTCCACGCCCGCAGGTCGTGCACCTGCACGTCCAGCAGGCCCCCCTCGCGCGCCTTGCCCACGAGGCTGAGGTCGAGCGGGGCGAAGTACTCGGGGAAGATCGAGACCAGGTCGATGCGCATCAGGCGCCGCCGGCCTCGTCGTCGACAGCCGGCGTCAGCAGCCCGGGCTGGTCGACCACCACGACGTGCCCGGCGACCACGTCCACCTCCGGGACGAGGGCGGCCACGAACGGCACCAGAACCTCGCGACCGTCGGTCGCCCGCACCGACAGCAGGTCCTGACCCGGCCCGTGCACGACCTCGGTCACGGTTCCCACCCGCACCGCGTCCATGGTGCGCACCTCGAGGCCGACCAGCTGGTGGTCGTAGAACTCCTCCGGATCCTCGGGCCGCTCGTCCGCGTCGACCTCGGCGACCAGGAGCAGGCCTCGCAGTGCCTCGGCAGCCGTGCGGTCCGTGACTCCCTCGAAGGTGAGCAGCAACCGGCTCTGGTGCCACCGGGTGCTGCTCACGCACAGGTGCGTGGGGCGCCCGCTCGGCGGCGCCCCCCCGGTCTCCGGCCCCGTCCGGCCGGCAGGGCTGCGTACCAGCAGCACGGAGCCGTCGGCGAAGCGACGCTCCGGCTCGTCGGTGCGCGGCTCGACCGAGAGC
>DASSVD010000213.1:0-24901 GCA_035706365.1 Nocardioidaceae bacterium
ATGCCGCGCCGCCACATCTCGACGTCGAAGGACAGCCGGGTCATCCCCTGCTCTTCCAGCCGCCTGGCATACGTGGTCTTGCCCGAGCCTGCCGGACCGCACATGAACACCACGCGACTCACGGCCGCGAGACTAGCTCCCCCAGAAGCCGCAGGACCCGACGTTCGATGTCGTCGCGGATCCGGCGAACCTCCTCGACCGGCCGATCTGCCGGATCGTCGACGGGCCAGTCCTCGTAGCGCTTGCCGGGGAAGATCGGGCACGCGTCGCCGCAGCCCATGGTGATCACGACGTCGGAGGCCTCGACGTCCTCGGTGAGCAGCTTGGCCGGGGCGGCTCTCGACATGTCGATGCCGAGCTCGTCCATCGCCTGCACGGCGACGGGGTTGACCGCCTCGGCAGGAGCGGAGCCGGCCGAGCGCACCCGCACCCTCTCCCCTGCGTGGTGCTGCAACAGCGCAGCGGCCATCTGCGACCGGCCGGCGTTGTGGACACACACGAACAGCACCTCGGGCAACGGCGCCTGGTCAGACCCGGACACGCTGGTCCTCCACGTCCGATACGACGTGCCGACGCGCCCACAGCGCGACGTACACGAGTCCGACGAGGGCGGGCACCTCGATCAGCGGCCCGACGACGCCGGCAAGCGCCTGCCCGCTACTCACCCCGAACACCGCGATCGCCACCGCGATGGCCAGCTCGAAGTTGTTGCCGGCCGCGGTGAAGGCGAGTGTCGTGGTGCGCGGGTACCCCATCCGCAGCGCCAGACCCAGCGCGAACGAGCCGCCCCACATCAGGGCGAAATAGGCGAGCAGGGGTACGGCGATCCGCGCCACGTCCCAGGGGCGGCCGAGGATCGTGTCGCCCTGCAGCGCGAACAGCACGACGATGGTGAACAACAGGCCGTAGAGCGCGAGCGGGCCGATCCGGGGCAGCAGCCGGCTCTCGTACCAGTCCCGTCCACGAGCGCGCTCGACCAGCCGGCGGGTGAGGTACCCCGCCACCAGCGGCACGCCGAGGAACACCAGCACCGATCCGGCGATCTGCCCCATCGAGATGTCGAGGTCGGCCGCGGTCTCCAGCCCCAGCCAGCCGGGCAGCACCTGGAGGTAGAACCAGCCCAGGGCGGCGAACGCGACGATCTGGAACACCGCGTTGATCGCGACCAGGATCGCCGCGGCCTCGCGGTCCCCGCAGGCGAGGTCGTTCCAGATCAGCACCATCGCGATGCACCGGGCCAGGCCGACGATGACCAGGCCGGTGCGGTACTCCGGGAGGTCGGGCAGCAGCGTCCAGGCCAGCGCGAACATCAAGGCCGGACCCAGGAGCCAGTTCAGCAGGATCGAGGTGACCAGCAGCCGGCGGTCGGCGGTGACCTGGCCCAGCTCGTCGTAGCGCACCTTCGCCAGCACCGGGTACATCATCACCAGCAGGCCGATCGCGATCGGCAACGAGACCGAACCGACCTCGACCTGGGACAAGGCGCGGTCCAGCCCCGGCACCGCGCGGCCGAGGGCCAACCCCACCACCATCGCCGCGAGGATCCACACGGGGAGGAACCGGTCCAGGGTCGACAGCCGCTGCACCACCACTGCGTCGGGGTCGCGCATCAGCGGCCGCGCTCCGGCGCCACCACGGCGTCGAACAGCGCGCCCATCGCCCGCATCGCGTCGGGGCGGGCCCGGTAGTACACCCAGACACCGCGCTTCTCCCGGTCCAGCAGGCCGACCTCGTGCAGCACCTTGAGGTGATGGCTGATCGTCGGCTGGGAGAGCTCGAAGGCCGGCGTCAGGTCACACACGCACGCCTCACCGCCCTCGTGCGAGAGCACCAGCGACATCAGCCGCAACCGGACCGGGTCGGCCAGCGCCCGCAGCAGCGGCGCCACCTGCAACGCCTGCTGCTCGGTCATCGGGGCGCGGGCCAGCGGCGTACAGCACGCCAGCGCGTCACCCGGGCCGACGGCGAGGTCGGAGGCGACGAGCGGGAGAGCGGGGGGAGAGTTCGACACCCTTCGATATTGACAGCCGTCGATTCCTGAGGCAACCTCAGACATAGACATCTGTCTATGTCCCACCTGTCGAAAGGAAGCACCATGTCTCGTGTTCAGCTCGCCCTGCGCGTCTCCGACCTCGAGAAGTCGATCGCGTTCTACTCCACTCTCTTCGGCACCGAGCCGGCCAAGCGCCGTCCGGGCTACGCCAACTTCGCCATCGCCGAGCCGCCGCTGAAGCTCGTCCTGCTGGAGGGCCCGGCGGGCGAAGACACGCGGATGGACCACCTCGGCGTCGAGGTCGAGGACACCGACCAGGTCGCATCCGCCGCCGACCGCCTCGCCGGTGCCGGCCTCGCCACACGCGTGCAGGAGAGCACCACCTGCTGCTACGCGGTCCAGGACAAGGTCTGGGTCACCGGCCCCGGCGCGGAGCCCTGGGAGGTGTACGCCGTCCTCGCGGACGCCACCAGCGCCACCTCCCCGGAGGCGGCCTGCTGCTGAACGGGGTCCCGCGCCGGGGTCGACACGGTGGCGCACGCCGTGATCGGCTGTGCACCATGAACTACGGCCCGATCCCCACCACCGACCTCACCGGCGTGCCCGACCCGCTCCCCGACGACGTGAGCGTGCTCGACGTGCGGGAGGACGTGGAGTGGCAACACGGGCACATCCCGGGCGCCTTGCACATCCCGATGATGCAGCTGCCGAGCCGGCTGGCCGAGATCCCCGCGGGCCGGACCCTGGTCGTGTGCAAGGTCGGCGGCCGGTCGGCCCAGGCGGTCGCCTACCTCGCGGCGCAGGGCCACGACGTGGTCAACCTCGACGGCGGGATGCTCGAGTGGTCGGCCGCGGGTCGGCCGATGGTAGCCGAGCGGGGCGGGGATCCGCTGGTCGTGTGAAGGCCGCCGGCAACGGCAGGTCCAGCGCGGCGCGCAGCCGCGGGAGGTACGCCGCTCGCGGCACCTCCACCACGCCGAGCGAGGCCAGGTGCGGGGTGCTCCACTGCACGTCGAGCAGCCGGTGGTCCGCGTGCTCGTCGCGCAGCAGGTCGACCAGCCCCACCAGGGCGACCTTGGAGGCGTCGCGCGCGCGGTGGAACATCGACTCGCCGGCGAACAACCCCCCGATCGCCACGCCGTACAACCCGCCGACCAGCTCGCCGTCCTGCCACGCCTCCACCGAGTGCACCCAGCCCAGCTCGTGCAACCGGGTGTAGGCGGCCAGCACCTCCTCGTCGATCCAGCCCGAGTCGCGGTTCGGGTCCGCGCACCCGCGGATCACCGCGTCGAAGGCGGTGTCGACCCGCACCTCCATCCGCCGCACCGAGGCCCGCAGCGACCGCGAGACCTTCAGCCCGTCCAGCGGCAGCACCCCGCGCTCCAGCGGCGACCACCACAGCATCGGCATGCCGGGGTCGCCGGCCGGCATCGGGAACAGCCCGCGCCGGTACGCCGAGAGCAGGGTCCCCGGCTCGAGGTCGGCACCCATCGCGACCAGGTCGTCGTCGGGCTCGTCGGGACGGGCCGCGAGGTCGGGGAAGATCCACGCCGACGCGGGTGGCTCGAGGGGCTCTTCGGGCGAGACGGGCGACAGGGGTGACATCGCCCCCATTCAACGCCACCGGGCACGGCTTGTCCCCTCGTCGTAGGGTTCAGACGACGAAGGCGAGGAGGAGCGATGGGCTTGGCAGGCAGCATGGGGCGGGCGCTCGCGCCCAACGTGCAGAAGGTCGCCCCCGAGCTGACCACGAACGCGGTTCGCGAGGCGCTGCACCGGGCGATCAGCGGCGTCGGACCGCTCCCGCCGGCGGCACGCGCGGCCGACCGGCAGCTCGCCGAGCAGCACGGCGACGTCGACCGCGCCATCCACGAGGTGATCGAGAACCACGTCCGCTACGCCGGGTTCCAGGGCTTCGTCACCAACCTCGGTGGTCTGGTCACCATGGCCGTCACCGTCCCGGCCAACATCTCCGGCCTCGCCCTGCTGCAGTGCCGGATGGTCGCCGGGATCGCCCACCTGCGCGGCTACGACCTGGACGACCCGCGGGTCCGCAACGCGATCCTCGGCTGCATGCTCGGCGAGGACAAGGTCAAGGCCCTGGTGCGCAAGAAGAAGCTCCCTGCACCGCCGATGGCGATCGCCACCGCGCCGACCCACGACCCGCAGCTGGACCGCGTGATCGCCGCCGAGGTCACCGCCGAGCTCCTCACCCGCATCGCCGGCAAGCGTTTCGCCGGCACGGTCGGGCGTCGCGTCCCCGTGGTCGGGGGCCTGATCGGCGCGGGGACCGACGGGTTCGCGACCTGGCAGATCGGCCGCTACGCCGACCGGGAGCTCCTGCCCCGCACCCGCCGGTAGACCTGGTGCAGCCGGCGACCGGCCGCACTGCCGTCGGCGGCCCGGACCAGCCTCTGCTTGGTGCGGTAGACCAGCCGCCGGTTCGCGGCCGCCCACGCCTCGTCGCGCTCGCGATGCGCCTGGGCCAGCTCCTCGCGCAACCCGTCCTCGACGTCGCGTAGCCGGGAGGCCTCCACCAGCAGGGCGACGATGCTGTCGAGCGCCGCCGCGCGGACCTGCTCCTCGTCGGGGTGGTCCGGATCGGCGTACGACGGCGCCTGCGCGTCCCCCTCCGGCAGCGCGTCGGGGCGCAGCTCGTCGAGCGACCCGATCACGTCGTACCCGCGCCGCGCCAGCTCGTCGATCCACCGCTCCGAGAGCTGCACCGCCCACGCGCGCACGTCGGGCGGGAGGGTGAGCCGCGCTCCGTCGCGGCGGTGCGACAGCGACCGGTGCACCAGCAGCTCGCGCACCAGCTCGCGGTAGCGGTGGTTGACCAGGACCCCGTGGTTGACCCGCTCGTTGATCCGGCGCACCAGCGCCGACTCCGGCACCCCCAGCGACGGGTTCGCCCGGTTGCTCTCCGGGGAGAACTCGGCAGGGTCGATGCCGAGCACCGAGGCGAACCGCTCCCACAGCAGGGTGCGCGGCGCCCCGGGCTTCGGCACGGTGACCAGGTGCACCCGCTCCGGCGGCAGCTTGCCGCCCCAGCGGTCGAGGATGTCGGGCACCTCCTGGACGCCCCAGAACCACGAGGCCAGCCGCCCCTGCCGGGACGGGTCGGTGATCTGGTCGAGGAAGTCGCGGTAGCCGATCACCCGCCGGTGCTTGACGTTCTCCTGCCACTCGGCCGGGATCTGCCGGACCAGGTCACGTGCCGACAGCACCACGTGCACCTCGGCGTCCTCGCCGAACGACTCCAGCGCGCGGCGCACCTGCGGGCGCGTGGCGGTGGCCAGGATCTCGTGGGAGACGATCACGGTGCCGTCCCAGGCACGCACCTTCTCCGCGAGCCGGTCCCAGGCGCCGACCGCCTCCTTCTCCAGGCCGCCCCAGGGCAGCTCCATCAGGTCCAGCGCGGCGAGGAAGTGCTCGTCGAAGCGGTCCGCCGGGTAGAGGATCCCCCGCGAGGCCAGCTCGTCGCGGTGCTGGAAGAGCACGTCCTGCACGAACGACGTGCCGGTCTTGGGGGCGCCGACGTGGACGAGCACCGTGCGCGTCACGAGCCGTGCACCTCCTGGGTCTGCGGGCGGTGGCCGGCGGGCCGGCCGTCGGCCAGCTGCAGGCTCAGGTCCAGCGCGAGGTCGAGCACCTCGGCGGCGCCGATGCTGCGCCGCGTGGGTCCCCCGGCGCCGGGCAGCAGGGCCGGCAGGTCGCTCGCGCCGAGCACAGGGTAGCCACCGGCGGCCAGTGCCTCCGACATCCGGGCGGCGTGGTCGCGCACCCACGCGGTGTGGGCGGTGGGTACGCCGAGCTGCTGCACGGACGTCCGCGCCGCGAGCAACGCCACCACCTGCCCGCGCAGCAGCCGGTGTCGCTCCGCTGAGACGCGGACGTTGAGCACCGCGTTGAGCCGGCGGAGCAGGTCGACCGCGACCGGCTCGAGCACGGCGCGCCGCTCGTCGAGGCTGCTGGTGAGCCCGGGGCCGGCGGGGGCCAGGGCCACCCTGCGCGCACCGACCTGGTCGGCCCACCGTGCGGCGACCGCGGGGAGGTCGATCCCGGGCGGCGGCCTGTCGGCGCGCACCACCCGCTCCACGAACGAGCTCCACCGCACCGCGGCGCCGTGCTGCACGCGGGCCGACCAGGCCTGCGCCAGCAGGTGCTCCAGCGGCGCGACGGCGACGACGACCCGCGGACGTGCGGGTGTCTCGGCGTCCGGCGTGGTCAGCAAGCCGGCCCGGCGCAGGGCACGCACCGACGTCTCTCCGCGGGCGTCGGGTGCACCGACCACCGTGACCCGGCGCCGCAGCGGGAGCCGGCGCAGCCCAGAGGCTCGTGTCGTACCCGGCTGCCGACCGGCCGACGCCGCGCCAGCCGACGCCGCGCGGGACGCCGCCGCGCCCGACGACGAACCGCCGGGTCGCGTTCCGACCGCACCGGTCACCAGCAGCTCCGCGAGCGCGCCGACGCAGACCCGGAGCAGCTCGCTGTCGGGCACGGCAGCCGGGTCGGCGGCCGGGGTGCCCGCCGGGGTGCCAGAGACAGGTGCCCCCTCGTAAGCAGGTTCGGCCAGGGGGATCTCCCCGGCACCTCGGCCGGGACCGCTGCGGCCGAGCACGGTGTCGGCCAGTGCGGTGAACCAGCCGCCAGAGGCCTCCGCCGCTGGCGCGTCCCGGTCACCGGCGGCCTCCCGGCGCGCGGCGAGGCGGCGTACCACCTCCAGCTGGGCGGCCCCGGGAAGCGGCCCTGCGCCGTCGCCGGACGCCGGTTCCGCGCGCGTCGACTCGACACTCACAGCCCACTCCCGCCACGGGACGGTGCCCCCGGCGCGCAGGTGCGCCACCCACGCGCGGGCGCGGGGGTCGTCGGCGGCGACCGGCGTGGCGATCACTGACCTCGCAGCCGCCGGGCCGCCCGACCGAGCCGGGCGGTGGGGCGGGCGTCCGGGTCGGGACGCGAAGCCGCCTCCTGGATCACCGCGACCAGCGCGTCCACGGCCGCGTCGACCATGTCGCCCCGCTTGGGCTTGTCCGGGTCGCGCCACACCGCGTCCGGGTCCGGATCGACCGGGCGCAGCTCCTCGACGTCACCGACGACCTGGATGCCGGACCCCTCGATCCAGTCGATCCACTCCTCGGTGATCTCGCGCACCCACGGGTACAGCGCAGGCGGCAGCGTCGCCTTGGTCATCCCGGACCGGCGGGCAAGCGTCTCGTGCACCATCAGCTGGCGCACCAGGGTGCGGTAGTCCTCACCGTCGAGCTGCTTGCGCAACGCGCGGTTCAGCCGGCGCAGCAGGGCGGTCTCCGCGGTCCCGATGGAGACGTTCGCGCGCTCGCTGTCCTCGGGCGCCCACGCCGGGTCGATCCCGAAGACGGTGCAGAACCGCTCCCAGAGCAGGTCGCGGGGTGCCCCGGCCTGAGGGACCGTCACCAGGTGCACGTGCTCGGGGGGTAGCCCCCCACTCCACCGCGACAGCACGTCGGGCAGGCCCTGGACGCGCCAGAACCACAGGTCGGACTTCGCGCGCGGCGCCTGCTGCACCTGCCGCAGGAAGCGCGAGAAGGAACGGCGTCGCCGGTGCTTGATCCCTTCCTGCCACTCGGCCGGGATCTGCCGGGCCAGGTCGCGCGCCGAGTAGACCAGGTGCACCTCGTCGCCCTCGAACGAGTCCATCGCGCGGCGTACCTGCGTCGGCGTCGCCCCGGCGAGGATCTCGTGGCTGACGATCACCGTGCCGTCCTGGCGGCGGACCCGGGAGGCCAGCGCGTCCCACTCGCCGTGCACGTCCTCGCCCTGCCCGCCCCAGTCAGCCTCGATCAGGTCGAGCGCGGCGCGGAAGTGGCTCGCGTGCAGGCCCAGCGGGTAGTGCACCCCGTGGCGGGAGAGCGCGCTGCGGTTGAGCGCGAGACGGTCCTGGAGGTACGTCGTCCCCGTCTTGGGCGCCCCCACGTGCAGGTAGACCACGCGACTCATGCCGGGAATTGTGCCCCATCACCCCGACAGCGCCGCGACGACCCGGGACGGGCTGGGCCGGCCGAGCTCCCCGGCCATCCAGACGCTGGTGTCCACCAGCCGCGCCAGGTCCACCCCGGTCTCGATGCCCAGACCGTGCAGCATCCACACCAGGTCCTCGGTGGCGAGGTTCCCGGTGGCCGACTCGGCGTACGGGCAACCGCCCAGTCCGCCGGCCGACGCGTCGAAGGTGGTCACCCCGTGTCGCAGCGCGGTCATCGCGTTGCTCAACGCCTGCCCGTAGGTGTCGTGGAAGTGCAGCGCCAGCGCGTCCGAGGGCAGGCCGGCTTCGTTGAACGCCTCCAGCAGCGCGGCCACGTGCCCCGGCGTGCCCACGCCGATGGTGTCGCCGAGGGAGAGCTGCGAGGCACCCAGGTCGAACAGCCGCTTGCCGACCTCGACCACCTGGTCGACCGGGACGTCGCCCTCCCAGGGGTCGCCGAAGCACATCGAGACGTACGCCCTCACGTCCATCCCCGCCTCGCGGGCCCGCGTCACCGTCGGCTCGAACATCGCGAACTGCTCCTCCAGGGAGCGGTTGAGGTTGCGCCGGGCGAAAGTCTCGGTGGCGCTGCCGAAGATCGCGATGTGGCGCACGCCCTTCTCCAGGGCACGGTCCAGGCCGCGCTCGTTCGGGACCAGCACCGGCATCGCCCGGCCGGCCTCGCCGAGCAGGTCCAGCAGCTCCCCGGCGTCGGCGAGCTGGGGCACCCACTTCGGGTGCACGAAGCTGGTCGCCTCCACCACGGGCAGCCCGGCCGCGACCAGGCGCTCGATGAAGGCGGCCTTGGTCTGCACCGGAACGACGGCCTGCTCGTTCTGCAGCCCGTCGCGCGGGCCGACCTCGTAGATCGTCACCCGCTCCGGCAACGACGGGTCGCGCACCACCTGCGGTTCGCGCATCGGCTCCGCCTCCGTCCTCTCGGTGTGGCCTGTCGGTGTGTTCAGTCTGCGTCGTCGGCCGCGGTGACCTCGAACAGGACCGCACCCAGCGCCACCTGGTCACCGGCGCTCGCGCCCACCGAGGTGACCGTGCCGGCCACCGGCGCGGTCAGCGACAGCTCCATCTTCATCGCCTCGAGCACGCCCAGCACGTCGCCGGCGGCGACCTGCTGGCCCTCCTCGGCGTTGACGGCGAGCACGGTGCCCGGCATCGGCGCGGGGACGCTGCCGTCGGAGACGCCCGTGTGGGCGCCGGGTCCGAACGGGTCCGGTCGCTCCAGGCGGTGCGTGACGCCGAGGTGGGCGACGTCGACCCGGTGCGGGGTGATGCGCACGGCGGCCTCGTGGACCAGGTCGTCGACCTCGAGACGGAGCACCCCGGCCTCGGCGGCGATCGGGTGCACCCGCCAGGTCGCCGGCTGCTCGCCCTGCCGGGTGACGGTGCCACCGGCCCGGTCGACGGCGTACACCTGCTGGGTGCCGTCGACGACCAGCTCCACCGGGGTCGGCGCGGGCGGACCGGCCAACCGCCAGCCGTCAGCCAGCGCGAAGGCCGAGCTGTCGCCTGCCGTGGCCGGACTGGCCAGCGCCCACGCGGCGAGCACCGCGGGCAGCTCCGGGGACGGCGGGCGGATCGCGTCGGGGTTGCGGTCCAGCCAGGCGGTGTCGATCGTGCAGTCGCGGAACTCCTCGGACGCGGCCAGGCCGCGCAGGAACCCCAGGTTGGTGGTGAGCCCGAGGATCGCGGTGTCGTCCAGCGCGGACACCAGCGAGCGGCGGGCGGCCTCCCGGCTCGCGCCGTGCACGATCACCTTGCCCAGCATCGGGTCGTAGGAGGTGCTCACCTCGCTACCGGACTCCAGCGCGACGTCGTTGCGGGCGCGCGGCGACCAGCGCACCAGCTCGGCCACCCCGGCCTGGGGCAGGAACCCCGCGAACGCGTCCTCGGCGTACACCCGGGCCTCGATGGCGTGCCCGGACAGCTCCACCTGGTCCTGGGTGAACGGCAGCGGCCGGCCCGCAGCCACCGCGAGCTGCAGCGCGACCAGGTCCAGCGGCTCGCCGGCCACCCGCACCGCGAGCTCGGTCACCGGGTGCTCCACCTGCAGCCGGGTGTTCATCTCCAGGAAGAACACTCCCGGCGGCTTCGCCCCCGGGACCCCCCGATCAGGCTCCGCCCCGGGGACCCCCCGATCAGGCTCCTCGACCAGGAACTCGACGGTGCCGGCGTTGGTGTAGCCGACCTCGCGGGCCAGCGCGACCGCGGACTCGGTCAGGATCGTGCGGACCTCGTCGGAGATGGTCGGCGCCGGGGCCTCCTCCAGAACCTTCTGGTGCCGCCGCTGCGTGGAGCAGTCGCGCTCGAAGAGGTGCACCACGTGACCGTGCTGGTCGGCGAGGACCTGCACCTCGACGTGGCGGCCCCGCTCGACGTACTTCTCCACCAGGATCGTGTCGTCACCGAACGCGCTGGCGGCCTCGCGCCGCGCTGCGGCGAGCGCGTCGACGAACTCCGCGGGCTCGCGCACGATGCGCATCCCCTTGCCGCCGCCGCCCGCGGCCGCCTTGATCAGCAGCGGGTAGCCCACCGAGTCGTCGGGCGCCACGTCGGCCGCCGTCCCGTCGCCGGTCAGCTCGACGGAGGGGACGACCGGTACGCCGGCGGCCACCGCGATGTCGCGCGCGATGTCCTTGCGGCCCATCTTCTCGATCACGTCGGCCGAGGGACCCACGAAGGTCAGCCCCGCCTCGGTCACCGCCCGGGCGAACGCCGCGCGCTCGGACAGGAACCCGTAGCCGGGGTGGACCGCGTCGGCACCCGTGCGAGCGGCGGCGTCGAGCAGCGCCTCGATGTTCAGGTACGACTCGCTCGCCGGCGTCGGGCCGATCCGCACCGCCGTGTCGGCGAGCCGGACGTGCGGCGCCTCGCGGTCGGCGTCGGAGTAGACCGCCACGGTGCGCAGCCCGAGCGAGCGCGCCGCGGTGATGATCCGCACGGCGATCTCGCCGCGGTTGGCGACCAGCAGGGTGGAGACGGGCCGGGTGGTCGAGCTGGTCGCCCGGGTGGTCGAGCTTGTCGCCCGGGTGGTCGAGCTTGTCGAGACCATGGTCATCACATCCGGAAGACGCCGTAGGACGGCGCGGGGGTCGGGGCGTGGGAGGCGGCGGCGAGCCCCATGCCCAGGACGCGGCGGGTGTCGACCGGGTCGATCACCCCGTCGTCCCAGAGCCGGGCGGTGGAGTAGTACGGCGAGCCCTGCTGCTCGTACTGGTCGCGGATCGGAGCCTTGAACTCCTCTTCCTCCTCCGCCGACCAGGCGCCGCCCTTGGCCTCGATCCCGTCGCGGCGCACCGTCGCCAGCACCGAGGCGGCCTGCTCGCCGCCCATCACGGAGATCCGGGCGTTCGGCCACATCCACAGGAACCGCGGGTCGTAGGCGCGCCCGCACATCCCGTAGTTGCCGGCGCCGAACGAGCCGCCGATCACCACGGTGAACTTCGGCACCACCGAGCAGGCCACCGCGGTGACCAGCTTGGCGCCGTCGCGGGCGATGCCGCCGTTCTCGTACTCGCGCCCGACCATGAAGCCGCTGATGTTCTGCAGGAACACCAGCGGGATGCCGCGCTGGTTGCACAGCTCGATGAAGTGCGCGCCCTTGAGGCTGGACTCGCTGAACAGGATGCCGTTGTTGGCCACGATCCCCACCTGGTGGCCCCAGATCCGGGCGAAGCCGCACACCAGCGTCTCGCCGTAGAGCTGCTTGAACTCGTGGAACCGGCTGGCATCGACGACGCGGCGGATCACCTCGCGGACGTCGTACGGCGTGCGCGGGTCGGTCGGCACCACGTCGTACAGGCCTGCCGGGTCCTCGACCGGCTCCTCGACCGGGGGCTGGGACACCGGCTCGACGGCGCCCTGGTCGCCCCCGCCGGGCCATCCAGCCTCGCTCGTTCCTCGATCGGCGGCCAGTCCCATCCACGGCCCGGCGGGGCCGACCCTGGCGCCGCCCAGCTGGTGCGGCGAGCCCTCGAACGTGGCGACGATCGAGCGGACGATCTCCAGCGCGTGGGCGTCGTCGTTGGCCAGGTGGTCGACCACGCCGGAGCGGCGCGCGTGCACCTCGCCGCCGCCCAGCTCCTCGGCGGTGACGACCTCGCCGGTCGCGGCCTTCACCAGCGGCGGGCCGCCCAGGAAGATCGTCCCCTGCTCCTTGACGATCACCGTCTCGTCGCTCATCGCCGGGACGTAGGCGCCGCCGGCGGTGCACGAGCCCATCACCGCGGCGACCTGGGGGATGCCCTGCGCGGAGAGGTTGGCCTGGTTGAAGAAGATCCGGCCGAAGTGCTCCTTGTCGGGGAACACCTCGTCCTGCAGCGGCAGGAAGGCGCCGCCGGAGTCGACGAGGTAGAGGCACGGAAGGCGGTTGGCGCGGGCCACCTCCTGGGCGCGCAGGTGCTTCTTGACCGTGACCGGGTAGTAGGTGCCGCCCTTGACGGTGGCGTCGTTGGCGACGATCACGCACTCGCGGCCGGACACGCGCCCGATACCCGTGACGATCCCGGCCGAGGGCACGGCGTCGTCGTACATCCCGGTCGCGGCCAGCGGGCTGAGCTCCAGGAACGGGCTGCCCGGGTCGAGCAGCCGGTCCACCCGGTCGCGGGCCAGCAGTTTCCCGCGGTCGAGGTGGCGCCTGCGCGCCGACTCCGAGCCGCCCTGACGCACCTGCGCGAGCCGATCGCGCAGGTCGTCGACGAGTGCCGCCATCTCGTGGGCCACGCCAGCCTCCCTCTCCTCCGACGATCCCCCGATGTTAGCGGATGTTAACTTCCTGCTCTAGGCTGGCGGTGTGGTCAGCCGGCGCGAGCAGATCCTCGCCACCGCCGCGGAGCTGTTCGCCGCCCGCGGCTTCCATGGCGTGTCCGTGGCCGACCTGGGCGCCGCGTGCGGGATCTCCGGGCCGGCGCTGTACCGCCACTTCCCGTCCAAGGACGCGATGCTCGCCGAGATGCTGGTCTCGATCAGCGAGGAGCTGCTCGAGGTGGGCCGGGCGCGCGTCCTCGAGTCCGACGGTCCCGCCGAGGCGCTGCACGCGCTGGTCGCCTGGCACGCCGACTTCGCCCTGGACAACAAGGCGCTGATCGTGGTCCAGGACCGCGACTGGGCCTCGCTGCCCGACCAGGCCCGGGAGCGGGTGCGCACGCTGCAACGCGAGTACGTCGAGCTCTGGGTCGGCCAGCTGCGGGCGCTGCGTCCCGACCTGTCGGCGCGGGAGGCCCGGGCGATGGCGCACGCGGCGTTCGGGCTGATCAACTCCACCCCGCACAGCGGCATGCTGCCCGGCCCCCAGATGCGGGCGATCCTCACCGACATGGCGCTGCGCGCGCTCGGCGTGGCCGACGCCCGAGCGGCCGGATCCTGAGCGGCCGGATGCTGAGCAGCCGGATGCTGAGCAGCCGGATGCTGAGCAGCGGGATGCTGAGTAGCGGGGGCCCGCCGGTCAGAGCACCGCGCCGGGGTTGAGGATGCCGTCGGGGTCCAGGGCGTCCTTGATCCGCCGGCTCAGCGCCATCACGTCCGGACCGAGCTGGTCGGGCAGCGCGGCCTTCTTCAGCCGGCCCACGCCGTGCTCGCCGGTGATCGTGCCGCCCAGGTCGATCGCGACACCCATCACCTCCTCGAACGCGCTGCGCGCGCGCCGCTCCCCGTCGCTGTCCGCGGCGTCGTAGACCACGATCGGGTGCGTGTTGCCGTCACCGGCGTGCGCCACCACCGGGATCTCGACGTCGTGGCGGGCAGCGATCGCGGCGATCGCCTTGAGCAGGTCGGGCAGCTGCGGCACCGGCGCCCCGACGTCCTCGAGGAACAGCGCACCGCGGGTCTCGATCGCCGGGAAGGCCAGACGCCGCGCCTCGATGAACATCTCCGCCTCGTCCGGGTCGTCGGTGACGAAGACCTGGTCCGCCCCGGCCCCGCGGCAGCCCGTCTCCATCGCCTCGATCTCCTGGGTGCGGGCCACGCCCGGCGCGTCGGACTGCGCGAGCAGCATCGCCCCGGCGGACCGGTCCAGGCCCATCGGCTTGAAGTCCTCGACGGCGTTGATCGAGGCGCCGTCCATCAGCTCGAGCAGCGAGGGCCGCAGCGTGCGGCGTACGTCGACGACGGCCTGGGCGGCGGCGTCGACCGTCGGGAACGTCGCCACCAGCGTCGCCCGCGCCCCCTGAACCGGCATCAGCCGCAGGGTCGCCCGGGTGATCACCCCCAGCGTGCCCTCGCTGCCCACGAACAGCTTGAGCAGCGACAGCCCGGCCACGTCCTTGATCCGCTTGCCGCCGAGGTGGACCAGGGTGCCGTCGGCGAGGACCACGTCCATGCCGAGCACGTAGTCGGTGGTCACGCCGTACTTCACGCAGCACAGGCCACCGGCGTTGGTGGCGACGTTGCCGCCGATCGAGCACATCTCGTACGACGACGGGTCCGGCGGGTACCACAGGCCGTGCTCGGCGGCGGCCGCCTTGACCTCGGAGTTGAGCGCACCGGCCTCGACCACGGCCACCTGCGCGCGGTCGTCGATCTCGATCGCCCGCATCCGCTCCAGGCTGAGCACGAGCCCGTCCGCGACCGCGGTGGCGCCGCCGGACAGCCCGCTGCCCGCGCCGCGCGGCACGACCGGCACCCGGTGGCGTGCCGCCCAGCGCACCGCCGTCTGCACCTGCTCGTCGTGCTCGGCGCGCACCACGACGGCGGGCCGCCCCGCGTCGGGGTCGCGGGCCCAGTCGTGGCGGTACTTCTCGACCGCGTCGTCGTCGGTGACCGCCACCCCGGTGGGCAGTGCATCCACCAGCTCCGCGAGAACCTGTGCGTCCATACCGCCAGCCTGACATGCCGCGGCCCCGGTCCGCGCCGGACCGGGGCCGCGGTGAGACGGCTACTTCACCCAGGTCTCGGCTACTTCACCTCGGCGCGCAGCACCCGGACCAGTCCGAGCACGAAGGGCAGGACCACCCAGATCAGCGACGTGGTGCCCAGCTGGGCCCACTGCTCTCCGGTCAGGTCGCCGCCGCCCTCGAACAGCGCCCCCTGCGCGGTGCCCAGGTCGACCCACGGGGCGATGTCGCGCAGCGCGCTCCACATCCCGGCCACGATCGAGAAGCCGATCGGGAGCACGAAGTAGGTGACGATGGCGGCCGCGGAGTTCAAGAACAGCAGGCCGAAGGCGAGGCCCTGGAGGATGCCGCTGGCCTGCAGGATCGCGAAGATGCCGAAGTCCTGCGCGGTCACGCCCGCCCAGGGGTCGTCGGCGCCGCCCAGCAGCGTGGCGATCGCGGCGATGGCGACGGCGAGGAGGATCGCCGCCAGGCCGGCCAGCAGGGCGGCCACCACCTTGGCGAAGAGGACGCGCCCGCGGGCCGGCACCATCGTGAAGGAGACCAGCGCGGTGCGCTGCGTCCACTCGCTGGTCACCAGCAGGATCGCCATCACCGGCAGCAGGAACCCCTGTGGGGTGGCCGTGGCTCCCATGAAGTTCCAGAAGGTCCGTTCGGACTCGGCCGCGGTCGCGAAGAAGATCGCGATGATCGCGGCGGTGATCACCCCGATGGTGACCAGCAGCCAGAACCCGCTGCGGGTGTCGGCCAGCTTGCGCAGCTCCGTGCGGATCAGCGTGCCGGTCTTGATCCGCGGGGTGCCGGTGAGGTCGAGGGTCTCGGGTGCGAGGGCGGCGCTCATGCCACGGCTCCTTCGGAGAGTTCGTCACGCTGGGTGTCTGCGGTCAGCTGCAGGAAGAGGTCCTCCAGGCCGGCCCCGTCGGCGGGCCGCAGCTCGACCAGGGCGATCCCGGCGGCCGCCGCGATCTTGCCGACCTGCTCGGCGTCGGCGTCGCTCTGGAACCCGTCGCCGGAGGGTACGGCGTGCACGCCCTCGCGCTGCAGCGCGTCGAGCAGCGCCTCCCGCTCCGCGGCGCGCACGAACGCGCCCCGAGCCTCCAGCAGCTCCTCCTTGCTGCCCTGGGCCACGACCCGGCCGCGGCCGATCAGGATCAGCTCGTCGGCGATGCGCTCCACCTCGTGCAGCAGGTGGGAGGACAGCAGCACGGTGCCGCCGCGGTCGGCGTACTCCTTGAGCAGACCGCGCATCCAGTGGATCCCCGCCGGGTCCAGCCCGTTGGCCGGCTCGTCGAGGATCAGGATGCTCGGGTCGCCGAGCAGCGCGTGGGCGATGCCGAGCCGCTGGCGCATGCCGAGCGAGTAGTTGCGGACCCGCCGCTTCGCCTCGCTGTTCGACAGCGACACCAGCTCCAGCATCTCGTCGACGCGCGCCCGGGGCATCCCCATGGTCAGCGCGCCGAGCGTGAGGATCTCGCGCCCGGTCCGGCCGTCGTGCTGGGCCGAGGCGTCGAGCAGGACCCCGACGTGGCGGCCCGGGTTCGGCATGTCGGCGTACCGGTGTCCGCCGATGGTCACCTGCCCCCGACTCGCGGGGGTCAGGCCCACCATGATCCGCATGGTCGTGGACTTGCCCGCGCCGTTCGGCCCGAGGAAGCCGGTGACCCGGCCCGGCTGCGCCACGAAGGACACGTCATCGACGGCGAGGTAGTCGCCGTACTTCTTGGAAACCCCGTCAACTCTGATCATGGGCACCAGCCAACCAGTGCGGCGGAGGCCGCACATCGGACCACGGGATCGACCGACCGCGACTTTGGGAGGGGGTCGACGAGACCGGGGTCGCTGCCGGTCGGAGGCGGGGAACCCTAGCCTGGTCCGGTGCAGGAACCCGCCCCGGAGCAGTACAACCCCCCGCTGACCTGGCGGGCGCACGCGTGGCGCATCGCCGGGATGCTGGCGATCAGCGCCGCGATCTGCGGCTCGACGATCCCCGCGCAGCTGCAGGCCGACGTCGCGCTGCTGTGGATCGACCTGGCACTCGGGGCGGTCGCCTTCGTGCTCACCTTCTTCCGCCGGCGCTGGCCGCTCACCGTCGCCGTGATCACCGCCGCCACCGGGGCGCTGTCGGCGTCGGCCGCCGGGCCGAGCACGCTCGCCTCGGTCTCGCTGGCCACCCGCCGGCGGGTGTCGCACATCGTGCTGGCCGGCATCGTCGGCATGGCCGCGGCCCACGCGTTCTGGATCCTGGAGCCGGCCAACGACGAGCCGTGGTGGCTCAACTTCGCGGTCGGAGTGGCCATCACCGTCGCCATGCTGGTCTGGGGGATGTACATCGGCTCCCGGCGGGAGCTGCTGTGGACGTTGCGCGACCGCGCCGAGCGCGCCGAGGCCGAGCAGGCGCTCCGCGTCGCCCAGGGGCGCTCCAACGAGCGCGCCCGGATCGCCCGCGAGATGCACGACGTGCTGGCGCACCGGATCTCGCTGATCAGCATGCACGCCGGAGCCCTCGCCTACCGCACGGACCTGACCCCGGTCCAGGTCCGTGAGACCGCCGGCCTGCTGCAGGCCAAGTCGCACGAGGCGCTCACCGACCTGCGCCAGGTGCTCGGCGTGCTCCGCGGCGACGAGGCCGCGGCGGGTCTCCGCGAGCGGCCACAGCCGACCTTCGAGGACGTGGCCGGGTTGATCGACGAGGCCGAGGAGTCGGGCATGCGGGTGCAGTACGACGACGAGGTGCTCGACGCCGCGACGATGCCCGAGCGGGTCGGCCGGACGACGTACCGGATCATCCAGGAGGGCCTGACCAACGCCCGCAAGCACGCGCCCGGCGCGAGCGTGCTGGTCCGGGTGGCGGGCTCGGCCGACGACGGACTGGAGATCACCGTGCGCAACCCCGCCCGGAGCCTGTTGGCGCCACGTGACGGGTCGGCGACGCCGGGTGCGGGCCTGGGCCTGGTCGGCCTCGGGGAGCGGGCCAAGCTGGCCGGCGGCCGGCTGGAGACCCGGGTCAGCGGCCGCACCTTCGAGCTGCACGGGTGGTTGCCGTGGGAGGCGTGAACCCGGATGCCGGCACGTCGATCCGGGTGCTGGTCGTCGACGACGACGCACTGGTGCGGTCCGGGCTCACCATGATCCTCGGCGGGGCGCCCGACATCGAGGTGGTCGGCGAGGCCGGCGACGGGCGCGAAGGGGTCCGGGCGGCCCGCACGACGCGGCCCGACATCGTGCTGATGGACATCCGGATGCCGGTTCTCAACGGCATCGAGGCCACTGAACAGCTGAGTGCGTGGTCGCAGCCTCCGAAGGTGATCGTGCTGACCACGTTCGACGCCGACGACTTCGTGACCCAGGCCCTCGCCGCCGGTGCCAGCGGCTTCCTGCTCAAGGACACCGCGCCGGCGCTGATCATCGAGGCGATCCGGCGGGTCGCCGACGGTGACCCGATGCTCTCCCCGAGCGTGACCGCCCGGCTGATCGCCCAGGTCACCGCCAACCGGCCACCCGATCGGGCCCGCGTGGCCCGGGACCGGCTCGCCCGGCTCACCGAACGCGAGCGGGAGGTCGCGGTGGCCGTGGGGGAGGGGCTCAGCAACGCCGAGGTGGCGGCCCGGCTGTACCTGTCCGTGCCGACGGTCAAGGCACACATCGGCCGCCTGTTCGCCAAGCTGGAGGTCGACAACCGGGTGCAGATCGCGATCTGCGTGCACGACGCCGGCCTCACCTGAGCCTGGCTAGGCTCGCCGGTATGACCCTGAACGAGACACCCATCGCCCGGCTCGACGGGACGCCCGCCACGCTCGGCGACCTCACCGGCGGCCGCCCGACGCTGCTGGTCAACGTCGCCTCCAAGTGCGGGCTGACCCCGCAGTACGCCGGGCTCGAGTCGCTGCACGAGAGGTACGCCGACCGGGGCTTCACCGTCGTGGGCGTCCCCTGCAACCAGTTCGGCGGGCAGGAGCCGGGCAGCTCCGGGGAGATCGCGGAGTTCTGCTCGGCCACCTACGGTGTCACCTTCCCGATGACGGAGAAGGTCGAGGTGAACGGCGAGGGCCGCCACCCCCTCTACGCCGAGCTCGTGGAGACCGCCGACGAGTCCGGCCGCACCGGCGACATCTCCTGGAACTTCGAGAAGTTCCTGCTCGACGGCGACGGCAAGGTGATCGCCCGGTTCTCCCCGGGCGTGGAGCCGGAGGACCAGCACGTCGTACGCGCCGTGGAGGAGCTGCTGGAGCGCTGACCGGGCGCACCCTCGGGCTCGTCACCGGCTCGTCACCGGGCTCGTCGGCGGGCTCGCTGTCCGCTCCGCCGAGCGGACGTGTCGGGCATCACGGACGCCCAGGTCCGTAATTGATTTCCCCGGCCGCTAACCCTTACCTAGAATCGGCGGGTGACTTCTCCGACTCCACCCTCCGCGGCGCCCGCAGCCGCCTCAGACAAGCTCGACAAGGACGTCCTGCTCGTCGCCGGCGTGGTCGTGCTCGGCGCGATCATGTCGATCCTCGACATCACGGTCGTCAGCGTCGCCCAGCCGACGTTCCAGACCGAGTTCGACGCCTCGCCGGCCACGGTCGCCTGGACGATGACCGGCTACACGCTGGCGCTGGCCTCGGTGATCCCGCTGACCGGCTGGGCCGCCGACCGCTTCGGCACCAAGCGCCTCTACATGCTCGCCGTGGGCCTGTTCGCGGCCGGCTCCGTGCTCTGCGCCGCGGCCTCGAGCATCGAGATGCTCACCGTCTTCCGGGTGCTGCAGGGCCTCGGCGGCGGCATGCTGATGCCGCTGGGCATGACCATCATGACGCGGGCCGCGGGGCCGGAGCGGATCGGCCGGGTGATGGCCGTGCTCGGCATCCCGATGCTGCTCGGCCCGATCTTCGGCCCGATCCTCGGCGGCTGGCTGATCGACATCGCCAGCTGGCACTGGATCTTCCTGATCAACCTGCCGATCGGGGCCATCGCCCTCGCCTACGCGGCGATCGTGCTGCCGGCCGACAAGCCGACCCCCTCGGAGACCTTCGACTTCCTGGGCATGCTGCTGCTCTCCCCGGGGCTGGCGATGTTCCTCTACGGCGTCTCCTCCATCCCGGAGGAGGGCACCGTCTGGTCGACCAAGGTGCTCGCCTGGGCGATCGTCGGGCTCGCCCTCGTGGTGGCGTTCGTGCTGCGCACGCTGTTCCGCTCCCCGGACCACCCGCTGATCGACCTGCACCTGTTCCGGCACCGCGGGCTCAGCGTCGCGGTGGTGGCGATGTCGCTGTTCGCGATCGCGTTCTTCGGGGCGAGCCTGCTGTTCCCGTCCTACTTCCTGCAGGTGCGCGGCGAGACCACCCTGGCCGCCGGCGTACTCCTGGCCCCCCAGGGCATCGGCGCGATGATCACCATGCCGATCGCCGGCGTGCTGACCGACAAGATCGGCCCGGGCAAGATCGTGCTCGCCGGCATCGCGGTGATCGTGGTCGGAATGGGGATGTTCACCCAGGTCGCCATCGACCCGTCCGCGGTGACCATGTCCGCGTCCGGTGCCGAGGTGACCGAGCCGTCGTACTTCTACCTGCTCAGCGCGCTGTTCATCATGGGCCTGGGCATGGGCGGGACGATGATGCCGATCATGACCTCGGCGCTGTCGACCCTGCGCGACCACGAGATCGCCCGCGGCTCGACGCTGATGAACATCACCCAGCAGGTGGCCGCCTCGATCGGCACCGCGCTGTTCTCGGTGCTGCTGACCAACGGCTTCAAGGCCAGCGACGCGGTGATGGCCCTGCGCGCGGCGGTCGAGTCACCCGAGGGGGTGGCCGCCCTGCCGGACCCGTCGATCATCCCGGTCGCGCTGGCCGACATGGCCGACGCGTTCGGTCACGCGTTCCTGATCGCGGCGATCCTGGTCGCGGTGTGCCTGGTGCCGGCGTTCCTGCTGCCGCGTCGCAAGCGGACCGCCACCGAGTCCGGCGAGGAGCAGCAGCCCAGCCCGGCCGCGCTGATGCACTGACCTCGGCTGCCCGGCGGGATCCAGCCGGGGCCCGCGGGGCGATTTACCAGGGTATGCAGCCGAACCCGCACTTCCCACGACGAGCTGATCGTGGGAAGTGCGGGTTCTTCTGCATCACCTGGTAATCCTCGGCTGGGGCGGCTACCAGATGCGGACGCGGTCCGCGGGGTCGAGCCAGAGGCCGTCACCGGACCGGGTGGCGAAGGCGTCGTGGAACTCGTCGAGGTTGCGCACGATGTTGGCGCGGAACTCGGCCGGGCTGTGCGGGTCGATGGTGAGCAGCTGCATCATCTGCTCCTTGCGCCGCTTGGTGCGCCAGCAGTGCGCCCAGTTCAGGAACAGCCGCTGCCAGCCGGTCAGGCCGTCGACCTCGGCAGGCTCGTCGCCGTCGAGGCTGATCCTGTACGCCCGGTAGCCGATGGTCAGTCCGCCCAGGTCGCCGATGTTCTCGCCGACGGTCAGCGCCCCGTTCACGTGCTCGTCGGGCAGCTCGCGCGGGGAGAACCCGTCGTACTGCTTGATCAGCTTGTCCGAGCGCTCCTGGAAGGCGGCCCGGTCGTCGGCGGTCCACCACTCGTTGAGGTTGCCGTCGGCGTCGTACTGCGAGCCCTGGTCGTCGAAGCCGTGCCCGATCTCGTGGCCGATCACCGCGCCGATGCCGCCGTAGTTCTCGGCCGGGTCGGCGTCGGGGGCGAAGAAGGGGCGCTGCAGGATCCCCGCGGGGAAGCAGATCTCGTTCGTGCCCGGGTTGTAGTAGGCGTTCACGGTCTGCGGCAGCATCAGCCACTCGTCGCGGTCGACCGGCGAGCCGATCTTGTTCAGCTGCCGGTCGGTCTCGAACGCCGCGGCGCGCGCCACGTTGCCGAGCAGGTCGCCCGGCTCGATGTCCAGCGCGCTGTAGTCGCGGAACTTCTCCGGGTAGCCGATCTTCGGCCGGAAGGTCCGCAGCTTCTCGTAGGCGCGGCTCTTGGTCTCCGCGCCCATCCAGTCCAGCGCCTCGATGCTCTGCCGGTACGCCTCGAGCAGGTTGTCGACCAGCGCGTCCATCTGCGCCTTGGATTCGGGCGGGAAGTAGCGGGCGACGTACAGCTCGCCGACGGCCTCGCCGACCGCACCCTCGACCAGCGCCACGCCGCGCTTCCAGCGCTCCCGCAGCTGCGGGGTGCCGTTCAGGGTGCGGCCGTAGAAGTCGAAGTTCTCCGCGACGAAGGCTTCGGAGAGGTACGGCGCGGCCGCCTGGACCACCCGTGCCGCGGCCCAGGCGCGCCATGCCTCGAGCGGCACCTCCTGCAGCGCGGCGGACAGGTGCTGCAGGTAGCTCGGCTGACGGACGATCGTCTCGTCGAAGGTCTGATCCGAGGCGCCGAGCCCGCTCGCCCACGCCGACCAGTCGAAGTCCGGGGCCAGGCCACGCAACTCCTCGAGGCTGGTCAGGTTGTAGGTCTTGAGCACGTCGCGGGTGGCCGCCCGCTCCCAGTGTCCGCCGGCGAGCCGGGTCTCCAGGTCGAGCACGCGCTCGGCCTCGCCGGCCGGGTCCGGACGCCCGGCCAGGCCGAGCATCCGCTCGAGGTGCGCGCGGTAGGCGGTGCGCACGTCGGCGAACTTGTCCTCGCGGTAGTAGGACTCGTCGGGCAGCCCCAGCCCGCCCTGCAGCAGGTTGACCAGGTAGCGGTCGGAGTTGCGGTCGTCGGTGTCGACGTAGCTGGCGAACAGCCCGGACCCGCCGCGACGCTCGAACCGGCCCAGGAACCCGGCCAGCCCGGCCAGGTCGGCGATCGCGTCCACCTCGGCGAGCGGTTCCTCCAGCGGGGCCGCCCCCAGCTCCTCGATGCGCTGCTCGTCCATGAAGCTGGCGAACAGGTCACCGATCTTCTGCGCGTTCGACCCCGGCTCGGCCGGCTGCTCCGCGCAGCTGGCGATGATGTCGCGCACCCGCTGCTCGGCGGTCTCGGCGAGCTCGACGAACGAGCCCCACGCCGAGCGGTCGGCCGGGATCTCCTCCGTGGCCAGCCAGCGGCCGTTCACGTGCCCGAACAGGTCGTCCTGCGGGCGGACGTCAGGGTCCATCCCTGCTTTCGCGTCGTCAAGAATCGTCACACTCGTCACCCTAACCAACCCGGTGCCATGATCGGCCCATGAGCGAGCAGACGAAGGTGACGGTCCAGGACAATCCCGAGCGCAGCCGCTACGAGGCGCTCGACGAGTCCGGTGTGGTGGCCGGCTTCGCGGAGTACCGCGTCGAGGACCGCGTGCGGGTCTTCACCCATACCGAGGTCGACGACGCGTTCGAGGGGCAGGGCGTCGGCTCGACCCTGGTCGGCGAGGCGCTGGACCACGTGCGCCGCGAGGGGCTGCGCGCCAGGGTGCTGTGCCCGTTCATCAAGGATTACCTCGAGCGGCACCCCGAGCAGCAGGACGTCGTCGAGGGCTGACCGCCACCCGGCCGCTCACGGGTTGAGCTCGGCGAAGGCCCGGGCCAACTGGTCCGCGCCCCGCTTGAGCCGCTCTGTGTAGCCGGTCGAGTTCCACGTGGGCCAGGAGTACGTCACCCGCAGCGGCTCCTCTGCCGCCCCGTCGGCGCCTTCCACTGCGGTGCTCAACCGAAGCGTGATGCCCCGGATCCGCAACGTGGACGCCGGGGTCCCCTCCCCCAGCGCGGTCCGGCTGGACGGGTCCGAGAGCCCGAGCATCGCCCACGGCAGCCGCAACCGGATCGTGGTCTCCGGCCCGCTGCCCCCGCCCCCGTGACGGAGCTCGTTCCAGGTGGCCAGGCTGTCGTAGTCCGGCGCCGCCGGATCCCAGTGTCCCTCGACCAGCTCCCCGACGTCGAGGAACTCGGCGGGAAGCCGCTCGCCGTTCACCACCAGCGACCGGTTGGTGATCAGCCGGTAGAGGTGCCACGGCTTTCCGACGTCGGGCTGGTAGCGCGCGACGGGCGTGTCCAGCCGGACGGGGTCGAGGCCCGCGCGCACGTACGCCCGTGCTCGGCGCCGTCCGGGCTCCACCTGGATCCGGTAGTCGCCGCTCTCGGGTCCGGGGACGGTGTCGACGTCCACGCGCAGCCACGCGGGCGGGTCGCCGGAGAACGTGACGTCGGCATACACGTACGACGCGTCCGCCCGCAGCAGCAGGTAGTCGATCGCGGAGCCCTCCGGCGACAGCTCGAGCGTGCTGTCCGGCAGCGGCGCCGGATCTGTCGCCACGATCCCGAAGTACTGCTCGTTGGTGAGCGGGTCGTGCCACAGCTGACGGCGCTCGGCGGGGACCTGGTGCTCCATGGTGTTCCAGGTCCGCTTGAACCACTCGTCGGTCCACGAGAAGACGAACGCGCCGGCCAGCCCTTGCCCGTGCACGAGCCGGAGCAGGTCGGCGTCGATCGCCATCGCCTCTCGCTCGCGATGGTGCCCCTGGTCGCGGCCCAGGGTGCCCTCGTGGGCCGACCCGAGCGAGGAGGGGACGCCGACCTCCGAGATCACCACGGGCAGGCCGGCGTGGTGCTCCCGCAGCGCGGCCAGGTAGCCGGCGTACGGATCGTTCCGGCCCGCCCACCGGGTGCCGGCCAGCCGCCCCTCGTGCCGCAGGAAGTCCGGGTAGTAGGGGTACGCGTGGTAGCTGGCGAACGTGCCGCCCGGCCATGCATCGGTGGCCAGGACGTGGTTGGCGTCGACGCCGGCGAGGTCCTCGGTCGCCAACGGCTCGTCCGGGTGCGCGAGCGGGTCGGTGGTCGGCCAGTTGGCGAAGGCGATCGGCACGGTGTCCCCGGCGCGCGCCTCCACGGTCGCCAGCTCGTCGAGGTGGGCGGCGATCCAGCGCTCGGTGGGCGTCGCGTCTGCGGTGCTGCGGAAGTACCGTCCCCGCACGGCCGGGGCGTCGCCGTGGGTGCGGTCCGTGCGGTCGGTGGCCTCGGGGTCCCACTCGACCCCCACGATCCAGGCGGCCAGCCAGTCGCTCACGTCGGCGCTCCAGATCCCCGACGCCCTCCCCGGCTGAGGAGCGCGCTGCAGGTGGCCGTGCACGGCCGCCGAGGCGTCGACCAGCTCGCGGCTGAAGCCGTCGTCGGCAGCCGGGTCGTAGAG
>DASSVD010000214.1:0-2212 GCA_035706365.1 Nocardioidaceae bacterium
CCGTCGTCGGCAGCCGCGTCGTAGAGGGTGCCGCCGTCGAGGTAGGTCTCGTCGGGCAGGTAGACGCCTTGCACCAGGTAGAGCGGCGCGCGCGGGTGCAGCCGGTTGTACGCAGCGAGCTCGGTGTAGAACGCCGGCGGATGGATGGTGTAGATCCGCACCACTCGCACGCCGAGCCGGCCCATCTGAGCGAACCAGCGGCGGTAGTCCCGGGCGCTGATCGCGAGCTCGCCGGGCTGGTGGGTGGGGGTGGTGCCGCCCAGGTTGACCCCGGTCAGGAAGTGCTTGGGACCGGACGCCGTGTGCAGCGAGAGCCGGTCGCCGTCGACGGTGGTGAGCGCGCGGAGTCCGTGCCGCTCGACGGGCGCGGGGGCCCAGTCGGTCGCCCCGGTCGCAGCCGAACCGGGGCGGTGGGGTTCGGACGAGCCGCCTGGACCGCCGGTACAGGCAGCGGTCACGGCAAGCCCGGCGACGAGCAGGAACGAGAGCATCCTGGTGCGTATCCCCACGAAACGGAGATTCTACGAACGTCGCCGCAACCGGCCCAAGGCGTCCGGATCGTCAGCGCAGGGTGAGCACGGTCTTGCCGAGAGTACGCCGCTGCTCCATCTCCTCCAGGGCGGTCCGCACCTCCTCGACCGGGTACGTCGCCCCGATCGGCGGCGCCACCACGCCGGACTCCAGCATCGGCAGCAGCTCCTCCCACTGCCGACGCAGGTAGCCCGGCCGGCCCATCGCGTAACCGCCCCATCCCACGCCGCGGACGTCGATGTTGTTCAGCAGCAGCCGGTTGACCTTCACCTGCGGGATCGAGCCGCCCGTGAAGCCGACCACCAGCAGCCGGCCCAGCGGGGCCAGGGCGCGCAGCGAGTCGGTGACCAGGTCGCCGCCGACCACGTCCACCACGACGTCCACGCCGCGCCCGCCGGTGAGCTCCGTGACCGCGGACAGGAAGCCGTCGACCCGGACCACCTCGTCCGCCCCTGCGGCTCGGGCGACCTCGGCCTTGGCGTCGCTGGACACGACGGCGATGGTGCGCGCGCCGTACCCCTTGGCGACCTGCAGGGACGCGGTGCCCACGCCACCGGCGGCGCCGTGCACGAGCACGGTCTCGCCCTTCTGCAGCTGGGCTCGGGTGGCCAGCGCAAACTGTGCGGTGAGGTAGTTCATCGGGAGGGCAGCGCCGGCCTCGAAGGAGACCGCGTCGGGCAGCGGAAAGGTGGCCTCCGGGTCGGTCTCCACCAGGTCGGCGCCGCCGCCGTACGGAAGGCAGCACGCCACCCGGTCACCCTCGGCGAAGCCGGCTCCACCGCGCCGCACCACGCCGGCGAAGTCGACGCCGAGCTGGAAGGGCAGGTCCGGCTTGAGCTGGTACTCCCCGCGGGAGAGCAACAGGTCGGGGAACGAGATGCCCAGCGCGTGCACCTCCACCAGCAACCGGCCGTCCGCCGGGGCGGGTTCGTCGGCGTCGACGACCTCCACCCCGGCCGGGCCGTCCAGCCGCGTCACCTGCACCGAGCGCATCAACCGCCTCCGGTCACCTTGAGCATCCACTCGACCTCGCGCCAGTAGTCGTCCTTCTCGGGCTGCACCGGCGTCACGTCCACGGAGGTGACCGTGTCCTCGAGCCGGACCGGCTCGGGCAGCGCACGATAGCGGTTCTCATCCTGCTGCCGGTCGGCCATCTGGATCACCCCTCGTGGTCAGGCTACTCCCGCCCTCCCCCACCCATCCGCCGCGCGCCCCGGTCCGAACCCCCGCATATGACACCCCGACCCGACCGGACCATCCCTCGCCTTCTCGCCGGCGGCCTCGCGGGCCTGCTCGCCGGAGCGGCCGGCGTCACCGTGTCGGAGGCGGTCTCGGCCCTCCTGGGCGGCGTCACCTCCCCGCTGTTGGCGGTGGCGAACCGTGCGGTCGACGCCGCACCGCGACCGGTCAAGGAGTGGGCGATCGAGACCTTCGGCAGCGCGGACAAGACCGTGCTGATCGCCGGGGTGATCAGCACCGTCGCGGTGCTCGCGATCGCCGCCGGTGTGGTGGGCGTGCGACGCCCTGGCGTCGGCATCGGCGCGTTCGGGGTGCTCAGCCTGATCGCCGCCGCGGCCGCGCTCACCGACCGGGCGGCTACCGCGTCGGCCGGGGCTCGCCTGCTGCCGGTGGTCGCCCTCGCGGTCGTCGGGATCGGCGCGCTGACCGTCCTGTTGCGCAC
>DASSVD010000215.1:0-8142 GCA_035706365.1 Nocardioidaceae bacterium
TACGTGATCTGGGACGACCACATCTACTCCGCCTACTCCGACGGCTTCTCCCGCCGCGACTACCTGCCCTGCGACAAGCCCAAGAACTGCTCGAAGACCGCCCGACACCGCGACCACGTGCACATCTCGCTGTCGTACGCCGGGGCCGCCGCGCAGACCTCGTTCTACCGCGCCCGGCACGTGCCGGCGATCCCGGTGCTCGTCCCGGGGACCCGCCAGCTCGACGCGCAGCGCACCGCGATCACCAGCGTCACGGTGCCCGCGGACGGCTCCGTCGTCGACGCGGGCTTCACACTCACCCGCGGCACGGCCTACCGGGTCGTCGCCGACGGCCTCTACCGGTTCGGTGCGGGGAGCAAGGTCGCCGACGCGGCGTGCCGGTGGACGCGGCACGGCTGGGCTCCCTTCGAGTCCGGACTCGTGGTGAACGGCGTGGCCCCCTGGGGTGCCGACTGCGCGAGCGGCGCCGAGCACACCTACTCCACCGTGATCGTGCCCAAGCGCACGCAGCGGCTGAAGCTGGCGATCGGCGACCCGCACCCGCGCGGCAACTCCGGCTCGCTCACCTTCCACGTGCTCCGCGCGGACCTGCCTACGGGATCGGTCTCCACCCACTACCCGGACGCCTCGCGCGCCCCGAGGCCGGCCAGGCACCACGGGCCGAGGGCCCGACGGCTGCGGACCGAGCGGGTCGACGTGCGTGCGGCGGCCCCTCGCGGGGTGCGCACCGCGCACTCGCTGAAGCGGGGCGCGCGTTACCGGGTGGTCGTGCGGGGGCTCGCGCACAGCGGCGGCACCCCGTTCGACGGGAACTGCGTGGCCTACGCCGGCCGGCTGCGCCCGCAGCAGAGCCTGGACCCCACCACCCCGGCCGCCGACCACCTCGCGCTCTACGTCGCCGGGGTCAAGGTGCCGCTGCACGCGCGCGGCTCACGCGCGGCCTGCGACCGGCGCGACCACCGCTACGTCGGCACGTTCCGGGCACCGGTGCGCGGGAAGGCGCGCGTGCGGATCTGGGACCCGTTCAGCTACGCGGACAACTCCGGCTCGCTGCAGGTCACGCTCCGGCGTCGCTGACCCGCGCCTCACCCAGGGGCAGGTCGCGGACGTTGACCTCGACCGCGTGCAGCAGGCCGGCATCGGCCTCCACGTCGACATGGCGCGGCAGGGCGCTGTCGATCTGCTGAGCGCGGTCATGCTGCCCGCGGGCACGCAGCAGGTCGACGACCTGCTCCTTGTCGATCTGCCTGCCGAGCCGGTCGCTCTGCCTGTCGACGTCCATCCGTCCCTCCGCATCGTGGGACCCGGCGCGGTGGACCGTGCAGCCGGGCCGGCGCGAAGCGCCCTGACCATGAGGTACCCCGTCGCGGCGGCGGCTATGCCCCGTTCCGCCTCAGCGGGCGACGCCTTGACGCAGCCGCAACCCGGCCAGCGAGGCGCCCAGCAGGCTCAGCCCGGCGACCAGCAGCAGCCCGGCCACCCCGAGCGCGCCCTCGGTCCAGTCCAGCAGCGCCTCGGGCACCGCCAGGGTCACTCCCGCGACACCCAACGCGAGGTAGGGCCAGTGCCGCCGGGTCACGTAGAGGCCGAACCCGGCCGCGCCGACCAGGATGGTGGCGAGGTAGCCGACCCAGGGGACCTGCGAGCCCAGCGGGATCTGGGCGCCCACGGCGAGCAGCAGCGCGCCGACCACCCGGCCGGCCGCCGGCTCGTGCCACCACCGTCGCTCCGCGGCGACCAGCCACAGCGCTCCTGCCCCGCACACCAGCGCTCCCAGCTCCACCTGCCCGATCTGGCCGGACGCGTCCAGCGCGAAGACGATCGTGTAGCCGGTGCTCGCGGCGAGTGCGAGCTGGCCGAGCAGGCTCGGCGCGAGCAGGTAGCCGGCCAGGGACAGCAGCAGCATCGTGACGCTGCCGGCCAGCCCCACCCAGGCGCCGTCGGTGAGCATGTCGCTGCGCTGCTCCACGGTGTGCACCCCGAAGACCACCACGGCGCCGGTGGCCGCAGCCGCAGCGCCGGTGAACAAGGTGCTGGCCAGGCGACGCCGCACCGCGGACCCGTGCGCCAGTTCGGCGACCCCTCCGGTGAGCACCCCCAGCAGTACGCCGCCGGTCGCCAGCAGCAGCGCCGTGCCGGCGAGCAGGAGCACCCGGGGCGTCACCGTCAGCGCCGGCCAGCGGTCGACCACGAAGAGCGCGACCGCGGCCACCACGAAGGCCGCACCGACGTAGCCGGCGACCTCGGCGGCCCGCTCCCGGGTCAGCGCCGCCCGGACACCAGCGGGTTCGGGCGGCTGCTGTTCGGGCGGCTGCTTCTCGGGCCGCTGCTGTTCGGGCGGCCGGCGCTCCGGTAGCCCTTGCTCCGGCGGCCCTTGCTCCGGCGGCCCTTGCTCGGGCGCCGGCTCGGCGAGGGCACGCGTCACGGTCTCGAGCACCGGCTCGCGCTGCGCAGGCACGATCAGGCCCCGGGCGAGCAGCCGCTCCACCACCGCCTCCGGACGTCCCGTGTCGCTCATCTGTGGCTCACGTGTCTCTCACGTGTCACACCGGTGTCGCTCACGTGGCCCGCCGGCCGTGCAGCCGGGTGTCACGGCGTTCCAGGTGCGCCATCTCCGCACGGATCTGCGCCTCGTCGAAGTCGACCCCGGCGTAGACGTCCCAGGCGTTCATCACCACCCCGATCCCCCACCCCACCAGGGGGAAGATCGGCCAGAAGAACCCGCCCGGGTTGGTGACCAGCCAGATCACCACCAGGAAGGCGTTGACCAGGGCGTACACCAGCAGGTGGCCGTGAAAGTCCCGCCGTTTCTTCAGCTGACGGATCGCGCGCTCCCGGACCTCGGACTCCCGGTCGGGAGCGGGGCGTGGCTCGGACATGATGACCTCCTCGCCGCCACGCTGGCCCCGGCGTACCGCCGTCGGTAGTGCCGTTCGGCCCGCCCCCGCCCGCCGGTGGTCCGGACCAGCTGATTCGGACGCCGCGGCCCTGGACACACTCCTAGGCGGATGGGTCCACGCCCTTCCCTCCTCCATAAGAGACACCCCCGACTCTCCCTGAAGTCGGGGGTGCCTCGCGCCACGGGCCGGCCACCCGCCGAAGCGGGGGCCGGCCCGTGCCGTGTCGGGACTGGTCAGTGTGCGGTGGCCAGCTCCTCCTCCTCGACCTCCGTCTCGGCCTTCGAGTCCTCGATGTGCCTGGCCGCCTCCTCGGGGCTCAACCGCACGGAGATGGCGAGGAAGTAGATCGCCACGGAGAAGGCGAACAGGATCGGGATCGACCAGCCGAAGCCGATCAGCCCCAGACCGCCGTAGTCGCCCAGCCACGAGATCAGTGCGAGGCCGCCCAGCCACGGGAGCAGCCAGGTGGCGCCGGCCTTCATGTCCAGCTTGGGCACGTCCTGGCCGAGCCAGTGGTAGATCGGCAGCAGCACGAAGCCGAGCAGCACGGCGATGAACAGCTTCCAGTTGATCGTCCAGGTCGACCAGTAGATGATCAGGTTCGAGCACCAGAACGCCAGGATCGGGATGATGTGCCCACCGGGCAGACGGAACGGCCGCTCGGCGTCCGGGCACTGCTTGCGCAGCGAGGCCAGCACCAACGGACCCGAGGCGAACGACAGCACCGTGGCCGAGGTGATGAAGCCGACCAGCTGCTGCCAGCTCGGGAACGGCAGGAACACGATCAGTCCGACCACGAAGGTGACGATCAGGCTCACCACCGGGACTCCGCGGCTGCTCGTCTTGGCCAACGCCTCCGGGGCGTTGCCGTTCTTGGCCATCGCGTAGGAGATCCGCGAGGTCACCGTGGTGTAGATCAGCCCGGTGTCCCCGGGCGAGATGATCGCGTCGGCGTACAGCAGGACCGCGAGCCAGGCCATGCCCAGCAGGGACGCGAGCGCCGCCAGCGGACCGAAGTCGTTCTTGAAGCTCAGGTCGGACCAGCCGCCCGAGTCGGACAGGATGCCCGGGTCCAGCGCGCCGATGAAGGCGATCTGCAGGGCGACGTAGATGGCGCCGGTGATCAGCACCGAGCCGATCACCGCCAGCGGCACGTTGCGCTTGGGGTTGTCGGTCTCGCCGGCCAGCTCGATGCCCTGCCGGAAGCCGAGGAAGGAGAACACGATCCCGGAGGTGGCGACCGCGGTGAACACGCCGTGCCAGCCCTGCGGCTTGAAGCCGTGGCTGGTGAAGTTCTCGCCGTGGAAGGCTGCGAAGAAGAAGGCCACGATCACCAGCAGGATGATGAAGAGCTTCCACCACACCATCGCGTTGTTGATCCGGGCGAACCAGCGCACGCCGTAGTAGTTGACCACGACGAACAGCGCCATCAGCACCACGGCGGTGCCGTAGCCGAGCCCGGTCAGGGTGTGCACCGTCTCCCCGTTCACCGTGTGCTCGCTGGTGAAGGGGGCGTACTTCGTGGCGTACTGCAGGGCCGCCTCGACCTCGATCGGGGCGGTGGTCGCGACGGCGACCCAGGTGATCCAGCCTGTGGTGTAGCTGGCGAACGAGCCGAAGGACAGGTGCGGGTAGCGCACCACGCCGCCCGAGAGCGGGAACATCGTGCCGAGCTCGGCGTAGACCAGGGCGATCATCAAGATCATCACGCCGCCGAGGACCCACGAGAGGACCGCGGCAGGGCCGGCTTGGGTGGAGGCGTCGAGGGCCCCGAACAGCCAGCCCGACCCGATGATGGATCCGACGCTGGCGAACAGCAGTCCGACGAGCCCGACATGCCGGCGTAGCTTTTGGTCGCCGCCGGCCTCGACGCTGGTTTGGGTGGCCATGCGAAGCCTTTCCAGTGTCACGGCGCGTGCATCGATGTGACCCACGTCGCCCGGATACCTTTCGGGCTTCTCTCCCCGCCCACGGAGGCCGCGAAACCTGCCACTCGCCGACGATCGGGGCAATTTCGCGTGCCCCGGACATCGGGCCGCGCGGCCTTGACCCCGCGAATCGGCCGGTCCTACCGTCGTCATCTCGATCGTGCCCGGGCCCCGCCTTCGGGCGCCGGGGGTCCGGCACCATCTCGTCCTCACGAGGGGGCCGCGATGAACGCATCGCTTGCTCGTCGGTTGCTCGCCGAGATGCTCGGCACTGCACTTCTGGTCCTGTTCGGCGCCGGCTCGGTAGTGGCGGCGCTCGCGCTGGGCAACGGCCGGCTCGATTACGCCGGCCTCGGCATCATCTCGCTGGCCTTCGCCCTCGTGGTGGCGCTGGCGATCTACACGCTCGGCACCACCTCGGGAGCGCACATCAACCCGGCGGTGACGCTGGCACTGGCCTCGGTACGCCGCTTCAGCTGGGCGGAGGTCGGGCCCTACATCGCCGCCCAGTGCGTCGGGGCCATCATCGGCGCGGCGCTGATCGTGGCCTACGTGGGCGATCGCGCGGTGGACTTCGGCAGCGTCGGGCTGACCGCGCTGGGCAGCGGGGTGAACCCGGTCCAGGGCATCGTGGCCGAGGCGCTCGGCACGTTCCTGCTGATGCTGACCATCATGGCCGTCGCCGTGGACGGTCGCGCACCGGCCGGCTGGGCGGGCTTCCTGATCGGGCTCGCGGTAGCCGCCGAGATCATGGTGATCGGCCCGTTCACCGGCGGGTCGGTCAACCCGGCGCGCTCGTTGGGCCCGTACCTGGTGAACCAGGTCGCCGGCGGCTCGACGCCGTGGGCAGACTTCTGGGTCTACCTGGTCGGACCCGCGCTCGGCGCGGTCGCCGCCGCCTTCGCCTACGAGTTGCTCGCCCGGCCGGGAGCGGTCCCGCCGATCGGTGCCCCGGAGGAGCCCGGCGTACGCGAACCCGCCTCCGAGCGCACACCCGAGGCCGGCGGTCCCATCCCCCAGCAGCCACGCGGCGAGGCCGACACCCCGGCCCGCCACCGCACCGGCACCTGACCTCGACACCGCGGCCGGACCGCCCGCCGCCCCAGACCACCCGCCGTCCCGGACCACCTCGGGAACCAGATCCGACCCACCCACACCCGCCCTCGGAGGGAGAGCAGAATGCCAGGCAACAAGTCCGTCATCTACAAGGGTCCCGGCTCCGTCGCTGTCGAGGAGACCGACTACCCCACCTTCGAGATGAAAGACGGTCCCGGGGTCAACCCCGCCAACGTCGGCCGCAAGACACCGCACGCCGCGATCCTCAAGGTGGTCGCGACCAACATCTGCGGCAGCGACCAGCACATGGTGCGCGGGCGGACCACTGCGCCGCAGGGGCTCGCGCTCGGCCACGAGATCACCGGCGAGGTCGTCGAGACCGGACCGGACGTGGAGTACCTCAAGGTCGGCGACCTGGTGTCCGTACCCTTCAACATCGCCTGTGGCCGGTGCCGCAACTGCAAGGAGGGCAAGACCGGCGTCTGCCTCAACGTGAACCCGGACCGGCCCGGATCGGCGTACGGGTACGTCGACATGGGCGGCTGGGTCGGCGGGCAGGCGGAGTACGCCCTGGTGCCCTACGCCGACTGGAACCTGCTGAAGTTCCCCGACCGCGACCAGGCGCTGGAGAAGATCCGCGACCTGGCGATGCTCTCCGACATCTTCCCCACCGGCTTCCACGGTGCCTACACGGCCGGGGTGGGGCCGGGGTCGACGGTCTACATCGCCGGCGCCGGCCCCGTCGGCCTGGCCGCGGCAACGTCGGCGTTCCTGCTCGGCGCGGCCGTCGTCGTCGTCGCCGACCTGCAGAAGGAGCGGCTCGAGCAGGCCCGCAGCTTCGGCTGCGAGACCATCGACGTGTCCGAGGGCGACCCCAAGGACCAGCTCGCCCAGATCCTCGGCGAGCCGGAAGTCGACTGCGCCGTCGACGCGGTCGGGTTCGAGGCGCACGGTCACGGCGGGGAGGCTCAGCAGGAGCGTCCGGCCACGGTGCTCAACACCGTCATGGACGTCACCCGGGCCGGCGGCGCGGTCGGGATCCCCGGCCTCTACGTCACCGGGGACCCGGGCGCCGTCGACGACGCGGCCAAGGAGGGCTCGCTGTCGATCCGGCTCGGACTGGGCTGGGCGAAGTCGCTGGGCTTCATGACCGGTCAGTGCCCGGTGATGCGCTACAACCGGCAGCTGATGATGGCGATCCTGCACGACCGCGTGCAGATCGCGAAGAACGTCAACGCCACGGTCATCCCGCTCGACCAGGCCCCGCAGGGCTACGACGAGTTCGACAAGGGCGCTGCGCGCAAGTACATCCTCGACCCGCACGGAATGATCGCCGGCTGACCCGGCTCCCGGGCGGGCGGTGATAAGGAGCCGCCCGCCCGGACCGGCGCTGGTACGGACCGGTCGCCCGGTCACTGTGAGGGTCGCGTCCGTGCTGGGTACGTTCCGGGGCGTTCACCGCATCTGCCCCGGAGAGTCTCACTGATGAGCGACGCCCAGCTCGACCTCGAGTTCGCCTACACCACGTACGACGACTCCTGCCGCGACCTGTACTCGCCGCACTACCTCTGCCGCCGCCCGTCCGGGCACGCCGGCCTGCACGCCGCGGGGTTCGGCTCCGACCGGTTGTGCTGGGCCGACGAGGCCCCCTCTGCCTGAGGCCGGAAACCGTGAGCAGCGGCCCGCTCTAGCGGCCACCGAGCCCGCCGGTCGCGCCCTCCGACAGCTTCTGGGACAGCCAGATCGGCACGATGGACAGCGCGATCAGCGCCGCGGCCACCACGTTGACGACCGGCGCCTGGTTCGGTCGGAACAGGTTGTTGAAGATCCAGATCGGCAGCGTCTGGGTGTCCGCGCCGGCGGTGAACGTGGTCACGATGATCTCGTCGAAGGACAGCGCGAACGCCAGCAACGCACCGGCGAGCAGCGCGGAGCGCATCATCGGCAGTGTCACCAGCCGGAACGTCATGAACGTGGACGCCCCGAGGTCGAGTGAGGCCTCCTCCAGCGAGGTCCCCAACCGTCGCAGGCGCGCGATCACGTTGTTGAACACCGTGACGATGCAGAACGTGGCGTGCGCGACGACGATGGTCAGGAACCCGAGCTCCCAGCCGAACACCGTCCGGAAGGCGTTGTTCAGCGCGATTCCGGTGACGATGCCGGGCAGGGCGATCGGCAGGATGATCAGCAAGGACACCTGGTCACGTCCGAAGAACCGGTAACGCTGCAGGGACATCGCCGCCATCGTGCCTAGTACC
>DASSVD010000216.1:0-7181 GCA_035706365.1 Nocardioidaceae bacterium
GTCTCGACACGCTCGACCGCCCGGGTGGCTACAGGACGCGGCGTACCGGCATTGCCGAGTCGCGGGTCCAGTCGCCGCCGATCCGGCGGCCACTCAGGTCTCGCCAGCGCAGCCGGATGTACAGGTGACGCCGACCCCCGGCCCACGGCGTCGGGTCCCAGCCGGACTGGATGGCGCGCAGCTGGTCGGGATCGTCGATCATCTCACCGCGCCCGATCGCGACCACGCTCCAGCCCTGATGCTTCTCGTAGTCGATGTGGTCGACCTCGAACGCCAGCTCGGTGTTCCATCCGTAGGTGCCCACCACGCTGTACGGCGTGGTCCGAAAGATCACCGAGTCGTCGTGAACCGCGTAGTTGAGCGGGATGATCCGCGGTCCCAACGGGGTGCAGACCGCCACCCGACCGAGCACGCCGCCGGTCAGCAGCTCCAGGCACTCCTCGACGGTCAGCTCGACCGGATCGTTGTGCATCCCCTGCCTACCTTCTCTCCGTGGTGACTCCATGATCGCCGCGGCGCGGAGCCGGGCCGGAGGGCCATAGGTCCCTGCACGGGAGTCCCATTCGCCCCTTTGTTCGTGCGCGGGCCGCGCCGAGGATGGGGCCGTGGCTGAGCGGACGGCAAGGGCGGACGACACGGCGGACGGCAAGGAGAGCGCGAGATGACGACCATGCAGCGGATCATCGTCGGCGGGGATCACACCCCGGCCGCGTCCGCGGCCCTGCGCTGGGCGGTCGCCCAGGCTGCGGGCAGCGGCGCGTACGTGTGCGTGGTGCACGCCTTCGACATCTCCGGCCGCGCCGACCTGGCGCTCGAGCGCGACCTGGACCGGGCACGGCGTGACGCGCGCTACCGCACGCAGTCGTGGGTGGTCGAGGTGCTCGGCGAGACCGCGGGGTCGGTCCCGGTGACGGTGTCCACGCCCGACGGCTCGGTCGTGGGCGCCCTGGTCGCGGCCGCGCACGACGCGAGCATGGTGGTGATCGGCCGGCCGCGCTCGCGGCACAACCGGCGACTGGCCGAGCGGATCGCCCGTTCGTGCGCCTGTCCCGTGGTCACCATCGGCGCGGACGCCGAGATCGTCGCCTCCGTGGACGGGACGGCGCAGTCAGCCGGTGGCCTCGAGCACTCCCGGCAACGCGGCCGTCAGCAGCGCGAGCAGGTCCTCGCGTGAGACCTGGGCCGCCTCGTCCCCGGAACGACCCGCCTGCACCCAGGACAGCACGACCTCCTCGGTGAGCGCGCTCCACCCGCGCGCCATCAGACGTGCTGCCGGGGTGTCGCCGATGCCGATCGAGGGCAGACCGGCTCCTCCGGTCGCGTCGAAGATCCGGGCGGTGAGCGCGTCGCGGGTCTCCTCGTAGATCTCGCGCAGCACCGGGTCTCCCGACGCCGCGCCGCGGACCAGCGAGGCGTAGCCCTCGTAGTTGACCCTCACGTAGTCGACGTAGGCCTCCAGCGAGGCGGCGAGCCGCTCCAGCGGTTCGCCGTCGACGGGCGGCGCGGTCACCGCGATCACCTCATCGGCGGCACGGCGTACCACGGCCCGGTGGAACTCCTGCTTGCTGCGGAAGTAGTGGTAGAGCAGGCCCCTGGAGATCCCGGCCTCCTCGGCGAGCAGCTCGATGGACAGCTCGTCGACGGTGCGCGTGCCCAGCATCCGCACGCCGAGGTCGAGCAGCTGCTCACGCCGCCGCTCCGGCGCGAGCCGGGTGCGGGTACCACCGACCGACGGGGTGGGAGGAGGGGGCGTGCTCACCCCGGCACTCTACTGAACATCCGTCAACAACGCTATTGACCTTGATTCAATACCGCGGGTATGTTGCCGCTCATGCCCGCCCTGGACGCTTCGCACACGCCCGAGAGCCCCGGTGCCGACCCTGGCTCCGCACTCCCCAGCCCCCCAGCGCTGCCCAGCCACGTCGGCACGCTGGTCGTCGGCGCTGGCTTCGGTGGGCTGGGCATGGCGATCCGGCTGCGCGCCCGGGGCGACCGCGACTTCCTGGTCCTGGACAAGGGCGACGAGGTCGGCGGGACCTGGCGCGACAACACCTATCCCGGCGCGGCCTGCGACGTGCCCTCGCAGCTGTACTCGTTCTCGTTCGCGCCGAACCCGGACTGGTCCCGCTCGTTCTCGCCGCAGCCGGAGATCCAGGACTACCTGCGCCGGGTCGCCGCAGACTCCGGCGTACTCCCCCACTTCCGGTTCCGCACCTGCTTCGAGGACGCCCGCTGGGACGACGAGCACCGTCGCTGGCAGGTCCGCACCTCGGCCGGCGACCTCACCGCCGACGTGCTGGTCACCGCCTCGGGCGGACTGTCCGAACCGCGGCTCCCCGACATCGATGGGCTCGACTCCTTCGGTGGCGAGCTGTTCCACTCCGCCCGGTGGAACCACGACCACGACCTGCGCGGCAAGCGCGTGGCGGTGGTCGGCACCGGCGCCTCGGCGATCCAGATCATCCCGGAGCTCGCCCGCACCGTGGCCCACCTCGACGTCTACCAACGCACCGCGCCGTGGGTGATGCCGCGCCACGACCGGCCCTACACCGACCTGGAGCGGTTCGGCTTCCGCCACGTGCCCGGACTGCAGAAGGCCTACCGCACCGGCATCTACTGGGGCCGGGAGCTGTTCGTGCCCGGCTTCACCGTCAGCTCCCGGCTCGCCGCCCCGGCGAAGAAGGCGGCCCTGGCCAACATCGAACGACACGTGGCTGACCCGCAGCTTCGCGAGCGGCTGACCCCGAGCTTCGAGATCGGCTGCAAGCGCATCCTGATCTCCAACGACTACTACCCGGCCCTGGCCCGCGACGACGTGGAGCTGGTCACCGACCCGATCAGCAAGGTGACCCCGGGGGGCATCGTCACCGCCGACGGCACCGAGCGCGAGGTCGACGTGATCGTCGTGGCCACCGGCTTCCACACCACCGAGCAGCCGATCGCCGCGCACATCACCGGCCGCGACGGGCGCACCCTGGCGCAGACCTGGGCCGAGCACGGGATGGCCGCCTACAAGGGCACCACGATCGCCGGGTTCCCCAACCTGTTCCAGATCGTCGGGCCGAACACCGGGCTCGGTCACTCCAGCATGGTGTTCGTGATCGAGTCACAGGTCGCCTACATCCTCGACGCGCTCGACCAGATGCGTCGCCACGGCTGGTCCGCCGTCGAGCCGCGCGAGCGGGCGCAGCACCGCTGGAACGCCGCCCTGCAGCGACGCCTCGCCCGGACCGTGTGGAACCGGGGAGGCTGCTCCAGCTGGTACCTCGACGCGCACGGCCGCAACACCACCCTGTGGCCGCGGACCACCTTCACCCTCCGCCGGCTCCTCGCGCGCTTCGACGCCGATCGCTACGTGACCTACGGGGCCGGCCCCCCGACCGCCCGCGGCACCGACTCCACCAGTCACTCCACCAGTCACTCCACCAGAACCCTCGCTCAGGAGCCCGCATGAAGACCCTCGACGGCAAGGTGCTGGTGATCACCGGTGCCGGCTCCGGCATCGGCCGCGCCCTGGCCCTCGAGGCGGCCGGGCGTGGCGCGCGGCTGGCACTGTCCGACGTGGACGAGGTGGGCCTGGTCGAGACCGCCGAGCTGGCCGACGCGCGCTTCGCCCGCGAAGTGCGCACCGACAAGCTCGACGTCACCGACCAGCCCGCCATGGCCGAGTACGCCGCGTCCGTGCGGGCCGACCTCGGCCGCGTCGACGCGGTGATCAACAACGCTGGCGTGGCGCTGCACGGCGACGTCGAGGAGATGGACTACGACCAGCTGCGCTGGATCATGGACATCGACTTCTGGGGCGTGGTGCACGGCACCAAGGAGTTCCTCCCGCACCTCGTGGACAGCGGCGACGGCCACCTGGTCAACATCTCCAGCCTGTTCGGGCTGCTCGGCATGCCCGGGCAGAGCGCCTACAACGCCGCCAAGTTCGCGGTGCGCGGCTTCACCGAGGCGCTACGCCTCGAGATGCTCGCCAACCGGCGCCCGGTCACCGTCTCCTGCGTGCACCCCGGCGGCATCCGCACCGCGATCGCCCGCAACGCACGCACCACCGCCTCGCACGACCAGGCCGCCGTGGCGCGCTTCTTCGACAGCAGGCTCGCGCGCACGAGCGCCGACCGTGCCGCTCGGACGATCCTCGACGGGATGCTCGCGGGCAAGCCCCGGATCCTGGTCGGCGGCGACGCCAAGCTGCTCGACCTGTGGGTCCGGCTGGTCGGCGCCCGTTACCAGCGCCCGGTCGCCGCGGTGGCAGGACGGGTGACGCCTCGCCGGAGGTGAGCGCCCTCCAGCCGGGCAACACGCCCTACACTCGTGCGCCATGGAGCGGGTGCGGCTGGCGTTCACCAAGTGGCGGGCTCATTCCCACTGGGAGTACGACACCGTCCGGCTCGGCTCCGACGAGCACGGGACCTGGCTCGGCGTCCCCGCGGGAACTCGGGTCAGCCGGCCCGGGGTGGCCTTCCGCAGCCAGGTCGGCTCCGTGGTGCTGGTCCCGGACGGCCTGCCGTACGTCGCCAGCTTCTACGAGCCGGGGTTCGCCACGCACACCTACGTCGACATCACCACCCGACCGCACTGGCAGGACCGGCCCACGGCTGAGGGCGGCTCCCTCGCCGTGACCGCCGTGGACCTGGACCTGGACGTGCTGCGCGGCCCGACCGGCCGGGTCTGGGTCGACGACGAGGACGAGTTCGCCGCGCACCGGGTGCAGCTGGGCTACCCCGAGGATCTCGTCGAGCTCGCGCTCGACTCCTGCGAGCACGTGCTGCGCGCAGTGGAGGGCGGCATGCCTCCGTTCGATCCGGCAACCGCGACGCGCTGGCTGGAGCGGCTGCTGGACGCTGCCGCGACCGCCCCGGTCCCGGGGCCGGGGACCGGGCGATGAACGGTTCTGCGGTGGCCCGCCGCATCGTGGTCCACGGGCTGGTGCAGGGCGTGTTCTTCCGGGACAGCTGCCGTCGGGAGGCCGAGCACCTCGGCGTCACCGGCTGGGTCCGCAACGCCGACGACGGCAGCGTCGAGGCGCACGTCGAGGGCCCGCCCGACGCCGTCGCCGCCCTGGTCGACTGGGCCCACGAGGGGCCTCGCCGGGCACATGTCGACCGCGTGGAGGTGCACGACGCGGCGCCCGAGCGCGGCGACGAGTTCCGGGTCCGGGACTGACCGGACCCGCCCGTGGCTCTCGCCGTCTGCCTGCTCTTCGACGCCCGCACCGACGAGGCCCTGCGGGGACTGTGGCGCCGGCTCGAGTCCGTCGGAGTGCCCACCCTGCTCACCCACACCCACGGCCGGCACCGTCCCCACCTGTCCTACGCCGTGCTGCGCCGCTACGACGAGGTGCGCGTGGCCGAGGCGCTGGACCTGCTGCCCGACGGCGGCCGGTTCACCCTGCACCTGGACGCCCTGGGCATGTTCCGGCGCAGCCGCTGCTGGCTCGTCCCGGCCGGCACCAGCGATCTCGCACTGCGCCAGGAGCGGGTGGTCGAGGCGCTCGAGTCCACCGGCGCAGAACTGCACCGCAACTACCTGCCCGGCGTGTGGGTACCGCACTGCACCGTCGCGCCGCGCGCCCGGCTCGACCAGCTGTCCACCGTGGCGGCCGCGGTGTACGACGTGCTGCCGCTGACCGCGACCGTCGAGGCGGCGGCGCTGATCGACAGCAGCACGGGTCGGCGCACCGACCTCCGGCACATCCCCTGAGGGCGGGGCAGTCGGAAAGCCCCTGCGCGTCGCGGCTGCTCCAGCCGCTGCCCCAGCTCAGCGGCGGCGGCGCACCGACCGTGCCCGCAACGGCCCCACCAGGCGCGGCCCGGCCAGCCGGTCCTCGAGCCGGCGCGCCTCGCGCTTGAGCGGCTGGGCGATGTACTCGCCCAGGATGACGCCCGAGGCGAGCGCGATCGCGACACCGCCGGCCGTCGCCAGCGCCAGGACTCCGCTCGCGTCGCCGGCGACGGTCAAGGACAGGGCCCGATAGATCGACAGACCGGGGAGCAAGGGCACGATCGCCGAGACCACCACGCCCAGCGGGGGCACCCGCACCCGCCCGGCGACCGAGTAGCTGATCACGCCGATCGCCACCGCGGCCAGCGCCGTGCCCCAGGCGCGGCCCAGGCCCTGGGTGCCGGTCAGGTAGAACAGCGCCTCACCGGCCGCTCCGATCAGCCCGATCGGGAGCAGGCTGCGCCGCGGCGAGTACGCCGAGAACGCGAAGGCCGCCGAGCACAGCGCCGCTCCGAAGCACATCACCGGCAGGTCCGACAGCGCGGCCGCCCCCGGCTCGAGCGCGATGGGCACCTCGAGCAGCTGCGCCACGGTCAGCCCGCCGCTGACGCCGGCGATGATGCCCGCGGTCGCCAGCATCACCTCCAGGAGACGTGCGCCGGAGGTGATGTAGTAGCCGGTCAGGGCGTCCTGGATGGCGCCCATGAAGCCCAGTCCCGACAGGAGCATCACGATCGAGGCGGTCACCACCAGCGACGGGTCCACCGGCACCCGGATGGCGGCCACCGCGGTGGCCAGCAGGGTGGCCAGCAGGCCGCCCGCGACCTGCTGGTAGAAGGCCGGCAGCCGCCGCCGCGAGATCGCGCGCTGCAGCAGGTTGATGCCGGCGGCGGCGCAGAACGCGATGAGCACCACGATCCAGTCACCGCCCAGCAGCATGCCGACGCCCAGACCGGTGAGCCCCCAGCCGAGCGTCACCGCCCAGCGCGGCAGCGGGTGCCCCGAGGAGACCACCTGGGCCAGCCGGTTGCGGGCCTCGTCCCGGTCGACGTCGCCGCGGATGACGGCACGGACCAGGTGGTCGACGCTGGTCAGGTCGTTGTAGTCGATGTCGCGGTGCCGCACGTTGCGCACCTGCATCAACGGCGGCTCCTCGAAGCTGGACTGGTAGCTCATCGACAACGCGGTGAACGTGACGTCCACGTCCACGCCACGCAGCCCGACCGCGTGCGCCAGGGAGAGCATGGTGGCGGCCACGTCCGCGGCCCCGGCGCCGGAGGACAGCAGCACCTCACCGATGCGCAGGCACAGGTCCAGGGTCTTGTAGATGTCCCGGGTGTCGGTCCCCGGGCGCACCTCGAGGGCCGGTCGCTGCTGGGTGCCTGCCTCGCTGTGGTCCACGCACACATTGTGCTGATCGGCGCCAACCCGCCCCGCACCCCCCAGGCCGGCCC
>DASSVD010000217.1:0-3586 GCA_035706365.1 Nocardioidaceae bacterium
GTGGAGCCAGGCCCAGGTCGAGGACGAGCTGCGCCGCACCCTCGGCGTACGCGACGTGGTCTGGGTCGAGCGCGGGCTGGCCCGTGACTACGAGGAGTTCGGCACCCGCGGGCACGTCGACATCCTGGCCACCGTGCCCGAGGCAGGCACCGTGCTGGTGCACGCCCAGCGCAACTCCGCCCACCCCGACCACGCGGTCAGCCGGGAGCTGCGCGAGACGTTCGCGCACTGGCGGGTCCGCGACCTGGTGGCGCCGCTACGCCTGCGCGACGAGGAGGGGTGGGTCGACCACAGCTACGTCAACCACTACGTGTGCAACGGCGGCGTCGTGGCCTGCGCGTTCGACGACCCGAACGACGCCGCGGCGCGCGAGGTCCTCGCCGCCTCCTACCCGGGTCGCGAGGTGGTCGCCGTCGACGCGCGGCCGCTGTTCGCCCGCGGCGGGGGCGTTCACTGCATCACCCAGCAGCAGCCGGTGCTGTCGCGATGAGTCGCTGACCGATTCGTCGGGCGACCGGTGCGGCACGCGGAGCCGCGACCTGCGCTCGGCGCCGCGGGCGGCTACCATGGGAGCGAGCGCCGGCCCAGCTGTGGACGCATCAGTTGGTCTCTTCCCGGTTCCGCAACCCCCGCCTCTTCGGGCGGTTGCGCCAGGTCGGTGCGACGGGGTCAGTCACACGCAGCTGTCTGGTGCGCGGGGCTGGCGTCTCCGGGCGGGGTGCCGCCTCGTCCGGTGCACGGTACGCCGGCTCACGGTGCGATGCGCAGCATCGCCGGGGCCGGGCAGCGACAGGCAGAAGGAGACTCCTTGGCACGCAGTCGGCGTCGAGCCGGTCAGGCCGACCAGTCCTCGTCGGGTCAGTCCGGCACCGGCCAGTCCGGTACGAGGCAGTCCGGATCCGGCCAGGGCAGGTCCGGCCGCTCCGGGTCGGGCCGCTCCGGACAGGGGCGTACGGGGCAGGGGCGCACCGGGCAGGGGCGCGGCCAGGCCGGCCGCGGCGACCGGACCAAGGCCGGCCAGCGCCGACGCGCCCTGGACAACGAGGGCATCCTGCCGGTGCTGGCCAAGGCGGTGCGGGACGTGGAGACCCGACTGCAGCGCGGCCACGTCGAGCGGACCCGGTTCCAGGTCATCGCGCTGCTGGTGCGCGAGGAGCGCGCCCGGGTCAAGGCCGACGCGGAGCTGACCGACGCCCAACGCGACGCCCAGCTCAAGCGGCTGGACGGGATCGCCACCATCCTCGCCCAGACCGCCGCGCGCGAGCCGTCGCTGTTCACCGTGCTCGCCGACGACGCCGAGGTCAGCGATGCCGCCCGCCGGCTCAAGCGCGAGATGCAGATCGAGGGAGGGCTCACCCCGGACCCGGAGCCGCGCCCCTCCCAGCCGGGTCCGGCGGCCCGCAGCGAGCGGCAGGTCGTGCCGCAGTCGGTGGTCGCCGCCCAGCTGGCCAACCCGTTCCTCGTCCCCGACTTCTCCGCCGCAGAGCAGCGGCGTACCCAGGAGCGCCGACTGGCCGGGTGGGAACTGATCGACCCGCTGCTCAGCGCCTTCGAGAGCGCCTCGCCAGGCGCGCCCGCGTGCATGGAGCTGCCCGACCCCGCGCCATCGGTGCTGCTGCCCGCCGACCTGGAGCTGATGCGGCACCAGGCGCAGCTGCTCAGCGCGGCCGCCCGCGGCCACCGCACCTTCCTGCTCGCCGACGAGCCCGGTCTGGGCAAGACCGCGCAGGCGCTGCTGGCCGCGCAGGCCGCCGACGCCTACCCGCTGCTGTGCGTGGTGCCCAGCGTGGTGAAGACCAACTGGGCGCGCGAGGCCGAGCGGTGGACCCCGGCGCGCAGCACGACGGTGATCCAGGGCAGCGGCGAGACGATCGACGGCTTCGCCGACATCGTGATCGTCAACTACGAGGTGCTGGACCGGCACGTGGGCTGGATCGCCACCCATGGCTTCCGCGGGATGGTCGTCGACGAGGCGCACTTCATCAAGAACAAGAAGTCCCAGCGCTCCCAGCACGTGCTCGAGATCGCCGACCGGATCCGGCAACGCGCCGCGCGTCCGCTGATGATGGCGCTGACCGGCACGCCGCTGATCAACGACATCGACGACTTCCGGGCGATCTGGCAGTTCCTCGGCTGGATCGAGGAGAAGAAGCCCGGCCCGCAGCTGATGGCGGCGCTGGAGGAGACCGGGCTGACCCCGCTGGACCGCGGCTTCCACACCGCCGCGCGCCAGGCCGTGATCGACCTGGGCATCGTGCGACGTCGCAAGGAGGACGTCGCCAGCGACATCCCGGCACGACGTATCGCCGACCTGCCGGTCGAGCTCGACGCGTCCGCGGCCCGGTCGATCACCAAGGCCGAGCGGGAGCTGGCGATGCGCCTGGTCAAGCGGTACGACGCTGCCGTGGCCGCCCGGGCGGAGCGCTCCGGTGAGACGGTGGAGGGCGTCGACACCGAGCTGGTACGCCGCGTCGCCGGCTGGGAGCTGTCGGACTCCGAGGACTCCACCTCGGGGGAGAACGTCTTCTCCATGGTCCGCCGGATCGGCCTGGCCAAGGCGGAGCTCGCCGCCGACTACGCCGCGCAGCTCGCCCGCAGTGCCGGCAAGGTGGTGTTCTTCGCCAAGCACATCGACGTGATGGACGCGGCCTCGGAGCTGTTCGAGTCGCGCGGGCTCGGCTACGCGTCGGTGCGCGGCGACCAGACCCCGGCCACCCGCCAGCGCAACATCGACGCCTTCGTCAACGACCCCGACGTGCATGTGGCGGTCTGCTCGCTGACTGCGGCCGGTGTCGGGCTGAACCTCCAGGTCTCCAGCAACGTGGTGCTCGCCGAGCTGTCGTGGACCAACGCGGAGCAGACCCAGGCCATCGACCGGGTCCACCGGATCGGGCAGACCGAGCCGGTCACCGCCTGGCGGATCATCGCCGCGCAGACGCTCGACGGCCGGATCGCGGAGCTGGTCGACGCCAAGGCGGGTCTCGCGGCCCGTGCGCTGGACGGCTCGGAGGAGGACGTCGCCTCCTCGGCCGACGTGCAGCTGGAGGCCCTGGTCACCCTGCTCAGCGACGCACTGGAGTCGCGCGAGAGCTGACCCCCTGTCAGGCCAGGTCCTCTGGCGAGCGCCTCCCGGCTGATCTTTACTGATTCCAGTTTATGGTCAATACTGCGGGGCATGCCCACCCAGACCGACTGCGAGCGCCTGCTGCGCGAGGCGGGGCTGCGGGTGACCCGGCCACGCGTGTCGGTGCTGTCCGCGGTGCACGCGCACCCGCACGCCGACACGGACACGATCATCCGTGCGGTGCGTCAGGGCAGTGGGGTGGTCTCGCACCAGGCCGTCTACGACGTACTCAAGGCGCTCACCGACGCGCGGCTGCTCCGGCGGATCCAGCCGGCGGGTCTGGTGGCGCGCTACGAGGCGCGGGTCGGGGACAACCACCACCACGTGGTGTGCCGCGGCTGCGGCGCGATCGAGGACATCGAGGTCTCGCTGGACCTCGCAGGCGCCCGCCGCTCTGCGAGCAGGGCGGGCTTCGCCGCCGACCACGCCGAGGTGGTCGTCAGCGGCCTCTGCCGCAAGTGC
>DASSVD010000218.1:0-9108 GCA_035706365.1 Nocardioidaceae bacterium
CCGGCGGGACATTCACGACGGGTCGGCGGGCTGGGGCGGGACATTCACGACGGGTCGGCGGGCTGGGGTGGGGCATTCACGACGGGTGGGCGGAGGTCTTGGCGGCCTCCCGCTGCTGGGCGCGCTCCTTCTGCGGGATCACGGTGTACTTCGGGTCCTTGGCCGAGGCGATCCCGGCCTCGAACACGCCGAAGCGGGTGAGCAGCGACCCGGCGACGTACCCTGCCCCGGCCAGCACCGAGACGGCGCGCGAGCGGCGGCCCGCCAGCACGGTCAGGGCGGCCGAGGCCACCGTCACCGCGCGGGAGGCCTTCATCAACGCGCCGGGACGGCCCTGCCGGTAGGGCTCGCCGACCAGGCCCATCCGCCGCTCCATCGTGGTCGAGGAGGCCAGCTCCAGGGCAGCGCCGGCCACGGCCATCGTGCGCCCGGGGCCGGCCTGGTCGAGCGGCGCGGCCAGCATCGCCACGCCGCCGGCGGCCGCAGCACCGGACCCGGCGAACACGAACGGCAGCTCGCGGTGCGCCTCGTGCCAGGCCGGGACCGCGGTGTTGGCGACCAGAGCGGCCGTGTAGGTGGCCAGCGGCGGACCCAGCGCCGCGGTGCCCAGCCCGGCCAGCCGGCCGAGCCGGGGGAGCCGGCCGGTCAGGTGCGAGGCCAGTGCGGCGTGGGACAGCCCGCCGAACGGGGCGAGGATGAACGAGCCGACCGACAGCGGCGAGGACACCTTCAGCACCCGCAGCATGTTCAAGAACCGCTCGGGACGGCCGAGATCGTGGACCAGCGCCACCGTGCCGACCGCGGCCCCGCCCGCGGCGGTGGTGCGCGCGACCCGCTCCAACGCGGGCCGTCCGGTCGCGGCCGCTCCCTCGGCGAGGAGCGCCGCCGCGCCGGCCATCCCGCCGACGAACAGGTAGAGCGGGACGTCGGGGGTCTTCCAGGTGGGGGTCTTGATGATCTGCCGGCCGTAGTAGGACTCGAACTCCGGCTCGGGGACCATCGCCCGCTCTCTCATCGGCGTCGCCCCGCGAACGCGGCCACGCCCAGTGCGACGAGGGTCCCGGCGGCGGCGCCGACATGGCGCCACATCGAGCCGATGTCACGGGTGGTGACCACCGGGTCCGGCGGCAGGCCGTAGACCTCCGGCTCGTCGAGCAGCAGGAAGAACGCGCCGTCGCCGCCCACCCCGTCCTCGGGGTCGGCGCCGTAGAGCCGGGCCACGTCGACGCCCTGGTCGTGCAGCTCGGCCACCCGCAGTCGCGCCCGCTCGCGCAGCTCGCTGACCTCGCCGTACTGGATCGACTCGGTGGGGCACGCCTTCGCGCACGCCGGGGTCTCGCCGACCTTGAGCCGGTCGTAGCACAGGGTGCACTTGAAGGCGCGGCCGTCCTCCTTGCGCAGGTCGATCACGCCGTAGGGGCAGGCCGGCACGCAGTAGCCGCAGCCGTTGCAGATGTCCTCCTGCACCACGACCGTGCCGTACTCGGTGCGGAACAGCGAGCCGGTGGGGCACACGTCGAGGCAGGCGGCGTGCGTGCAGTGCTTGCACACGTCGGAGGACATCAGCCAGCGCACCGTGCCGTCGCCGGACTCGGCACCCTGGTCCTCGCCCTCACCGGCCCCGGGGGCGCCGCTCTCGTAGGAGTCCCACCCCGGCGGGCCCATCCCGGGCAGCCCGAGGTCGGTGGTGGTCACGCCGGGTGACGGCGGCCCCGACTGCTCCACGAAGGCGACGTGGCGCCAGGTGTTCGCGCCGAGCGCCTCGGTGTTGTCGTACGACATCCCGGTCAGCGCGATGCCGTCCTCGGGGACCTGATTCCACTCCTTGCAGGCCACCTCGCAGGCCTTGCAGCCGATGCACACGCTGGTGTCGGTGAAGAACCCCATGCGCGGCGGGTGGTCGTCGTACCCGGCGTCGCCGGAGACGTCGTTCAGCGGGCCGTACAACGAGTTGCTCATCGACTTGCCTCTTCCTGTCCGGACCCGGCACTGCGCTCGTCCTCGGCGGGCACCTCGCCGGCCCGCCTGCGGTAGTCCGCGACGAAGTCGACCAGCGCCTCACCGCGGGGACGACGGCCTGGCCGGATGTCGCAGGTGCCGACCTTGCCCTGGATGAACACGTTCGGGTCGAGGGTGACGTTGACCAGGTCGTTGGTGCTGTCGCCGGTGCTCAGGCCGTTGCCGCCCCAGTGGTAGGGCAGGCCCACCTGCTCCACGCGCTGGTCGCCGATGCGCAGCGAGCGCAGCCGCTCGGTCACCAGCACCCGCGCCTCGATGGCCGTACGCGAGGTGACGATGGTGGCCCAGTCGCCGTGCACCAGGCCGCGCTGCCGGGCCAGCCGCGGGGACACCTCGCAGAACATCTCCGGCTGCAGCTCCGACAGGTAGGGCAGGGTGCGGCTCATCCCTCCGGCTGTGTGGTGCTCGGTGAGCCGGTAGCTGGTGAACACGTAGGGGAACACCGAGCTGAACGACGGGTTGAGCGGGTTGGCGTCCTGCTCGACCGGCTTGCGCGCGGGGTTGCTCTGCTGGGGGTAGAGCGGGTTGCGCACCGGTGACTCCGGTGGCTCGTAGTGGGTCGGCAGCGGCCCGTCGGCCAGGCCGGCGGGCGCGAACAGCCAGCCCTTCCCGTCGGTCTGCATGATGAACGGGTCTCGCCCGCCGATGGCGTCCGGGCCCTGGGCGCCCTCCTCGGGGACGTGGTCCGGCGCCCGGTCCGGGATGAAGTCGGGCACGTCGATGCCGGTCCACCGGCCCTCGCCGTCGGCGGCGTCGGGGTCCCACCAGACGTACTTCTTGCGCTCGCTCCAGGGGCGCCCGTCGGGGTCGGCCGAGGCGCGGTTGTAGATGATCCGCCGGTTCGCCGGCCATACCCAGCCCCACTCGGGCGCGACGTAGTTCTGCTCCCAGTGCGGCTTGCGCCGGTTGGCCTGGTTCACGTCGTCGGCGTAGACGCCGCAGTAGATCCAGCAGCCGCAGGCGGTCGAGCCGTCGTCCTTGAGCTGGGTGTACGACGACAGGGCGGATCCATCCGGGCCGACGCCGTTGATCTCGCGGAGTACGGCCTCCCCGCTGGGCTCCTGGAGCGGCCCCTCGGTCGGGTAGTCCCAGGTGAGGTCCAGCAGCGGGCGGTCCCGGTCGTCGACGTACCCGTCGGCCTCGGCCTGCTGGCGCAGCTTGGCGCGGATGCGTTGCCCCAGCTCGTAGTAGAACTGCAACTCGCTGCGCGCATCGCCCGGCGGCTCGACCGCCTTGGTGCGCCACTGCAGCATCCGTTGGGTGTTGGTGAACGAGCCCGCCTTCTCGACGTGGGAGGCCGCGGGCAGGAAGAACACCTCCGTCCCGATCTTGTCGGTCTCGAGCTCGCCGGTGGCGATCTCGGGTCCGTCCTTCCAGAAGGTCGCCGACTCGATCATCGCCATGTCGCGGACCACGAGCCAGTCGAGGTTGGCCATGCCCAGGCGCTGCATCTTGCCGTTGGCCGAGCCCACGGCGGGGTTCTCGCCGACGACGAAGTAGCCCTTGACCTTGCCCTCGATCTGGCCGACCACGGTGTTGTAGGTGCCGTGGTCCCCGGTGAGCCGGGGGAGGTAGTCGAAGCAGAAGTCGTTGTCGGCCGTCGCCGCCTCACCCCAGTAGGACTTGAGCAGGCTGACCGCGTAGGAGCGCATGTTGCCCCAGTAGCCGGTCTTCCCGGCGTCGGCGGCGACGAAGGCGTCCAGGTCCTGGTGCTGCGACGCGTGCGGCATCGGCACGTAGCCCGGCAGGATGTTGAACAGCGTCGGGATGTCGGTCGACCCCTGGATGCTGGCGTGGCCGCGCAGCGCCATGATCCCGCCGCCGGGACGACCGATGTTGCCCAGCAGCAGCTGGAGGATCGCGGCGGTGCGGATGTTCTGCACCCCGGTGGTGTGCTGGGTCCAGCCGACCGCGTAGCAGAAAGCCGAGGTGCGCTCGCGTCCGGAGTTGCTGGTCAGCGCCTCCGCCACCGTGGCGAACTGCTCCTGGCTGATCCCGCACACCTGCTCGACCACCTCGGGGGTGTAGCGGGCGAAGTGTCGCTTGAGGATCTGGTAGACGCAGCGCGGGTGCTGCAGGGACTCGTCACGCTCGGGCTTGTGCGAGACGGACGGGCCGCCCGAGCCGGCGCTCTCCGCGCGGGCCGACTCGTGCGAGGTCTTCTCGTGCTGACCGGTCTGGTGGCCCCCGCCCTCGGAGCCCGACTCGGGATGCGCCTCGGGCAGCTCCGGGCCGCCCGGCTGGGCAGGGTCGCGCTGTCCGGCCGCGGGAGCCTGCGGAGCGCCTTCGTACTGCCAGCTGCGCGGGTCGTACTGCCCGCGCTCCGGGTCGAACCCGGAGAACAACCCGTCCAGGTCCTCGGTGTCGCGGAAGTCCTCCTCGATGATCGCCGCGGCGTTGGTGTAGTTCACCACGTAGTCACGGAAGTCGAGCTCGTTGCTGAGCACGTGGTTGACCAGCGCGCCCAGGAAGGCGATGTCCGAGCCGGCGCGGATCGGCACGTGCACGTCGGCCACGGCGGACGTGCGGGTGAAGCGCGGGTCCACGTGGATGATCGTGGCCCCGCGACGCTTGGCCTCCATCACCCACTGGAACCCCACCGGGTGGCACTCGGCCATGTTGGAGCCCTCGATGAGGATGCAGTCCGCGTTGGCGAGGTCCTGCTGGAAACTGGTCGCCCCGCCGCGACCGAACGAAGCCCCCAGACCGGGGACGGTGGAGGAGTGTCAAATACGGGCTTGGTTCTCGACCTGGATCGCGCCCATCGCGGTGTAGAGCTTCTTCATGAGGTAGTTCTCCTCGTTGTCGAGGGTCGCTCCTCCGAGGTGCGCTATCCCGGTCGTGCGGCGCAGCCGCTTGCCGTCCTCGCTCTCCCACTCCCAGAACTGCTTGCGGGTCTTGATCACCCGGTCCGCGATCATGTCCATCGCCGTGTCGAGGTCGAGATCCTCCCACTCGCGGGCGTACGGCCGGCGGTAGCGGACCTTGGTCACCCGGGTGGACGAGGTGACCAGCTGCTTGCTGGCGCTGCCCTTGGGGCACAACCGCCCGCGCGAGATGGGGCTGGCCGGGTCGCCCTCGATCTGGGTGACCTTGTCGTCCTTGACGTAGATCTTCTGGCCGCAGCCGACCGCACAGAACGGGCAGATGGAGTCCACCACCCGGTCGGCGTCCTCGGTGCGGGGCGCGAGCGTCCGGCTCCGCTCCGACATCGCGGCGCTGCCGCGGCCCAGTCTGTCCGCGCCGGTCAGCTGCCGGATCACCGGCCACGACCCGAGGAACGTCTTCTCACCCATGCGCTGCCTCATCCCGCCGTCTGTGCTTGAGGCCCACGGTAACCCCTGGGACGGACGATAAACCCCTGCGCACCCGCAATTGTCTGGCGCCGCCTATTGTGTGCCGCGGAGGCGTTTCTCGTCTGGTGACGGGCGCGGTCCTCAACACCGTAGTGGCCGGGTATCCCGGTCAGGCGGGTTCGATTCCCGTCCGCCTCCGCCAGCTTCGTCGTTGCAGGACCTCGCAGACGGGCACGCACGGCAGACCGGGAGGGCGCAGGTGGAGGATCCGCGTCGGTCGACTCCGCGCACGGACCGGGTGCTGGCCGACCCGCTGCTCGCCGAGCGGGTGCAGGCACTCGGAACCTCGCTGGTCAAGCGCACGGTCGCGGCTGTCCTGGACCGGTGCCGGCGCGGAGAGCTGGGTCCGGACGAGGTGGTCCCGGCGGTGCTCGACGCCCTTCCCGACAGCGCCTGCTCGCTGCGGGCGGTGGTCAACGCCACCGGCGTCCTGGTGCACACCAACCTCGGGCGGGCGCCGCTGTCGGAGGCCGCGGTGGCAGCAGTGGCTGCGGCCAGCGGCAGCACCGACGTCGAGCTCGACTTGGCCACCGGCCGCCGGGATCGACGTGGACGCGGTGCCGTCGCGGCGCTGCGGGACGCAGTCCCCGCGGCCGGCGGGGCGCACGTGGTCAACAACGGCGCCGCCGCGCTGGCACTGGCCGCGCTCGCCCTCGCCGGGGGGCGCGAGGTGGTCGTGGCCCGCGGCGAACTCGTCGAGATCGGCGACGGGTTCCGGATCCCCGAGCTGATCGAGGCGACCGGGGTGCGTATCCGTGAGGTCGGTACGACGAACCGGGTGCGGCTCGACGACTACGAGCGGGCGGTGACCGAGCGGACCGGCTTCGTGCTCAAGGTGCACCCGTCGAACTTCACCGTCACCGGCTTCACCTCCTCGGTGCCGGTCGAGCAGCTCGCCGCGCTCCCGGTGCCGCTGGTGGTCGACATCGGCTCGGGGCTGCTGCAGCCGCACCCGCGCCTGCCGCGGGAGCCGGACGCCACGACCACGCTCCGTGCCGGGGCGAGCCTGGTGACCGCCTCGGGGGACAAGCTGCTGGGCGGTCCCCAGGCCGGGCTGCTGCTCGGCGACGGCGACCTCGTGGAGCGGTTGCGCCGCCATCCGGTTGCACGCGCGATGCGGGTGGACAAGCTGACCCTGGCCGCCCTCGAGGCCACGCTGACCGGGCCGCCGCCGCCGACCGTGACGGCGCTGGCCGCGGACCAGGCCGACCTGCTCGCGCGGGCGCACCGGATCGCCGACGACCTCAGCGCGGACCTGGGTGCCCGGGCGGTGGCGTCGACGGCCGCGGTGGGCGGTGGGGGAGCGCCGGGCGTGGAGCTGCCGAGCGCCGCGGTCGCCGTGGACCCACGCCTGGCCGGGCCGCTGCGCACCGGTACGCCGCCCGTGGTCGGGCACGTCGAGCGGGGCCGGCTGCTGCTGGACCTGCTGGCCGTGCCGCCGGAGGCGGACCAGGCCGTCGTCACCGCGCTTCGTCGCGCGGCGAAGCTGCTCACGGGCGCCGACCCGGGGGCGGTCTGAGATGCACGTGGTCGCCACCGCCGGCCACGTGGACCACGGCAAGTCCACCCTGGTCCGCGCGCTCACCGGCACGGACCCTGACCGCCTCGAGGAGGAGCACCGGCGGGGACTGTCGATCCAGCTGGGCTACTGCTGGACCGAGCTCGCCCCGGTCGGCGAGGTCGCGTTCGTCGACGTGCCGGGCCACGAGCGGTTCGTCTCCACCATGCTCGCCGGCGTCGGACCGGTTCCCGCGGTGCTGTTCGTCGTGGCGGCGGACGACCCGTGGATGCCGCAGGCCGCCGAGCATCTCGCGGCGCTGGACGCGCTCGGCGTGGACCGGGGCATCCTGGTCGTCACCCGCAGCGACCTGGCCGACCCCGGGGCGGCACTGGAACGCGCCCGGTCCGAGCTTGCGGCCACCAGCTTGCGCGGCGTGCCCGAGGTCGCGGTCAGCGCAACCACCGGTGACGGCCTGGACGAGTTGCGTGGCCGGCTGGTCGAGCTCGTCGCCGCGCTGCCACAGCCCTCTGCCGTCGCTCCGGTACGACTCTGGGCGGACCGGTGCTTCCACATCAAGGGTGCGGGAACGGTGGTCACCGGGACGCTCCCGTCCGGGACGGTCTCGGTGGGCGACACGCTGGAGGTCGGCGCCGAGCCGGGCGAGACGCGGAGCGTACGCGTGCGCGGGCTCCAGTCCCTGGGCCGGCCGGTGGAGCGGGCCCAGGGCGTTGCCCGGGTCGCACTGAACCTCACCGGACCCGCGGCCGGCGCGCTCGACCGCAGCAGCGTGCTGGTGACGCCGGGGGAGTACGCCGCGGGCCGCGTGGTCGACGTGCTCCTGACCCGTCCCGCCGGCAGCGAACGTCACGACCGGCCGCCGGAGCGCCCGATGCTCCATGTCGGCGCCGCGGCGATGTCCTCTCGCCTGCGTCCTCTCGACCTCGCCCGCGGGCTGGCCCGGCTCACCCTCGACCGTCCGTTGCCGCTGTGCGTCGGGGACCGGGCACTGCTGCGCGATCCCGGCAGCCGGGCGGTGTGGGGGGTGCGGGTGCTCGACCCGGCCCCCGACGAGCTCCCCCGGCGCCGTGGTGCCGCCGCCGACCGCGCCGAGGCGCTGCAGCCCGCGGCCGGGAGGATCGTCGACGGGCAGCCGCCACGCCTGGACCTGGAGGTGGCGCGGCGGGGGCTGACCCGGTTGAGCCTGCTGCGGCGCCTCGGCGTACCCGGTGCCACGGCCGCCGGTGCGGAACGAGCCGGGCTGCTGATGTGCGGTGACTGGGTGCTCGGCCCCGAGCGCGTCTCGCAGCTGCGGGATCGGCTGGTGGCACGGGTGCGCGCCCACGACGAGGCACACCCCATGGCCGGCGGGGTCGCCCAGGCCGAGCTGGCGCACGAGCTGGGGCTGCCCACCCTCGACCTGCTGCTCGCCCTGGTCCGCCCGCCGCTCGAGGTGCGCCAGGGCCGGGTCACCGGCCGCCCCGCGGTCACCCTCCCACCGCAGGTGGATCGGGCCGTCGCGTCGATCGAGGACGAGCTCGCCGCCGCGCCGTTCGCCGCACCGCATGCCGACCGGCTCGGCGAGCTCGGACTGGACGCTCGAGCGCTGGCGGCGGCGGAGAAGGCAGGGCGGCTGCTGCGGGTCGCCCCCGGCGTCGTGCTGCTCCCGGACGCGACAGAGGTCGCGGCGCGGTGGCTGGCCGACCTGTCACAGCCGTTCACCACCAGCCAGGCGCGCGAGCGGCTGGGCACCAGCAGGCGGGTGGTGCTGCCGTTGCTGGACCTGCTGGACCGTGAACGGGTCACCCGACGGCTGCCCGACGACCGCAGGGAGCTGCTGTCGTCGTGAGCGGCGGCCGCGCGGTCCCGGAGGCCTCGCCGCGTCGGTGACCGTCCCGTGTGCGTGACCCGGGACCCGCTCGCGGCCGGGCTCCCTGACCATCCGGGACCACGTGCCGTCATCGGTGCCGAAACTACCGGCGGATCCCGGATCGCGCTGCTGTTGATTGCGCAACCACGCACCGTTTGGCCCGGCTTCGCCCCGGTGCGCACCGAAAGATTCTCGGCGGTACGGACGAGGTCCGGGCGGTGCCGGGTGGGTCAGCCAGGGGGGTGCCCGACGGGTTGACGCCGATCAGCACAATGTGTGCGTGGATCACAGCGAGGCGAGCACCGAGCAGCGACCGGCCCTCGAGGTGCGTCCGGGCACCGACACCCGGGACATCTACAAGACCC
>DASSVD010000219.1:0-3793 GCA_035706365.1 Nocardioidaceae bacterium
CGGCCGGGTGAGGGCAGAACGCGCCGAGTCGGCGGATCCCCGTCAGGGGAGGCCGATGATGAAGTGGCAGATCCAGTAGACGATGGCGGCGGCGAGGCCGGCGGCGGGGAAGGTGAACACCCAGGCGGCGACGATCGAGCGGGCCACACCCCAGCGCACGGCGGAGAAGCGCTTGGTGGCGCCGGCGCCCATGATCGCGGACGTGATGGTGTGGGTCGTGGAGATCGGGGCGTGGTAGACGAACGCGGTGGTGTAGAGCACCGCTGCGCCGACGGCCTCCGCGGAGAAGCCGCGGGCCGGGTCGAGGTGGATGATCCGGCGTCCGAGGGTGCGCATGATGCGCCAGCCGCCGGAGTAGGTGCCGAGCGAGATCGCGCCCGCGGCCGAGAGGATCACCCAGTACGGCAGCTCGTCGCCGGCGTCGGCGTACCCGGTCGTGACCAGGGCCAGGAAGATCACGCCCATGGTCTTCTGCGCGTCCTGGAGGCCGTGGCCGAGGGCGAGAGCGGCGGCGGAGAGCGTCTGCATCAGCCGGAAGCCGCGGTAGACACGGTGCGGGTTGCGGCGGCGGAAGATCCACATGATCGACAACATCACCAGGAACGCCGCGATGAACCCGACGAGGGGCGAGGCCACCATCGGGATCAGGACCTTGTCGAGGATCGTCGCCCAGTGGACCGTCGCGGACGCGGCCAGCGCCGCGCCGACGAGGCCGCCGATGAGCGCGTGCGAGGAGGACGACGGCAGGCCGAAGTACCAGGTGATCAGGTTCCAGACGATCGCGCCGAGGAGTCCCGACAGCACGATGACCAGGCCTTGCGTGGCGTCGAGGTCGGAGACGTTGATGACCTCGCTGACGGTGTGCGCCACCTCCTGGCCGAGCAACGCACCGACGAAGTTCATCACCGCCGCCAGCACCAGCGCGACCCGAGGCGTGAGCGCCTGGGTGGACACCGAGGTGGCGATCGCGTTCGCGGCGTCGTGGAATCCGTTGGTGTAGTCGAACGTGAGGGCAACGACGACGACCGCGACGATGATCGCGAGCTCCACGCTCAGGACTCCTTGACCGCGATCTGCTCGACGATGTTGGCCACCTTCTCGAAGGCGTCGACGGCTCCCTCGAGCGAGTCCACGACGTCCTTGAGCTTGAGCACGTCCAGGGCGTCGTACGAGCCGCCGAACAGCTTGGCCAGGATCCGCCGGTAGCTCTTGTCGCCGGCGTTCTCCAGCCGGTTGATCTCGATCCAGTACTCCTGTAGGTCACGCATCGTCTGCAGCCGCGGCATCGACTGCGCGGTCAGCTCGGCGCACCGTTGCAGCACCTCGACCTGCTCGGCGACGCCGGCGGGCAGGTGCTCGACCTCGTAGAGCAGGACCAGGTCGACCGCCTCGTCCATGAAGTCCATGACGTCGTCGAGGCCCGAGGCCAGGCTGTAGATGTCCTCGCGGTCGAACGGCGTGACGAAGGTGCTGTTGACCCGCCGGATGATGTCGTGGGTGGTCTCGTCGGCGGCGTGCTCGGCGTCGCGCATCCGCTGCGCGATGGACTCGCGGTCGTTACCGTCGCCCAGCATCTCGGCGAGCAGCTCGGCGCCGTCGACCAGGTGGCCGGCGGCCGTGGTCAACAGGTCGTAGAACGTCGTGTCCGCGGGACGGAAGCGCAACGGCACGGCGGTACTCCTGAGCTGGTGAGACGAGCACGATGATCCGGACACATGCTAGGCGAGTGCGGCCCGGACCAGGACCATGCCGCCGCTCGACCCTTGGCGAATACCCATAGGGGGTATAGGCTCCCGGCATGACCGAGACCCGAGGCTACACCGACTCCAAGGCGGCCTACCTGGCCCGGCTGCGCCGGATCGAGGGCCAGGTGCGCGGCATCGCCCGCATGGTCGAGGAGGACACCTACTGCATCGACGTGCTCACCCAGGTGGCCGCGGTGAACAAGGCGCTGCAGGGCGTCGCGGTGGGCCTGGTCGAGGACCATCTCGGGCATTGCGTCCGCGACGCGCTGGCCAACGGCGGCCAGGAGGCCGACGACAAGGTCTCCGAGGCCAGCGCCGCGATCGCGCGGCTGCTGCGCACCTGAGCGCAGCCGTCCCGCCGGCAACGCAGCCGAGCCGACAACCAGAACCCCCCACCCACCAGGAGGAACGATGTCCCAGACCGCACCGCAGACCTACGTCGTGACCGGGATGACCTGCGGCCACTGCGCCGAGGCCGTGACCCGCGAGGTGACCGAGGTGCCCGGCGTGACCGCGGTCGACGTCGACGTCGAGGCCGGCCGCGTGGTCGTGCACGGCGACGACGTCAGCGACCCGGCCGTGCGCGAGGCGATCGACGAGGCGGGGTACGCCGTCGCATGAGCAGCGCCCGGGAGGACACGAGTACGCCGACCCGGCAGCGCCCACCTGCTGCCGGGCCGGCGGGCTCGACCGCGCACGTCGACCTGCTCGTGGGTGGGATGACCTGCGCCGCCTGCTCCTCCCGGATCGAGAAGAAGCTGAACCGGCTCGACGGCGTACACGCCGTGGTCAACCTGGCCACCGCCTCGGCGTCGGTGGACTTCGACCCGGCGACCGCCGACCAGGACGTCCTGGTGCGCACCGTGGAGCGCACCGGCTACACCGCGACCCCGGCCCCCGAGCCGGGCGGCGAGGATCCCGTCCAGGAGCAGGAGCGGGCCCGGGCCGCGGACCTGCGTCACCGACTGCTGGTGAGCGCCCCGCTGGCGGCCCTGGTGCTGGCGGTCACCATGGTGCCGGGTGTCGCGGGGCTGCTCGAGCGCGCCGGCCTGGCCAGCGCCGGACAGGCGTGGCTGGCACTGCTCCTGGGAGCTCCGGTGGTGGGTTACGGCGGTTGGCCGTTCCACCGCGCCGCAGCCCGCAACGCCCGCCACGGCGCCTCGACGATGGACACCCTGGTCTCGCTGGGCACCCTGGTCGCCTACGGCTGGTCGCTGCTGCAGGCGCTCGCCGGTGGCGGACACAGCTACGTCGAGGTGGCCACCACGGTCACCGTGTTCCTGCTGCTCGGTCGCTGGAGCGAGGCGCGCGCCAAGCACCGGGCCGGGTCAGCGCTGCGCACGCTGATGACCATGGGCGCCCGGCGTGCCGAGCTGGTGCAGGAGGACGGCAGCACCCGCGAGGTCCCGGTGGAGACGCTGCGCCCGGGGATGCGGTTCGTCGTGCGTCCCGGCGACCAGGTGGCCACCGACGGGCGCGTCGTGGAGGGCCGCTCCGCTCTCGACGAGTCGATGCTCACCGGCGAGAGCCTTCCGGCCGAGAAGGGCCCCGGCGACGAGGTGATCGGGGCGACGCTGAACAGCGACGGGCGCCTGGTCGTCGAGGTGACCCGGATCGGCCGGGACACCGCGCTGGCCCGGATCGCCGCCCTGGTCGCCCGCGCGCAGAGCGGGAAGGCGCCGGTGCAGCGGCTGGCCGACCGGGTCTCCGCCGTCTTCGTGCCGACGGTGCTGGCGATCTCCGTGGTCACCTTGCTGATCTGGCTGGGCACCGGGCACGGCGTCGACGCCGCGTTCACCGCGGCCGTCGCGGTGCTGGTGATCGCCTGCCCGTGCGCACTCGGCCTGGCCACGCCGACCGCCCTGCTGGTCGGCACCGGCCGCGCCGCGCAGCACGGCATCCTGATCCGCGACGCCGCCGTGCTGGAGTCGACCCGGCGGGTGGACACCGTGGTCCTGGACAAGACCGGCACGGTCACCACCGGGGTGATGAGCGTGCACGAGGTCACCGGCGTGCAGCCCGAGGCCACCGCGGACGGTGTGGCCCGG
>DASSVD010000220.1:0-3256 GCA_035706365.1 Nocardioidaceae bacterium
CTTGTTGGCGTGCGCGACGATCTGGTTCTCCCGGACGCCGGGCTTCAGCATCTCGACGATGTCCTGGTAGACGCCGTCGACCATGGCCGCCGCCTGGTTGAGCAGGATGATCTCGTCCTGGGACTTGATCACGCGGGCGTCGAGCATGAGCTGCTGGGCGTCGACGACCCGCAGGCCCTGCCGCTCCATCTCGAACAGGAACGGCGGCTCGACGATGTCGACGCCGACCGGCAGGTCCGCCACGCCCGCCTCGACCAGCAGCGACTTGATCTCGGCGACCGCGTCGGCCATGAGCCCGACCGTCGGGGCGACGGCGCCGCGGAAGCCGAGGAAACCGGCCCGGTAGTTCTCGGTCGGCACCCACTGGGAGTACTGCTGGTGGTGCTTGACCGCCGAGCCGAAGTCCCAGAGCACCGGATCCTTGCCGCGCGCCAGCAGCGCGTAGCGGATCATCTTGTCGCCGAGGGCGCCGCCGATCCAGGTGTGCGTCGTGTAGCGGATGTTGTAGAAGTCGAACAGCAGGAAGGCGCCGCACTCGCTGGCCTCCAGGGACTGCCGGGCCCGGCTCAGCCGGTAGTCGCGGAGCCGGGCGAAGTCGACCCGCTGCTCGTAGTCGACGCCCATGTGCCCGGGCGCCGGCACCGGCCGGATGCCGCCGGCCGCACCCGGGGCGGTCATCGCTCCGTGCTGCCGAGGCCGTCGTCCACCTCGACGTCCTCGGGCGTCAGCGTGACGCCGGAGTTGCGCGCCTGCAGGTCGAGCAGGATCGCGAAGTCCTCCTCCACCCGGCCGCTGCTCACGCTGGCCTGCACCGCCTGGGCGGTCGCGGCGGTCACCGGCATCGGCACGTCGAGCTTGCGCGCGGCGGCCAGGCCGAGGTCGAAGTCCTTGCGCAGCAGGATCGGTGTGAAGGTGGGCGTGAAGTCCAGGTTCACCATCGCCGGGCTCTTGTACCGGGTGAACACCGAGCCCATGACGCTGTCGTTGAGGAACTCCATGAAGGCCGCACGGGAGACCCCGCCCTTCTCGGCCAGCACCAGGATCTCGGCCAGGTTCTGGGTGACCACGCCCAGCATGAGGTTGTGGCAGATCTTCACCAGCCGGGCCGCGTCGCCCTCGCCGACGTAGGTGACGCCCTTGCCGATGGCCTGCAGGAGCGGCTCCACCCGGCGGAAGGTCTCCTCCGGGCCGGAGGCGACCATGGTCAGCTTGCCGGCCCGCACCACCTTGCCGTTGCCGCTCACCGGGCAGGCGAGGAAGGCGACCCCGCGCTCGTCGCAGGCGGCCCGGACCCGCTCGGAGGCGTCCTGGTCGACCGTGGAGCAGTCGACCACCGCGCGGGGGACGTCGTCCGGATCGACCAGCAGTCCGCCCTCGCCGAGCAGCACGTGCTCGAGGTCGGCGTTGGTGGACACCATCGTGAAGACGACGTCCATGCCGCGCAGCTCGGAGATCGTGTCGGCGACCACCGCACCGAACTCGGTCAGCGGCTCGGCCTTGGCCCGGGTCCGGTTCCAGACCGTGACCTTGTGCCCGGCCTTGGCCAGCCGGGCGGCCATCGCGGCGCCCATGCGGCCGGCGCCGATCCAGCCGATGGACTCGACGGTGGTGTCGCTCACTGCGTACTCCTCGCGGTTGCGGTCTCGGGAGCCGTCCCGGCCAGCCGAGCGGCCAGCCAGTCGGCGGTGTAGGGCCGGTGCCAGGGCGCGACATTCGCGCAGCCGTGGTTGCCGTCCTCGAGCATGAGCAGCTCCACCGGGCCGCCCGCGGTCTCGCGCAGGCGCTCGGCGTGCTGCCAGGGGATCAGCCGGTCCAGCCGGCCGAAGACGACGAGCAGCGGCGCGGTGATCTTCTCCGCGACGCCGTCCAGGCTCAGGGTGTGCGCGATCTGGCGGGCCTCGGCGTCGGAACCGGCGCGGGAGCGGACCCGGAAGGTGTCCCGGGTCAGCTCGGGCAGCTGGTCCCAGCAGTCGCCGAAGTCGTACGGCCCGGCGAGGGCGACGCAGGCGCGCACCCGATCGCCCAGCGCGGCGGCGACGCGCGGCGCGTAGTAGCCGCCGAGGCTGACCCCCCAGACCGCGACCCGGCCGGCGTCCACCTCGGCCAACCCGTCGAGGGTGGCCAGGATCGCCTCGGCCACCGGCGACCAGTCACCGCGGATCGGCAGGTCGTACTCGGCCTCGCCCTGGCCGGGGCCGTCGACGGCGAAGGTCGCCAGGCCCCGCTCGAGGAAGGTGTCCTCGGTCGAGCGCAGCTCCTCCTTGGTGGAGTCCAGCCCGGAGAGCAGCACGACGACGGGGTGCGGGCCCTCGCCGGCCGGCAACCGCAGCACGCCGGCCAGGCGGGCGCCCTCGAACGGGACCTGGACCTTCCGGCCGGGCGGCACGAGGTGCGGCAGCGCGTCGTCGGCGCAGCGGACCGCCCTCCGGTGGGCGGCGCGCATCTGCTCGTAGTCCTCGACGAACACGAACTTGCCGAAGTGGTAGTAGACCGCCGCCCGGGAGAGGTGCTGCCCGCCGGAGAGCAGCCGGCCCTCCGCGAGCGCGCGCCGGCCGAGGGCCTCGTGCTCGGCACCCGCGGCGCACCAGGCGGCGCACCAGTCGGCCCAGCGCTCGACCCTCCCGGTGACCCGCTGGAAGTCGGAGACCGTGACGCCGTTGGTGGTGAAGCGAGGCGCCCAGTGCGCGATCGCCGACACCACCCGGTCGTCCATCCGTGCCGCCTCCCGAGCGCTGCAATCGATTGTGGGGCGTCGTCAGCTTGCCTGCCCGCTTCCGGTCGTGTCAAGCACCGGAACCCGGCGTCGGCCGCGTCCCGGGCGGGGCGCGACCGCGGCGGAACGGTGCAACCGAATGCACATTCGCTCAGCCGACACCGACCAGCAGCCCGACGCCGCCCAGCACCAGGGCGCTCCCCCACCAGGTGCGCGCGGTCAGCCGCTCGTGCTGCGGGCGGAGCGCGACGATCGCCAGCACGGTGGGCACGCTGAGCAGCTGGAGGGCGAGCACCACACCGACCGGGGCGTCGGCCAGGGCGAGCCACCGCCACCACGTGGCGAGCGCGACCACCACGCCCCCGCCCACCTTGATCGCCCACGCCTCCCGGCTCAGCGAGCCGGCCCGGGCGGCCGGCACCACGAGCAGGACGGCCGCGTAGGCCAGCGCGGCGGCCGCCATGCTCACGGTCACCCCGAGCAGCGGGTCCTCGAACGCGCGCAGGCCGGCGGTGGTCAGGACGGCGCTCAGCGCCCAGGCGG
>DASSVD010000221.1:0-8469 GCA_035706365.1 Nocardioidaceae bacterium
GCCGTGCGCGAGGAGTGGGTCGGCATCGAGGCGCTCTCGGGGATCCCGGGCAGTGTCGGTGCCACCCCGATCCAGAACGTCGGCGCCTACGGCCAGGAGGTCGCCGCGGCGGAACTGGAAGCGCACCGTGAGCACGACGAAGCGACCCGGGTCCTGCTTGAACCGGCTGGTGCGGTAGCCGAAGCCGCAGTCGGCGACGGCGAGGGTGCGCACCCGGGCCTCCGCGCGGTCCCAGCAACGGACCGAGGCGATGGTGGCGGCGACCTCCTGGCCGTAGGCGCCGACGTTCTGGATCGGGGTGGCACCGACACTGCCCGGGATCCCCGAGAGCGCCTCGATGCCGACCCACTCCTCGCGCACGGCGCGGGCGACCAGGGCGTCCCAGTTCTCGCCGGCGGCCACGGACACCATGACTCCGCCGCAGGTGTCGGCCTCGACCTGCACGCCGGTGGTGGCGATCTGCACGACCGTGCCCGCGAACCCGTCGTCGCCGACGACCAGGTTGCTGCCTCCGGCCACCAGGAGCAGCGGATCGCCGGCGGAGTCGGCACCCCGCACGGCCTCGACCATCTCGCCCTCGATGCGGGCCTGGACGAACCGCCGCGCGGGGCCGCCCAGCCGCAGCGTGGTCAGCTCGGCCAGCGCGGGCGGGGCCGCAGCCGTCTCGCCGCCGTCGGGGCGCACCTCACCCCGGACCTCACTCACGCGCCAGCACCGCTCGGGACTGTCCGAGCACCTTCTGCTCCCCCGCGCTCACCGTGAGGGTCAGGTGTACGCCGGACTCGTCGACGTCGCGGACCGTCGCGGCGACGACCACCTCCACACCCTCGTCGTCGTCGGGGACCACCACCGGCTTGGTGAACTTGCAGCCCAGCTCCCGGACCCGACCGGGCGCTCCGGCCCAGGTGTCCAGGGCCCGTGCCGCAAGCGCCATGGTGAACATGCCGTGGGCGATGACGCCGGGCAGGCCGACGGAGGTGGCCACCCGGTCCGACCAGTGGATGGGGTTGAAGTCGCCGCTCGCGCCGGCGTAGCGGACCAGGTCCGCCCGGGTGACGCGGTAGCGCTGCTCGAGAAGGCTGTCACCGACACGCGCCTGGTCGGCCTGCTGGCTCTGGCTCACGACTCCTCCCCCCGGTGCACCAGGGTGGCGTGCGCGGTGACCACGTGCTGCCCCTGCGCGTCGGTGATCTCGCTGCGGGTGCTGATGATGTCCGCCCCGCCGATCTGGCGCAGGCCGTCGACGGTCAGCTGGGCGGTGAGGACGTCGCCGGCACGCACCGGGCGGGTGTAGCGGAAGCGCTGGTCCCCGTGCACCACGCGGTGCAGGGCGATGCCCACCTCGGGGTCCTCCATCAGCGCGGTCATCGCGGCGAAGGCGACCACGATCGGGAAGGTGGCCGGTGCCGGTCCCCCGTCGTAGGCGGATCCGGTGGCTCGCGCGAACTCCAGGATCTTCTCCCGCGAGACGGTGTAGGGCTCGGTGGCCGGGAAGCTCCGGCCGGCCAGGTCGGGGTCGACTGCCATGGCACGGGACGCTAGCAGCCGCACAGACGACGAGGGCGGCACCCCGGTCGTGGGGTGCCGCCCTCGAGCAGCGTCCGTGCGCCAGCCGGTGAGCGAGCGGTCAGCGGGTCTCGCGGTGCTCGGTGTGGGTCCGGCAGCGCGGGCAGAACTTCTTCATCTCCATCCGGTCAGGATCGTTGCGCCGGTTCTTCTTGGTGATGTAGTTGCGTTCCTTGCACTCCACGCAGGCCAAGGTGATCTTGGGGCGAACGTCTGAGCTCTTGCTGGCCACGGTCTGCCTCTTCTTCGCTAGTAGTACTGCAGGACTGCACGTGCTGCTCGTGCTGGTCCCAGTCTGCCCGAGGGCACAAGCTCCCGGGAAACCATCAGGGACTGGTCAGTAGCGGGGGCGGGACTCGAACCCGCGACACCACGATTATGAGCCGTGTGCTCTAACCACCTGAGCTACCCCGCCACCGGGACGGGGTCCACACCGACGCGACCCGAGGGAACGGCCGGCGAGGTTCCCAACCCAGAGCCCCTTTACGGAATCGAACCGTAGACCTTCTCCTTACCATGGAGACGCTCTGCCGACTGAGCTAAAGGGGCAACGGCAGAGAAGAATACACAGGGCCCGGCGCGATGCGAAATCGCCCGACGACGGCCGGGCACAATGGCGCCCGTGCACAGCTTCTACCACTCCGAAGGTACCCCGACCGGCCCGTCGGGCGCCCCGATCAGCGATGTCATGGAACGGGTCGCCTCGCACCCGACGACGGCGGGGCCGTGGGGTCCGGACAGCCAGCACGGCGGGCCGCCCGCTGCCCTGCTCGCGCGTGCCGTCGAGGGCCTGCCCGACGCGGATCGGCGATGCATCGGCCGGTTCACCATGGAGCTGCTGGGGCCGGTGCCCGTCGGTCCGCTCGAGGTCGGCGCGCGAGTCGTCCGGCCGGGACGGAGCGTGGACCTGTGCGAGGCGCGGCTGCGTGACGTGACGCACCAGCGCGACGTGGCGCGAGCCTCGGTCTGGCGATTCCCGATGGCTGCAGACGGGGCTGCAGACAGGGTTGCAGACGGGGTTGCAGACGGGGCTGCAGACGGGGCTGCCACCGGGCCCGCACGCCGCGGCACGCCTCTCCCACACACCCCGGACGACGGGGTGCCGCATCCGCGTCCGGAGTCCTGGTCCGGCGGGTACCTCGACGTGGTCGACTGGCGCTGGATCGAGGGCTCGGTGACCACGCCCGGCCCGGCCGTGGTGTGGATGCGACCCACCGTCGCGCTGGTCGACAGCGAGCCGGTCAGCCCGGTACAGCGGCTGCTGGCCTGCGCCGACTCGGCGTCGGGCGTCTCTGCCGAGCTCGACCCGGCCGTCTGGGGCTTCTTGAACACCGAGCTGACCGTGCACCTGCTCCGGCCACCGGAAGGCGAGTGGCTGTGCCTGCGGGCACGCACCACGCTGTCGGAGGGGCACGTCGGGTTGGCCGTCGCGGACGTCTACGACCGAGGCGGGCTGGTCGCACGCACGGCGCAGGCGCTGTTGGTCGCCCGGCGGTGAGCGCCGGTCAGGCGAGCAGCCAGGTGGCGACCAGGTAGAGCACCCCGAACGGGTCGTCGGCGTACTCCAAACTCGCCCGGGGACGGCCGCTCTCGGCCTGCACCGCGGCGGCGAGCACCGCCCACGGAGCGCGCCCGGAGACCATCAGCTCGGCGGCGAGTGCCGGGTCGAGCCCCCGCAGCGCCGCGAGGTCGCCGCCCTGCAGCGCCGCAGTGAGGGCCGCGTCGAAGTCGAACGCCCGTGCGTCGAGGTAGCCGGGCGCCTTCTCGCCGCGCCGCGCCGACCCCTCCCCCAGCACCAGCAGCGCCACCCGTTCAGCGCGCCCGGCCAGCGAAGCCGCCAGCCGGTCCACCTCGTCGGCCGGGGCGTGCTGCGCGATCGTGTGCAGCTCGACCGGGACGGCGCAGCCGGCCTCGGCCAGCAGCCGGCGGCCCACCGCGACGCTCAGCGGGAGCGTCCCCGGTACGTCCTCGTGGGACCCGTCACGACCCGCCGCCGGGGACCCGTCACGACCTGCCCCCGGCGCCCCGCCGTACCGCCACACGGGCATGCGTCCGCCCGGGTCGGGCGCCTGCGTGCGATCGCCGCCGCCCACCACCACGACGACCTCGGGACCGGTGGCCAACACCGCGGCCAGGGCCTGCAGACAGGCGACGCGAAGACCGGCCGCGACGTCGTCGCGGCCGGTCAGCTCACGCAGGAGCAGCGGCGGGTGCGGGCAGGCGGCTGCTGCGACGATCACCCGCCGAGGGTAGCCGAGGGATCAGGTGGGGCTCGGCTCGAGCGGCTGGCACTTGGTGTCGACGCCCGGGATGCCGGTGCCGCGGATGGACGCGCGCGCCGTCTCCGGGATGAACGCCAGACCGATCGCGCCGATCACGCAGGACCCCATCATGTAGAACGCCGGCACCAGGTTGCTGCCCGTCGCCTCGATGAGCGCCTCGTTGGCGTAGAGCGCCGTACCACCGAAGATCGCCGTCGAGACGTTGTAGGCGATCGCGAACCCCGCGAACCGCACCTGGGTGGGGAACATCGCCGGGAACGTCGCCGAGATCGTGCTCAACTGGAGCACGTAGAGCAGCCCCAGGATCGCGAAGCCGATCAGTGCCAGGCTGAAGTTCTGCCCCATCAGCATGTACGCCGGGGTGGCCAGCACGAACAGGCCCACGAGGGAGACCCACCACATCGGCTTGCGGCCGATCCGGTCCGAGATCCGGCCAGAGAACGGGATCACCACCATCATCGCCACCTGGCCGATGATGATCAGCGTCAGCGACGCCTGCGAGCTCATCCCCACCGTGTCCTCGAGGTAGGTCGGGGTGTAGGCGAGCAGGGTGTAGTTGCACACGTTGAGCGCCACGACGAGCGCGAACAGCGCGAACAGCGGTCGCTTGTAGTCGCGGACCAGCGCCTTGAACTCCTCGCGCAGGGACCGGTCCTCGGCCTCGGTCTCCAGCTCCTGGAAGACCGGGGTGTCCTCCAGCTTGCTGCGCAGGTACAGGCCGATCGCGCCCAGCGGCAGCGCCAGCAGGAACGGGATGCGCCAGCCCCAGGCGGCCATGTTGTCGCTGCCCACGACCAGTTCGGTGCCGAGCGCGACGAGGGCGCCGAGGGTGAAGCCGGCGAGCGTGCCGAACTCCAGGAAGCTTCCGAAGAACCCGCGCCGCCGGTCCGGGGAGTACTCGGCCATGAAGGTGGCGGCGCCGCCGTACTCGCCGCCGGCGGAGAACCCCTGGATGACGCGCAGGATCACCAGCAACGCCGGAGCCCACAGGCCGATGGAGTCCTTGCCGGGCAGCAGCCCGATCACGAAGGTGGCGGTCGCCATCAACAGGATGGTGGTGGCCAGGATCGCCTTGCGGCCCAGCTTGTCGCCGAGCGGTCCGAGCACCAGGCCGCCCAGGGGCCGGAAGACGAACGAGACCGCGAACACCAGCAGGGTCGCGGCGAGGCCGGCTCCGGGGAAGAACTGCTCGGTGATGTAACCGGTGGTGTAGGAGTAGACACCGTAGTCGTACCACTCGGTCATGTTGCCCATGGCGGACGCGCTGATCGCGCGCCGCAGAACGCCCGGCTCGACGGTCGTCGTGTCGCCGCTCGACGCAGAACCACCGCCCGGATGTGCGGGCGGTGAGGCGGCTGCTTGGTCGGTCATCGCTTCTCCTCTGCTTGGCCGATCCGCACGCCTACCCCGCTTCCGTGCGCCCAAACCGGCAGGGCTCACGCCAGGCCGCGCACGACCCGCGCCGGCGGGCGCGTACCCGCGATCGCGGCGACCATGTCCAGCACGCGCCTGGTCTCGCGCACCTGGTGCACCCGGTGCACCCGCGCTCCCTGCCACGCGCTCACCGCCGTCGCCGCCAGGGTGCCGGCCACCCGCTCGTCCACCGGCAGGTCGAGCGTCTCGCCGACGAAGTCCTTGTTGGACAGCGACACCAGCACCGGCCAGCCGGTGGCGACCAGCTCGGCGAGCCGGCGGGTGAGCTCCAGGGAGTGCCAGGTGTTCTTGCCGAAGTCGTGTGCCGGGTCGATCAGCACGCTGCGCGGGTCGACGCCGAGGCGGACCGCCCGCTCGGCGAGCGCCACCGTGTCGGCGATGGCCGAGGCGACCACGTCGTCGTACGCCGGGCGGTGCGGCGGCGTGCGCGGCGCGAGCCCTCCGGTGTGGGTGCACACCAGCGCGACACCGTGCTCGGAGGCCACCTCCGCGAGCTGCGGGTCGTAGCCGCCCCAGGCGTCGTTGAGCAGATCGGCGCCGGCGGCGCACACCTCGCGGGCGACCTCGGCGCGCCAGGTGTCCACGCTGACCACGACATCGGGCAGCTCGGCGCGCAGCCGGGCGACGAACCCCGCGGTACGCCGGATCTCCTCGGCCGCGTCGACCTCGTCGCCCGGGCCGGCCTTGACGCCGCCGACGTCGACGATGTCGGCCCCCTCGGCGACCACCTGGTGGGCCCGCTCCATGGCGCGCTCCTCCTCCCAGGTCGCCCCGTGGTCGTAGAAGGAGTCGCGGGTACGGTTGACGACGGCCATCACCAGCAGGTCGCTGTCGGAGAACTCGACATGTCCGAGCTTGAGCACGAGGCCGACCCTAGCCAGCCCTGGCCAGGTTCGCCGGTTCGGCTGGCGCAACCCGTCGCCGCGACGTACAACTGATCCCCCGCACCCTCCGCTCCCCGGGTAGCCCCATGTCCCCCATGTCCCCGCAGTCCCCGCAGTCCCCGCAGTCCCCGCGGCCCCCCGCTCCGCACGGGGGCTCCGCCAACCCCGCTCCGCAGGGGCGGCGGCTGCTGCGCCGGCTGGGCCGACCGGCGGCGGCGGTGGCACTCGGACTGCTCGGCGGCTGGCTCGGGCTGACGCTCGGCGGCACCGTGCACCACGAGGTCGGCCCGCTGACCACCTCGATGCGGGTCAGCACCGACTGGGACGGCGGGACGACCGTCGAGGTGCCGCCGCTCGGCTCGCTGCAGCTCGACACGCACGACGGTCCGCTCGCGCTGGACGCGGGCCTGGACGGCGTGGACCTGGTCGAGGCCCAGCAGATCGTCAAGGATCCCCAGCGCCTGGTCGGCATGCAGGACGAGGCCGAGCAGGACCTGCGCTGGGAGCTGCAGATGGCGGTGCTGCGCGCGGTGGTCAGCGCGGTCGTCGGGGCCGCTGTCCTCTCCCTGCTGGTGCTGCGTCGGGTGCGCGGCACGTTGCTCGGCGCGGGGACGGCGCTGGTCGCGATGGTGGCGTCCCTGGGCCTTGCTGCGCAGTCGTGGAACGCCGCGGCGCTGGCCGAGCCGCGCTACACCGGGCTGCTCACCAGTGCCCCCAGCGTGGTGGGCGACGCCGAGGACATCGTCAACGACTTCTCGCTCTACGGCGACCAGCTGGCGCGCATCGTGCAGAACGTGAGCGGCCTCTACACGGTCACCTCGGACCTGCCGCTGCTGCCGCAACAGAGCGACTCGGTGCGGGTGCTGCACGTGTCCGACCTGCACCTGGCGCCGCAGGCGTGGGACGTGATCCGCACCGTGGTGCGGGAGTACTCCATCGACGTGGTGGTCGACTCCGGTGACATCACCGACCACGGCAGCCGGCCGGAGAACCGCTACCTGCGCGAGATCCGGAAGCTGCCGGTGCCCTACGTGTGGGTGCGCGGCAACCACGACTCGACGGCCACCGAGGCCGCGATGCGCCGGATCCCGAACGTCGTGGTGCTCGACGGGCGGGTGCGCACCGTCGAAGGCCTGCGGTTCCTGGGCACCGGGGACCCGACCTTCACCCCGGACAAGTCCGGGGCTGAGGCCGTGGACCGGCCGGGCACCTCGGCCACCGGCGTCAGCAACCCCGAGGAGCTGGTGCGGCTGACCGCGGAACGGCTCGCCGAAACCGCCGCGCAGGCCGGTGACGTCGACCTGGTCGTCTACCACGACCCGACGCCGGCCGAGGTGTTCGACGGGCTGGCGCCGGTGGTGCTGTCCGGACACCTGCACTACCGCAAGGTCCGGCACGGCGAGCAGGGCAGCTGGCTGATGACCGAGGGGTCCACCGGCGGGTCCGGCCTGCGCGCGCTGGAGCCGGAGAAGCCGGCCAGCATCGAGCTGTCGGTGCTGTACGTCGACCGGGGCTCCGGTCGGCTGCAGGCCTACGACGACATCCGGCTGGGCGGCCTGGGCCTGGCCTCGGCCCGGATCGACCGGCAGGTCGTTGCCGACGCGGAGGCGCCTGCGGACATCGGGTCCGCGCGGGAGCAGAGCGGCACCGAGGGGGACCAGGACCTTCAGGGCGACCTGAGCGGCCAGGGCGGCCAGGGCGCCGGACCCGACGCGGAATAGCGCGCACCCCCACACCGTTGGGATGATTGAATCCGCAACTACCACGGAGGCGTCATGCAGTTCGGGATCTTCACCGTCGGGGACGTCACCCCCGATCCCACCACGGGTCGCACGCCGACCGAGTACGAGCGGATCAAGGCGACGGTGGCCATCGCGAAGAAGGCCGAGGAGGTGGGCCTCGACGTCGTCGCGGTCGGCGAGCACCACAACCCGCCGTTCATCGCCTCCGCGCCCACCACGACGCTGGCCTACATCGGCGCGCAGACCGAGCGGATCATCCTGTCGACGTCGACCACCCTGATCACCACGACGGACCCGGTCCTGATCGCGGAGAACTACGCCAAGCTGCAGCACCTGACCGACGGCCGGGTGGACCTGATGATGGGCCGCGGCAACACCGGTCCGGTCTACCCCTGGTTCGGCAAGGACATCCGCGACGGAATCCCGCTGGCCATCGAGAACTACCACCTGCTGCACCGGCTCTGGCGCGAGGACGTCGTGGACTGGGAGGGCAAGTACCGCACCCCGCTGCAGGGGTTCACCTCGACGCCGCGGCCGCTCGACGGGGTGGCGCCGTTCGTG
>DASSVD010000222.1:0-20333 GCA_035706365.1 Nocardioidaceae bacterium
TGCCCTTGTGGATGCCCAGCTCCTGGGCGCGGGCGATCGCGCGGCGCGCCTCCCGGCGGCCCTGGCGATTCGCTGCCGCGTAGTTGCGGCCGGGTGCGTCCGCGATGCGGTCGGCGTACGACGTGCACGCCGCCTGGGGGCCGACCCACAGCGGGAGCACGATCCAGCCGCGGCGGGTCTGCTTGGTCACCCAGCTGGCGGTGAGGGCGGACTGGTCGTCGCAGGCCATGCTGGACCCGCCCAGGTAGACGCCGACGCCCCAGAACGGCGAGGTCGTGCGCCAGACGTCCATCTGCGCCTGGGTGGGCGTGCAGGTGGCGTCGAAGGCGTACCCGGTGAACGAGCCGGGCGAGACCCGGCCGGCGGCCTGCGCCGGAGCGGCGAGCGCCACCATGCCGAGCATGACGGCCACCGCGGTGGCGGCTGCGGTGAGCGCGCGGGCTGCGCGGGCCACCCGGAACCGGCCGGTGAGCCGTGTCGACGTCGTCATGTGATCCCCCGAGGAGTTGGCGCGACGGTCCGAGTCACTGTAGCGGGGTGTCCGGTTTGCCGACTTCCCTCGACGTCCCGGCACATCCCACGACGAGCTCCGCACGGGAAGTGCCGGTTCGCCTGCATACCCTGGTAAACCGCCCGGGGAAGCGCGACCCGTCAGCGGCGACCCGCGCGCAGCTGCGCCCAGGTGTCCGCGGCGATCACGCCGGTACGGCGCAGGTGCCGCTCCTTCTGGTAGGCCCGCACGGCCTGAGTGGTCGACGCGTCGAACACGCCGGTCACCGGCAGGCGCACGCCGATCGCGGCGTTGAGCGCGCGCTGGGCGCGGCGCACCGCGTGGGAGGCCGAGCCGACCTTGATCAGCGGGGTGGGCCCCTCGGTGAGCAGCGCCGTCCAGGTGCGCGGGGTCATCCGGCCGTTCGCCGGCAGGTCGCGGGCGTCCTGGTAGCGGGTCACCGCCCGCTCGGTGCGCCGGGTGTAGCGGAACCGCAGCCGCCCCTGGTAGAAGCCGGCGCCCTTGAGCAGGCACTGCGCCACCTTGACCTGCGCGCCGTCGTCGCCCTGCCGCATCCGGCGGAAGCGGGTGCGGTTCAGGTCGACGCCGCCGCAGTGCACGGGGTCGCGCGGCGCGACCGAGCCACGGCCGAGGTCGAGGTAGTTGCTGTCGATGTTGATGGTGACCCCGCCGTACGTCTCGTCGTGGCCGCCGAGGTACTGGTGCACCCGTCGCCCCGGGGTCCACGCCTCCGGGCGCACGTAGATCGACTCGGTGTCGGCGCGGCCGTTCCAGTCCGCGATCCAGACCCGGTCGGGCATGGAGTACGTGCGCGGCGTCTCCACCGAGGCCTCGTCGAGCATGGCGATGCCGGAGGCGGCGCTGGAGTAGACGCCGGACACGTAGTCCAGGCCGTGCAGGCGGCGGGTCCAGGCCGACAGGAACGCCAGCGCGGACTCGCGGCAGCGGGTGCGGCCGGTGTCGAAGGCCTCGAGGTCGTACCACAGCGTGCTGCCGGCACGGATCCCCAGCCGGCGGGCCGCCCGGACGGTGGTGCGCGCCTCGGTGCGGCCCTGGGCCCGCGCCTCGGCGTAGTTCGAGTCCGGGTCGGCGCTGATCCGCACCTTGTCGCGGTACCGGCCCTGGCACGACGCCTGCGGCCCGACGGTGATCGGCAGCAGCCGCCAGCCGTTGCGCAGCTGGGTGGACACCCACTCCGCACTGAGGTTGACCTGCTTGTCGTCACCGCAGTGCCGGCTGTCGCCGGCGATGTAGATGCCGACCGCCCAGTACGGCGAGCTGGTCAGCCAGGTGTCCATCGCCTCCTGCGTCGGCGCGACGCACTGGTCGAAGCCGAAGCCGGTGAAGTTGCCCGGCGTCACCCGGTTGCGGGCGTACGCCGGGGCCGCGGTGGCGGTGACCGTCGCGAGCAGGGTCACCACCAGCGAGACCAGCACGGCCGGAACGGTCACGGAGCGGCGCGAGGTGCTCGCAGCGGAGCAGGGCAGGTGGCGCAACGGTTCTCCCCCGAGGTGATGGCGTGCGGTCGCGGCGCCAGCACCCTAACCCGCGGTGCCCCCGCGGCGTGGCCAAACCGGGGCAACCAGGCGCACCCGGAGCACCCGCTCGCGCTCGCGGGCCTCGTACTGGTCGCGCTGCCGGGCGGCGAGCAGCTGGCTGAGCGAGACGATGCCGATCACCCGGCCGTCGTCGTCGCGGTCGACCACCGGCACCCGGCTGACCTCCTCCTCGGCCATCAGCGCGGCCACGTGGCGCAGGGTCTGGTCGCCGTGGGTGGTGACCGCCGGCTCGCGCATCACCTCGGCCAGCGGAGTGGAGCCGTCGCTGCGCGCGTTGGCCTTGAACAGCATCCGCCGGGTCACCACGCCGCGCAGCCGGCCCCCGGGGTCGACCACCGGGTAGAGCCGCTGCCGCCAGCCGCTGTCGTCGACGTCGTCGGGCGAGCCCAGCTCCGCGACGGCCTCGCCGACGGTGAGGTCGTCCTCGAGCTCGGTGACGTTCTCGCTCATCACCTCGCTGACGAAGAGGATCTCCAGCGGGTCCACGTCGTACTCGCGGGTCAGGTGGTAGCCGCGCCGGGCGATCTTCTCGGTGAGCACCGACCGCTTGAGCAGCAGCACGGAGACACCGAACGCGGTGGTGGCGCCGATGACCAGCGGGAGGATCGCGTCGAACTGGTGGGTCAGCTCCATCGCGAACACCACGCCGGTGAACGGGGAGCGCATCACCCCGCCGATCACCCCGGCCAGGGCGACGAGCGCCCAGAACCCGGGGCCGACGTCGGGGAACACGAACGCCTCCAGCGACCCCAGGGCGCCGCCGATCATGAAGATCGGCGCGAGCACTCCACCGGAGGTGCCCGAGCCGAGGGACAGCGACCAGATCAGGGTCTTCACGATCAGGATGCCGACCACCAGCCCGAGGCTGATCGAGCCGGTCAGCTCGGCCTGGATGATGTCGTAGCCGACACCCAGCGCCTCGGGCACGAACAGCCCGCCGACGCCGATGATCAGCCCGCCGATCGCGGGCCACCACCTCCAGTGGATCGGCAGCTTGCGGAAGGCGTCCTCGGAGGCGTAGACCATGCCGGTCGCGGCGATCGCGAGGAGCCCGGAGACGACGCCGGAGACGACGCACAGCGCGTAGGTCGCGCCGGTGAGGTGCAGGTCGGCGGTGACCGGGAAGATCGGGTCGGCGCCCAGCAGTGGCTGGCGTACGACGCTGGCGACGGCGACCGCGGCCGCCACGGGTACGAGGCTGCGGGGCCGCCACTCGAACAGCAGCAGCTCCACGGCGAGGATCAGCGAGGCCAGGGGCGCGTTGAAGGTGGCCGCCATGCCCGCGGTGGCGCCGGACACGAGCAGCACCTTGCGCTCGTCGGCGGTCAGGTGCAGGAACTGCGCGAACAGCGACCCGATCGCGCCGCCGGTCATGATGATCGGGCCCTCGGCGCCGAACGGGCCGCCGGTGCCGATCGCCACGGCCGAGGAGACCGGCTTGAGCGCGGCGACCCGCGGCTGCACCTTGGAGCCGCCCATCAGGATCGCCTCGATCGCCTCGGGCATACCGTGACCACGGATCTTCTCCGAGCCGTAGCGGGCCATCAGCCCGATCACCAGGCCGCCGACCGCGGGGGCGAGCAGGATCAGCAGCGGGTTGTGGTCGCTGGCACCGGGCGCGACCAGGCTGGTGTCCAGGCGCTGGTAGAAGACCGCGTTGGTGATCAGCCCGATCAGCTTCAGCAGGGCCCAGGCGACCACGGCGCTGGCCGCGCCGATCGGGATCGCCAGGGCGGTGATGACCAGCATCCGCGGAGTGGTCGAGAAGTCGCCGAGGTGCCGGACGTCGCGCACCGGGGTGGCGGCGGACATGGGTGTACGCATGTCGGAACTGGGCACAGGGCAACGCCTTTCAAAAATATCGGGACACGACATAGTAACGTGTGCTAGGTGCCGACCGACCACGAGTACCAGCGGCTGCTCGCCTTCCGTCGGCGGCTGCGCCGGTTCGACCAGTGGAGCCGCGCCGAGGCCGAGGCCCGCGGGCTGACGCACGCCCAGCACCAGCTCCTCCTCGCGATCCGCGGCCACGACGGCCCGCTGCCCCCGACCATCGGCGAGATCGCGGAGTACCTCCTGGTCAAGCACCACACCGCCAGCGAGCTGGTCGAGCGGGCCCGTACCCTCGGGCTGGTCGAGCGCGAGCGCGACGAGCGGGACCACCGGGTGATCCGGTTGCGGCTCACCGACGAGGGGCTGGGCCGCCTCGGACACCTCACCGAGGTGCACCTGGAGGAGCTGCGTCGCCTGGCGCCCCTGCTCGGGGAGCTGTGAGCCGCTCGGGATACTGGAGCCATGCCTGCTCGCCTGCGTCCCGCCGACCCGGCGCAGGTGGCCGCCGCCGCGCACCGCTTCCAGGATGGTGCCGCGCAGCCGGCCGACCTGCGGCTGCTGACCAAGCACCTGCTGGCGTTGCTCGTCGCGAAGGCGCCGGGTGGTGCAGTCGAGGTGCGGGTGCCGCCGTACGCCGTCGCCCAGTGTGTCGAGGGCACCCGCCACACCCGGGGTACGCCGCCGGCCGTGGTGGAGACGGACCCGACCACCTGGGTCGCCCTGGCGACCGGCGAGCTGGACTGGCACGAGGCCGAGCGGGACGGCCGGGTTCGCGCCTCGGGGGAGCGCTCGGACCTCTCGCCGCTGCTGCCGGTGCTGCGCGTGGACGGGTGACGCCGCCGGGTGGGTCAGCGGAGGCGGCCGGGCTAGATTGCTGCAGATGAGCGACTTCCGGCCGACGGTGCCCGAGGACCGGGCCGAGCAGATGCGCGCCTGGCACGACCAGGCGTACGCCGCCCTGCGGCAGGACGCGGCCGGGGAGCCGCGCACCTTCGACTACCTCCGCCGCACTCTCGTGGTGCCGCCGCATGTGCAGCCGATCGCCTTCTACTCCGACCTGCTGGGCACCGCGGTGCTCGACGAGGTGCGCGAGGACGACCGGGTGCTCGACATGGGCACCGGCAGCGGGGTGAACGCGGTCCTGGCCGCCGGCACGTCCCATGACGTGGTGGCGGTCGACGTCAACCCGCACGCCGTGGAGGCGGCCCGCGCCAACGCCGAGCGCAACGGCGTCGCGGAGCGCGTCCGTGTCGCTCGCAGCGACGTCTTCTCCGCGGTCGAGGGCCGCTTCGACCTGGTCGTCTTCGACCCGCCGTTCCGCTGGTTCGCGCCTCGGGACTGGGCCGAGGCGGCGATCACCGACGAGAACTACACCGCCCTGCGCACCTTCTTCGCGCAGTTGCGCGACCACCTCACCGAGCGGGGGCGGGCGCTGGTCTTCTTCGGCACCACCGCGGACATCGGCTTCCTCGAGTCGCTGATGGACCGGCACGGCCTCGCGCGCGAGATCGTCGCCGCCCGTGCGCACGACAAGGGCGGCGAGCAGGTGGAGTACCGCACCTACCGGCTCACCCAACGGTAGGTTCCGCAGGTCTCGCGGCCGGAAAACCTGCGGAACCTACCGCGCGCGGGGAAGGGCGGCGAGTGCAGCCCGGTGACCGCCCGCCGCGGCCGGTGCATAGAGTGCGGTGCCATGGCTGCTGACGCGGGTACCCCCGACCAGAACCGGACCGAGGAGCTGCGCGCGGCGGTGCGCGACGTACTCCCCGGCGTGCGCCGTGACCTGGAGGACCTGGTCCGGATCCCGTCGGTGAGCGCGGACCCGGGCCGCGCGGCGGACGTGCAGCGGAGCGCGGAGGCCACGGCCCAGCTGTTCCGAGGCGAGGGCTTCGACGTCGACATCCTGACCGCGGCCGGTAGCGCCCCGGCGGTCGTCGCCCGCAAGGCCGGCCCGGAGGGCGCGCCGACGGTGCTGCTCTACGCGCACCACGACGTGCAGCCGGTCGGCGAGCGCGCGGAGTGGGAGAGCGACCCGTTCGAGCCGACCGAGCGCGGCGACCGCCTCTACGGCCGTGGCGCCGCCGACGACAAGGCCGGCATCGCGGCGCACCTGGCGGCGATCCGCGCCCACGGCGGTACGCCGCCCTGCGGCGTGATCGTCTTCGTCGAGGGCGAGGAGGAGGTCGGCTCGCCGAACCTCCCGGCGTTCCTGGCCGAGCACCGCGACCGGCTGCGCGCCGACGCGATCGTGATCGCCGACTCCACGAACTGGGAGATCGGCGTGCCCGCGCTCACCACGACGCTGCGCGGCAACGTGGACCTGTTCGTCGACGTGGCGACCCTCGACCACGGCGTGCACTCGGGCATGTGGGGTGGCCTGGTGCCCGACGCGATGATGGCGCTGGTCCGTCTGCTGGCCACCCTGCACGACGACGCGGGGAACGTCGCCGTCGACGGGCTGGTGTCCGGGCCCGCCACCGACCTGGACTACCCCGAGGGCCGGATCCGCGAGGAGTCCTCGCTGCTGGACGGCGTCGAGCTGATCGGCTCCGGCTCCGCGGTCGAGCGGCTGTGGACCAGGCCGTCGATCTCCATCATCGGGCTGGACACCACCCGCACCGACCAGGCCAGCAACACCCTGATCCCGACGGCCCGCGCCAAGGTCAGCCTGCGCCTCGCCCCCGGCGACGAGGCCGGTCGAGCCCTGGACGCGCTGATCGCCCACCTGGAGAAGCACGTCCCCTGGGGCGCCCGGCTCACCATCACCAAGGGACGCGAGAGCGGCCAGCCGGGCGTGATCGACGCGCAGGGACCGGTCTACGACGCCGCCCGCGCCGCGTTCCGCGAGGCCTGGGACGGAACCGCCCCGGTCGACATCGGCGTCGGTGGGTCGATCCCGTTCATCGCGGCGTTCCAGGAGGCATTCCCGGACGCCGCCGTACTCGTCACCGGGGTCGAGGACCCCGACACCCGCGCCCACGGCACCAACGAGGGCCTGCACCTGGGCGAGTTCGCCCGGGTGTGCCTGGCCGAGACGCTGCTGCTGGCCCACCTCGACGGACAGGGCGACGCGGGCTGAGCGCCCGCCCCGTACACTCGGCGACGTGCCCTCCCAGACGCGTCGCGGTGACGGCCGCCTCTCCCACGACCTGGACCCCACCGACCGCGCACCGCAGGACGCCTGCGGTGTGTTCGGGGTGTGGGCGCCGGGCGAGGACGTCGCCAAGCTGACCTACTACGGCCTCTACGCCCTCCAGCACCGCGGCCAGGAGTCGGCAGGCATCGCGGTCAGCAACGGGCGCCAGATCCTGGTCTTCAAGGACATGGGGCTGGTCTCCCAGGTCTTCGACGAGGCCACCCTGGAGTCGCTGAACGGTCACCTCGCCGTCGGACATGCCCGCTACTCCACCACCGGCGCGAGCACCTGGCACAACGCGCAGCCGACGTTCCGCCCCACCGCGGACGGATCCATCGCGCTGGCGCACAACGGCAACCTGACCAACACCCGCGAGCTGGCCGAGCGGGTCCGCGGCCTCGCGCACCGCAACGGCGAGCTGGACGTGCGGGCCGCCGAGACCGCCACGAACGACACCTCGCTGGTGACCGCGCTGTTCGCGCACCACCCGGACCGCAGCCTGGAGGAGAACGCCGCCGAGGTGCTCACCTCGGTCAAGGGCGCCTTCTCCTTCGTCTGGATGGACGAGAACACGCTGTACGCCGCCCGCGACCCGCAGGGGATCCGGCCGCTGGTGCTGGGCCGGCTGGAGCGCGGCTGGGTCGTCGCCTCCGAGACCGCGGCACTGGACATCGTGGGCGCGTCGTTCATCCGCGAGGTGGAGCCCGGCGAGCTGATCGCCGTCGACGAGGACGGGCTGCGCAGTCGCACGTTCGCCCAGGCCGCGCCCAAGCACTGCCTGTTCGAGTTCGTCTACCTGGCCCGGCCGGACACCTTGATGAGCGACCGGCGCGTGCACAGCGTGCGCGTGGAGATCGGCCGCCGGCTGGCGCGCGAGCACCCTGCCGAGGCGGACCTGGTGATCCCGGTGCCCGAGTCGGGCACCCCGGCCGCGATCGGGTACGCCGAGGCCTCGGGCATCCCCTACGGCTCGGGGCTGGTGAAGAACTCCTACGTCGGCCGCACGTTCATCCAGCCCTCGCAGACGATCCGTCAACTCGGCATCCGGCTCAAGCTGAACCCGCTGCGCGACGTCATCGAGGGCAAGCGGCTGGTGGTGGTCGACGACTCCATCGTCCGCGGCAACACCCAGCGAGCGCTGGTGCGGATGCTGCGCGAGGCCGGCGCCCGCGAGGTGCACGTGCGGATCTCCAGCCCGCCGGTGAAGTGGCCGTGCTTCTACGGCATCGACTTCGCCAGCCGCGCGGAGCTGATCGCCAACGGCCTGGCCACCGAGGAGATCTGCCGCTCGATCGGGGCGGACTCGCTGGCCTACATCGACCTCGACGAGCTGGTCGAGGCGACCGAGGTGCCCAAGGACAGCCTGTGCCGGGCCTGCTTCGACGGCGTCTACCCCGTCCAGCTGCCCGACCCCGAGGACCTCGGCAAGCACCTGCTCGAGCTCGACGACCAGGGTGCGGCCCGTGACGCCCGTCCGGACGTCGAGCCGGCCGGACTGAGCCTGTCCCCGGGCGGCGGCGCCCCCGACTCGCTGGAGCGCCCGTGAGTGCGACGTACGAGGGGGCCGGGGTCTCCATCGACGCCGGCGACAAGGCCGTCGAGCTGATGAAGGTCTGGGTGGACAAGGCCCGCCGCCCGGAGATGATCGGCGGCATCGGCGGCTTCGCCGGGCTCTTCGACGCCAGCGCCCTGAAGGACTACGAGCGCCCGCTGCTGGCCAGCTCCGCCGACGGCGTCGGCACCAAGGTCGCCGTCGCCCAGGCCATGGACCGGCACCACACGATCGGGTTCGACTTGGTGGGGATGCTCGTCGACGACCTGGTCGTGTGCGGAGCCGAGCCGCTGTTCCTGACCGACTACATCGCGACCGGGCGGGTCGTGCCCGAGCGGATCGCCGCGATCGTGCAGGGCATCGCCGAGGCGTGCGTGCAGGCCGGCTGCGCCCTGGTCGGCGGGGAGACCGCGGAGCACCCGGGCCTGCTCGGTCCCGACGAGTACGACGTGGCCGGCTCCACGACCGGGGTGGTCGAGGCCTCCGCGCTGCTCGGGCCGGGACGGGTCCGCCCCGACGACGTGGTGGTCGCGATGGGCTCCTCGGGGCTGCACTCCAACGGTTACTCCCTGGTCCGGCACGTGCTGCTCGGGGCTCCGGAGGACGGCGGAGCCGGGTGGCGCCTGGACCGGGACGTGCCCGAGCTGGGCCGCCCGCTCGGCGAGGAGCTTCTGGAGCCGACCCGGATCTACGCCAAGGCGTGCCTCGACCTGGCCCGCTCCACCGACGTCCACGCGATGTCGCACGTGACCGGGGGCGGGCTGGCCGCGAACCTCGAGCGGGTGCTCCCCGAGGAGGTGGCCGCGACCGTCGACCGCGGCAGCTGGACCCCGCAGCCGATCTTCGACCTGGTGCGCCGCGTCGGCTCGGTGCAGCAGGCCGACCTGGAGCGCACCCTGAACTGCGGGGTGGGCATGGTCGCGCTGCTGCCGGCCGACGAGGCGGACACCGCGGTCAGCCTGTTGCAGGGGCACGGCCTGGACGCGTGGGTCTGCGGCGAGGTCGCGCTGGTCGGGTCCGAGGGGGATCTCCAGGGTGGATCGGTCGCCCTGACCGGCCGCCATCCCGGCTGGTGACGTCGCTTTCGGGTCCTGATGTGCGGGAACACCCACCGGGCAGGTACCGTTGTGCCCAGGAGAAGACGAACGAGAGACCGGACGCGCGAGGGCCTGTCCGTGATTGCCACCCGGTGGCCGTCGCGGTTCGGGATTTCGTGACTCCGGCCAAGTGTGCGAGGGGGTCGACCCTATGGGGCGCGGCCGTGCGAAGGCCAAGCAGACCAAGGTTGCCCGCGACCTGAAGTACCGCACCCACGAGACGGACTTCGGCGCGCTAGCCGCGGAGCTGCACGGCGACTCAGGAAACAGTCCTGCCGACACCGACCCCGGTGAGGCGGACGACTACGACGACGAGTGGGCTGACTACACCTCGTCGCGCGACGGCAGCACAGGCTGACCCAGCTGACGGGGGCGGGCCCGCCGGTCGTCCGGCGGGCCCGCCTTTCGCTGCGTCCGGCCGCGCTGCAATCTGCCGGGCTGCGTCCGGCCCCGCTGCGCTCGGCCCGCCGGCTCAGCCGAGCCAGATGCCGCGCAGCCGCCCGACCTCGCGCATCCGGCGCTCCGCCAGCCGGTCCGCGGCCGCGGCCGGTGGCACGCCCTCCTCGGTGGCGAGCGCGAACACCCGCCGCGTGGTGTCGAAGATCTGCGTCGCCCGCGCCTTGGCGCGGTCGAAGGAGAACCCCTCCAGCTCGTCGGCGACCTGGATCAGGCCGCCGGCGTTGACCATGTAGTCGGGCGCGTAGAGGATGCCGCGGTCCTGCAGCAGCTTCTCCACGCCCTCGTGGGCGAGCTGGTTGTTCGCGGCGCCGCAGACGATGGAGGCGCTGAGCCGTGCGACGACGTCGTCGGTGAGCGCTCCGCCGAGCGCGCAGGGCGCGTAGACGTCGAGCTCGCTGTCGACCAGCGCGTCGGTGTCGGCGACGACGCGTACGTCGGGGTAGGTGTCGGCGAGCCGGGCCACGGCGGCCTCGTTCACGTCGGTGACCACGACCTGCGCGCCGTCCTCGACCAGGTGGCCGACCAGGTGACGGCCGACCTTGCCCACCCCGGCCACGCCCACGGTCCGCCCGTGCAGCGTCGGCACGCCCCACACCGACTCGGCGGCGGCGCGCATCCCCTGGAAGGTTCCGTAGGCGGTGAGCACCGAGCTGTCCCCGGCGCCGCCGTGCGCGACGGTGCGGCCCGTGACGTAGGAGCACTCGCGGGCGATGTGGTCCATGTCCTCGCTGAAGGTGCCGACGTCGCAGGCGGTGTAGTAACGCCCGTGCAGCGACTGGACGAACCGGCCGTAGGCGCGCAGCAGCGCTTCGTTCTTGAGCGCGGCCGGGTCCCCGATGATCACTGCCTTGCCGCCGCCCAGGTCCAGACCGGCCAGCGCCGCCTTGTAGGCCATCCCCTTGGACAGGTTGAGCACGTCGGCCAGGGCGTCCTGCTCCGAGGCGTAGGGGTAGAAGCGGGTGCCGCCCAGGGCGGGCCCCAGGGCGGTGGAGTAGATGGCGACGATCGCCTTCAGGCCGGTGGCCTCGTCGTGGCAGTAGACGACCTGCTCGTGCTCGGTGGCGAGGTCGAAGACGCCGCGGTGCTCTGCCTCGGCGCTGGACGCGTGCTCGGTCACGGTGTGACCCTTCCCTGTCGGGCCCGCGGGGGTGGTGCGGGCGTGCGGTCGTGGTCGCGCCCGCGGGGGTGTTGCGGACGGCACCACCAGCCTACGGTTCGGCGCAGCCGGGGTGCGACCTGGGTCACACGCCGCGCACGGTCGGGCTACCCGACCTCCCCTCGTGGACCCATATCCGCGATTGTCGTCAAATTTTCCACGACGTCTAACCTCGAGGGTGCGACACTGTTTGCCAGGTGTGGGGGGTCAGCAGGGCCGTCGTGCACCGGCACAACGCGAGGAGGCTCGCTATGAACACGCGTCCCCAGGAGTCCGAGTCCCTGCTCACGCCTGCCGAGGTCGCCGCGATGTTCCGCGTCGACCCGAAGACCGTCACCCGCTGGGCCAAGGCCGGGAAGCTGAGCTCCATCCGGACGTTGGGCGGGCACCGGCGCTACCGCGAGTCCGAGGTCCGCGAGCTGCTCACCGGGATGCTTCCCGAGCAGCGCCGCAGCGAGGACGAGGAGTAGGGCCGGCCTCCCCCGGTCCTGCCCGGTGGCTCGTCGGGGCGTCAGCGGCGCCCGCGCGAGCCGACGTGGCGGGTCTGCAGCGCGATCCGCACCAGCATCACCAGCCCGACCACCACCGAGACGACGAAGACCACGAGCGCGATCCGGTTCGTGGTGGTCGGCTCGCCTTCGGGGGAGCGGGCCAGCAGCGCGGAGGCGAGGATCATCGCGGCCAGGATCAGCCCCGAGGTGATGGTGTTGGCCAGCTTGTAGAGGCCGCGCAGGAACTCGTCCTCGTCGAACGCCTTGACCCGCATCTCGAAGTGGCCCGACGCGATCGCGTCGAAGGCCCGGTTCACCCGCCCCGGCAGGGCTTCCACGAACTCCTTGGCCTCGAGCAGCGAGGCCATCATCGCGGCGGGTGAGGTGTGCATCGACGAGCGCATGATCTGTGAGGTGTGCCGGCGCAGCGCCTCGCGCGGCTCGAAGCCGGGGTCGAGCGCCAGGGCGACCTGGTCCAGGTTCAGCAGGGTCTTGCCCAGCATCGCCAGCTGCGGCTCCATCCGCAGCCCGCACTCGGCGGCGCGCCGGGTCAGCTGCAGCACCATCGCGCCGACGTCGATGTCGGACACCGACGCGTCGGCGGTTCGGCCCACCACCTCGGTCACCGCCCGCTCGAAGCGTGAGGCGTCGTAGTCGGGCAGCTGCTCGCCGAGCCCCGCCGCGATGCGGGCCACCTCGTCGGGCCGTCCGTCGGCCAGGGCGAGGAAGAGCTTGACCAGCCCGTCCCGGTACGCCGGGGCGACCCGCGCGACCATGCCCACGTCGATGAGCGCGAGCCGGTCGTCGGCGGTGACCAGCACGTTGCCGGGGTGGGGGTCGGCGTGGAAGACGCCGTCGACGAGCACCTGTCGCAGGTAGCCGGCGAACAGCGCATCGGCGAGCCCGGCGCCGTCCAGCTCGAGCTTCCGCAGCGGCCCCAGGTCGGTCACCTTGCTGCCGTCGACGTACTCCATGGTCAGCACCCGGCTCGTGGTGAGGTCCGGGTATGCCGCCGGCACCACGAGGCGGTCGTGATCCTCGACGATGCCGCGCAGGGTCTCGAGGTTCGCCGCCTCCCGCCGGTAGTCCAGCTCCTCCAGCAGCGTGCGGCGGAACTCCTCGACCAGGTCGGATACGCCGAGCCGGCGCCCCGTGTCGGTGTGCGCGTCGAGCACCCCGGCCAGGTCGGTGAGCACCTCCATGTCGGCCAGCACCTGCTCGCGGATGTCGGGACGCTGCACCTTGACCACCACGTCGCGGCCGTCGCGCAACCGGGCCCGGTGCACCTGACCGAGGGAGGCCGAGGCGATCGGCTTCCGGTCGAAGTCGGGGAACACCTTCGACAGCCGGACGCCGAGCTCGCTGCTCACGATCTGCTCGACGGTCTCGTGGTCGAACGGCTCCACCTCGTCCTGCAGCCGCGAGAGCGCGTCGGTGTAGGCGGGGGTGAGCAGGTCGACCCGGGTGGAGAGCAGCTGGCCCAGCTTGACGAAGGTGGGGCCCATCGCCTCCAGGTCGTCGGTGAGGCTCTCCGCGGCCGCGCGGTCACCCTCGGGGGCCTCGTCGGTGAGCGCGGCGTCCAGGCCGGTGGAGCGCACCAGGTCTCCGCGGCCGTGGCGCAGCAGCAGCGTGGCGATCTGCCGGTAGCGGCCGAGGTGGGCGGGGATCAGGGTGAGGCTCATCGGGACGCACGCTACCGGAGTCCGTGTCCGGTACGTGGCGGTGTGCGTCCGCGGGGCGACCGGTGGCCTGGCACCATGGGATGGATCATGGCGCGCTACTTCGACGTACACCCCGACAATCCGCAGCCCCGGTCCATCCGGCAGGCCGTGGATCTGATCCGCGACGGCGGGCTGGTGGCCTACCCGACCGACTCCTGCTTCGCGCTGGGCTGCCAGCTGGGCAACCGCGACGGCAAGGACCGGATCGCGGCGATCCGCGGTCTCGACGACAAGCACCACTACACGCTGCTGTGCAAGGACTTCGCGCAGCTCGGCCAGCTGGTGCACGTGGACAACAAGGTCTTCCGCGCCGTCAAGGCGGCGACGCCAGGCTGCTACACGTTCATCCTGCCGGCCACCAAGGAGGTGCCGCGGCGGCTGATGCATCCCAAGAAGCGCACCGTGGGCGTCCGGATCCCCGACCATGTGGTGGCGCAGGCGCTGCTGGCCGAGCTGGGGGAGCCGATGCTGTCCAGCACCCTGCTGCTGCCCGGCGAGGAGGACCCGATGACCCAGGGGTGGGAGATCAAGGAGGCCCTGGACCACCAGGTCGACGCGGTGGTCGACTCCGGCGACTGCGGGGAGGTGCCCACCACGGTGGTGGACTTCTCCGAGGGCTACCCCGAGGTGCTGCGCCGCGGATCCGGGGACCCGTCGCGCTTCGAGTGACTCTCGAGCCGGACGCTCAGTCCAGGATGCGCAGGCTGACCGTCTCGGGGAGTCCCTCCAGCTCCGCGATCACGTCCGGCGTGTAGTCGGTGCGCACGTCGGTGAGCAGGTAGCCCAGCTCGCCGCGGGTCGTCAGCAGCTGACCCTCGACGTTGACCTGCCGGTCGGCGAGCACCTGGTTGACCCGGGCGAGCACGCCGGGCACGTTGCGGTGCAGGTGGGCGAGCCGGTGGGTGCCGGGCGTGTGCTCGAGCGTGACGTTGGGCAGGTTCACGCTCAGGGTGGTGGCGCCGGCACCGACGTAGTCGGCGAGCTTGCCGGCCACGAACCGGCCGATGTCCTCCTGCGCCTCCTCGGTGGAGCCGCCGATGTGCGGGGTGAGGATCACGTTCGGCAGGCCCCGCAGCGCGGAGTCGAACGGCTCGCCCTGGGCCTTCGGCTCGACCGGGAACACGTCGATCGCGGCGCCGGCGAGGTGACCGGACTCGATGTGCGCCCGCAGCGAGTCGGGCTCGGCCACGAAGCCGCGGGAGAGGTTCAAGAACAGCGCGCCCGGCTTCATCTGCCGGAACTCCGCGTCCCCGAAGATCCCCGCGTTGCCCGGCCGGCCGTCCACGTGCAGCGAGACCACGTCGGACTCGGCGAGCACCTCGGCCATGGTGGAGCGGCGCTGGGCGTTGCCCATCGCCAGCTTGTCGGACACGTCGTAGAAGCACACAGACATGCCCAGGGCCTCGGCGATCACCGACAGCTGGCTGCCGATGTTGCCGTAGCCGATGATGCCCAGGCGCCGGCCGCGCACCTCGTGCGCACCCTTCGCGGACTTGTCCCACACGCCCGCGTGCAGGGCGTCGTCCTTCTCGGTCAGCCGCCGGGTCAGCGCGATGATCTCGGCGATCGCCAGCTCGACCACGCTGCGGGTGTTCGAGAACGGCGCGTTGAACGCCGCCACGCCTCGCGCCGCGGCGGATTCCAGGTCGATCTGGTTGGTGCCGATGCAGAACGCGCCGACCGCCAGCAGGTGCGGCGCCTTGTCCAGCACGTCGGCGGTCACCCGGGTCTTGGAGCGGATCCCGACCAGGTCCACGTCCTGCAGTGCGTCGGCCAGCTCGCCCTCGTCGAGCGCGCCCGGGACCCGGTGTACGTCGATCCCGGCCTCGGCCAGGATCCCGTCGGCGACCGGGTGCACGTTCTCCAGCAGCAGCGCGGTCAGCCGCGCGCCGTCGCCACGGCGGCTGCGCACGGAGGCGCCAGCGCCGCCCAGGGGCGGGTGGGCGGTGCTGGGTGCGGGGTCAGCCGGGGGGCCGGCCTGGTCGGCGTGGGTCATCGCGCTCCTCCCTGGGGGTCCGGTCTCGAACCTACCGCGCGGTGGGCGCCGGCCCCTGGGGCCCGACAGTGGGTGGACACCGGCCACCGCGAAGGTCAGCCGAACAACGCCGCCAGCGCCGGGTGGGCGGCGCGGTAGCCGTCCAGCAGGGCGCGGGCGGTGGCCACGGAGTCCACCAGCGGATGGGTCGCGAAGGCCTGCACCGCGAGCCCCGGATCACCGGTGAGGGCAGCCTCGATGGTGAGCTGCTCGACCGCCTTGACCTGTTGCAGCAGTCCGAGCTGGTGGCCGGGCAGGGGTGCGGTGGCCAGCGGCCGGGCGCCGGAGGCGTCGACGTGGCAGGGCACCTCGACCACCGCGTCGGCGGGCAGGCCGGGCACGGCGCCGCCGTTGCGCACGTCGAGGATCATCCGGGTCTGCTCGCCGCGCATCTGCGCCGCCATGTAGGCCAGCGCCACGCCCTCGTAGCCGCCGCCCTCGAGGTCCGCTGCGTCCCGGTCGCCGGTCTCGGCCTCGGCGCGGACCTCGGCCATGTAGCTCTCGTCGCGCTCGCGCCGGACCCGGCGCCACTCGTCCAGGGCGCGCTCGGGGGTGGAGCGGACCTGCGCGTAGAAGGCGTCCTGCTGCTGCAGCAGGAAGTCGCCGCGGGTGGCCGGCTCGCCGCGCACCGCCGACAGGGCCTCCCGGGCGTAGTCGTAGTAGTAGACGTACTCATTGGGCAGCGCCCCGAGCGTGCGGACCCACGGGGTCCCGAACAGCCGGGCCTCCTCGATGCCGCGCAGCAGGTCGTCGTCGGCGAGCAGCCGGGGCAGCACGTCGACCCCGTCGTGGAGCAGCCCGCGCAGCCAGCCCAGGTGGTTCAGCCCCACGTAGTCGGGGTACGTCGCCTCCGGCTCCAGACCGAGCGCCCGGGCCGCCCGTCGCGCCAGGCCGATCGGGGAGTCGCAGATCCCGACCACCCGGTCGCCGAGCACCCGCTGCATCGCCTCGGTGATCATCCCGGCGGGGTTGGTGAAGTTGATGACCCGCGCGTCCGGGGCGACCGCGGCGACCCGCTGCGCGACGTCAAGCGCCACCGGGACGGTGCGTAGTCCGAAGGCGATCCCGCCGGGGCCGACGGTCTCCTGCCCCAGCACGCCGAGGTCGAGCGCCACGTGCTCGTCGGCGGTGCGCCCCGCCAGGCCGCCGACCCGGATCGCGGAGAACACGAAGTCCGCACCCTCGAGCGCCTCGTCGAGGTCGGTGCTGGTGGTCACCCGCGGCGCGGCGTCCGGGCCGTCGGGGCCGGTCGCGGCCATCTGTGCGAGCACGCGGCCGACCACCGCGAGGCGGTCGGCGTCGACGTCGTGCAGCGCGACCTGGTCGATGCGCGGCTCGTGGCGGTCGCGCAGCAGCGCGCCGTACACGAGCGGAACGCGGAAACCGCCGCCCCCGAGAATCGTCAGCTTCACCCGCGAAGCACCTCCACCTCGTCGGTCCACGGGCCCAGCGCGGACCCGTCGACGCCGTCGTTGGTCACCACCACGTCCAGGTCGCGCACGTGGCACACCTTGAGCGCTCCGGTGCCGGGGAACTTGTGCCGGTCGGCCAGGAGCACCGACCGGTCGGCGGCGGCCATCAGCGCGCGCTTGACCGGCACCTCGACGCGGGTGCTGTCCAGCACCTCGCCGTCGGGACGCACGCCGCTGGTGCCCAGGAACGCCAGGTCCGCGCGCACCTGCCCCAGCGCGGTCTCGGTGAGCAGCCCGACCAGGGACCGGTACGGCTGGCGCACCACCCCGCCGAGCAGCACCAGTTCCAACTGCGCGTCGTCACGCAGCACGTCGAGCACCGCCAGGCTCGAGGTCACCACGGTCACCGGGCGGCCGCGCAGCAGCCGCGCGAGGGCGGCCACCGTGGTGCCGATGTCCAGCAGCAGGACGTCGCCGTCATCGACCAGGCGCAGCGCCCGGGCGGCCACCGCGGCCTTGTCGTCGGCGTCGCGTCCGGCGACCTGCTCGTAGGGGTGGGCCAGGTCGGCGTCCGGGGCCGGCGTACCCCGGGAGTCGTCGGCCTCGGCCAACTGCGCCCCCCCGCGCACGCGGCGCAGCGCGCCCTGGTCGGCCAGGTCGGCGAGGTCCCGGCGTACCGTGGCCGGGCTCGCGCCCACCGCCGCCACCAGCTCGGCGACGGGCGTGGGGCCGGCCTCGCGCAGCAGCCGCACGATCTCGGCGTGACGGCGGGCGCGGAGCATGCAGGCACGGTAACAAACCAGCTGCGCACGGATGATCGACGTTGATCATTTTTGCGCATTACCTGTTGTGGCCACCGGGCTCACGCCCTATCGTGGCGGCTCTCAGCGAGAGGACACGTCACGAGATGAGCCAGGGCACGGATGCGCGGGAGTTCGACGTGTTCCTGCACGGCACCGTGTTCCTCGACATCGTGTTCACCGGGCTGTCCAGCCTGCCGCCGCCCGGCACCGAGATCTGGGCGCAGGGGATGGGCTCCTCTCCCGGCGGCATCGCGAACATGGCCACCGCCGCCAGCCGGCTCGGCCTGCACACCTCCCTGGCCGCGGCCTTCGGTGACGACGTGTACGGCGAGTTCTGCTGGCGCAGCCTCTCCGAGCAGGAGGGGGTCGACCTGTCCTGCTCCCGCCGCTTCGAGAACTGGCACTCCCCGGTGACCGTTTCCATGGCGGCCCAGGGTGACCGGGCGATGGTCACCCACGGGCACCAGGCGCCGGTGCACGCCACCGAGATGATCGGCCGCGCGCCGCGCTCCAAGGTGGTCCTGGTCGACCTGGGCGAGGACACCATCGGCGGCGCCGCGCAGCCGTCCTGGGTCGACCTCGCGGTGGCCGACGGCGCCCGGGTCTTCGCCGACGTGGGCTGGGACGACACCGGTGCCTGGTCGCCGCGGGTCCTCGAGCAGCTCTCCTCGTGCCACGCGTTCCTGCCCAACGCCGCCGAGGCGATGGCCTACACCCGCACCGATACCCCGCGCGACGCGCTCTACGCGATCGCCGACCTGGTGCCGCTGGCGGTGGTCACCAACGGTGTGCACGGCGCGATGGCGATCGACGCGACCACCGGGGAGGAGGCCGACGTGCCGGCGCTGCGGGTCAACGCGATCGACCCCACCGGTGCCGGCGACGTGTTCGCGGCCGGGATGATCCTGGGCACGCTGCACGACTGGCCGCTGCGCGACCGGCTCGCGTTCGCCTCCGCCTGCTCGGCCCTGGCCGTCCAGCACTTCGGCGGCTCCCTGGCCGCGCCCGGCCTCGGCGACGTCCTCGACTGGTGGCACCACATCCGCGACACCGACGGCGGAGGGGCGTACGCCGCCTCCCTCAAGCGGCGCTACGCGTTCCTCGACGAGCTCGCGCCGGCGAACCCGGTCACCGCCCGACGCCGGGCCGCGGCCACCATCGCCCGGCTCTCCGACGTCGACGCGCCTCCCATCCCTGCGACACCCGGGCCGCCGCCCCCGCCGCGGCCGGACGGAACGACGAAGGAGACCCCATGACGCGCACCCCCTCCCGCCGGCGGCTGCTCACCGGCGCCCTGGCGCTGGCCGGCCTGGTGCTCACCGCCGCCGGCTGCGGCGCCCCCGGCCCCTCCGGCGGCTCGCCGGACGAGTCCGGTGGCGGCTCCGGCGGCACCGGCGGCCCGCAGGCGGTCTCCACCGACCCCTCCAAGGCCGGCGAGGTGACCTTGCGGGTGTGGGACCAGGAGGTCCGCGGCGGGCAGAACGCCGAGATCACCCAGCTCAACCAGGAGTTCGAGGAGAAGTACCCCAACGTCACCATCGAGCGGACCGCGAAGAGCTTCTCGGACCTGAAGACCACGCTGAAGCTGGCGCTGTCGGGCAACAACCCGCCCGACGTGGTCGAGGTCAACCAGGGCTACCCCGACATGGTCTCGTTCGTGAAGGCCGGCATGCTGCTGCCGCTCGACGACTACGCCGACGCCTACGGCTGGGCCGACCGCTACCCCTCCTCGCTGCTGGACCTGAACCGGGTCAGCGAGGACGCCTCGCACTTCGGCGAGGGCCACCTCTACGGCCTCTCCCAGATGGGCGAGTACGTCGGGATCTACTACAACAAGGCCAAGCTGGACGACCTCGGCCTCGAGCCGCCACAGACCTGGTCGGACTTCACCGCCGCCCTCGACAAGGCGAAGTCGGCCGGTGAGCTGCCGATCCAGTTCGGCAACCTCGACCAGTGGCCGGCGATCCACACCTTCGGGGTGATCCAGGACCAGATCGCTGGCAAGGACTACCCCCGCAACCTGGTGTTCGGCACCGGTGACGCCGCCTGGACCGACCCCGGCACCGTGGAGGCGGCCACCACGCTGCAGCAGTGGGTCGACCGGGGCTACTTCGGCGACAGCGTCAACGGCGTCGGCTACGACGACTCGATGAAGCACTTCGCCGCAGGGCAGGGCGTCTTCATGATCACCGGCACCTGGGCGGCCGCCGACCTGAAGGGGCCGATGGGCGACTCGCTGGGCCTGATGGTGCCCCCGCCCGGCGCCGCCGGCTCCAGCGGCTCCGTGGCCACCACCGGCGGTGAGTCGCTGGCGTTCGGGGTCACCAGCAAGTCCGACCACGCCGACGTCGCCGCGGCGTACATCGACTTCCTCACCAACGAGCACGCGGCCGACGTGATGACCGAGACCGGCAACCTGCCCGCGGTCCCGGGCGAGGCGGCGCAGCAGCTGCCCGAGGGCAGCATCGACGCGCAGCTGGTCGAGGGCTGGCAGCAGCTCAGCGAGGACAACGGCCTGGTGCCCTACCTCGACTACTCCACCCCCACCTTCTACGACACGATCACCGC